>JAJZGK010000092.1 GCA_021798485.1 Pseudomonadota bacterium
TGCGGGCTTTGCGCCTGGGCCAGAGCATGGCCCGCGGGCAGGCCGGGGGTATCGGTATGGGGGCCCACCAGGGGGAAGCTGTCGATGGTGGCGATCTGGATGGGCTTGATGGGTTCAAGCTTCAGGTCGCGCTCGGCCAGCTCGCGCAGGCGGGTGGGCTCGTTCAGATAGCTCCACTCGGCCTGCAGGATGTGGATCTCGCCCTTGGTCTGCACGATCTGTTTTTGCAGATGATGCAGGCGCTGTTCCTCGGCCTGCACCTGATATTTCAGCAGGAACAGGCCGGTGGCGGCGACGGTGGCCAACATGGCCCAAAGAATGGTGGCGCCATGCCTCATGGCCGGCCTCCCTGGCTGGTCCAGACCGGTGCGTCGGTGCGTTCGGCGATGCGCAGACGGGCCGAGCGGGCGCGCGGATTGGCGGCGCTCTCCTCGGGCGTAGGCGGCACCGGCTTTCTGGACAGAAGACGAAAACTGGGGGCGGGGCCCGCCGCCGCCTGCGGGGCATGGCGGCTGGGCTGGGGCGCGTTGCCGGACCGCAGCCGCAGGAACTCCTTCACGGCGCGGTCCTCCAGCGAATGGAACGACACCACCGCCAGCCGCCCGCCCGGCGCCAGCAGGCGCTCGGCGGCGGCCAGGCCGCGCTCCACCTCGCCCAGCTCGTCGTTGACGGCGATGCGCAGGGCCTGGAAGGCGCGGGTGGCGGGATCGATGCCGTCGTTGGCGCGGGGCAGCACGCGGCGGATCATGCCGGCCAGCTGCAAGGTGGTGGTGAAGGGCGCGCTCTTGCGGTCGAGGGCGATGGCGCGGGCCAGACGGCGCGAGTGGCGTTCCTCGCCGTAGCGCCAGAAAATATCGGCCAGGTCGGCCTCGGGCAGGGTGTTGACCAGATCGGCGGCGCTGGGGCCGTTGGTTTCCATGCGCATGTCCAAAGGCCCATCCTTCTGGAAGGAAAAGCCGCGTTCGGCCTGATCGAGCTGCATGGAGGAGACGCCGAGATCAAGGGCGACGCCGTTCACCCGCTCCACGCCGGCGCCGGCCAGCAAATGATCCATATCGCCGAAGCGCCCGGCCAGCAGGGTCAGCCGACCATCGTAGTTTTTGGCCAGCTCGGCGCCGCGGGCCAAAACCGTGGGATCACGGTCGATGGCGAAAACGCGGCAGCGGGCCTCGTCCAGGAAGCGGCGGGAATAGCCGCCGGCCCCGAAGGTGCCGTCCACCACCAGGGCGCCGTCGGCCAGGGCCAGGGCGCGGGTCACTTCGTCCAGCAGGACCGAGATGTGCGGGGCGGCGCTCATGACGCGGCCTCCGGGCGGCGCAGCTTCAACTGCGGGCGGTTGGCCAGGGCGCGGGCGCGGGCCTCGGCCTGATGGGCCTTCAGGGCTTCGGGCTCCCAGATCTGGAAGGTGCGGCCCTTGCCGACGAAGGCGGCCTGCTCGGTGATGGCGGCGTGGCCCAGGATCTCTTCCGGCAGCACCACGCGGCCCTCGGGATCCCAGGCCAGCTGGTGCGAGGAGGCGAAGATCAGGGTGTTGATGTCGTCCTGCTCGGGAGAGAACAGATCAAAGCTCTGCGACGAGGCGGCGGCCAGCTCTTCCAGGAAATCGGTGCCGCATCCCTCGGCGGCGGCGGTGGTGAAGGAGGGGTAGAGCACGATGCCCTGGAAGCTTTGCGCGGACAAGGCGGCACGGAACGACGCCGGGACGGAGACCCGTCCCTTGCGATCGACCTTATTGATGAAAGTGGAAACGAACAGCGCCATGGCTCGCTCGTCCTCATCGCCCCCTGTTACGCCGCACCCTGACTCCCCTCTTCCCGACGGAGAGCCGCCGGAACACGCATGGTGTGGAAGGGATTGGGTATTGATGGGATAACATGGGAAAATATGGGCGTCAATGGAAACTCATAGTAAAACCATGGGGAAGCGGTTGTTTTTCCAAGGTCTTTCTCAAGGGTGGAAAGCAATTCTCGCACGGCAAAAATGCAGCCTCCGTCATGGGTTACGGGCTGTTGTCAAAGCGGGGGCGAAGGATTGGTTCCGGTTTGTTCCAAATGGCCGCGCCATGGGGCGGCATGGGCCGGAACAGCGGGGGTGGGCCCCTTCGGGGCATGGGGGGAAATGCGTCAGACGGCCTGTAAGCCGGGTTCTGTCCACCGCCCTCGCGGGCGGCTGGATGGCCATTCATCTGGGACGCCGGTTACCCGGACGCCTCGCGCGACCGACCCGGACGACAGCGCGGAAATGCGCCCCGCTCCTGGAAAACCTGGGGAAAAACCCTAGGATTTCCGGGCGTGCCGTCCCTACTTGGTCTTGCTCCCGGTGGGGTTTACCGTGCCGCCCCTGTTGCCAGGCGCGCGGTGCGCTCTTACCGCACCCTTTCACCCTTACCGGCCGGCAAGTTGCCTTGCGGACCGGCGGTTTGCTTTCTGTGGCACTTTCCCTAGGGTCGCCCCCGCCGGACGTTATCCGGCACCGTATTTCCGTGGAGCCCGGACTTTCCTCCCCCCGGTAAAACCGGGAAGCGGCCATCCGGCCATCTGACGCGGGGCGGAGCCTAAGCGGTTGCCGGGCAAAGCGCAAGCGCCGTGATGGCGGCGGGCGGCGCTAAAATAATGATGGCGGGAATTACTTCCGGCGGTGTCTGTGATGATCGTCACATATTATCGGATTTAATTTTTCTCTTCGGCCAGCCGCAGCAGATGGGCCAGAAGGGCGCGGCATTCGTCGTCGGCGGCGCCATCGACGCGGGCCGGGCGGAAATGCCGCTGGAAGGCGGCGATGGCGGCGACGGGGTCGGCGGTATCGTAGCCGTAGGCGGCCAGGGCGGCGGCCATGTCGGCCACCGGCGGCGCGGCGTCGGCGCGGGGCCACAGACCCACCCCCGCGGCGGCCAGCCCGGCCCAGTCGAACAGTTCGCCGGGATCCTGCTTGCGGCGGGGGGCGACATCGGCATGGCCCACCACGTTGCGGGGCGGAATGGGATGGCGGGCCAAGAGGCCGCGGGCCAGGGCGGTGAGCGCCGCCCGCTGCGCCGCCGGAAAGGGGCGGTAGCCGAAATCGTGGCCGGGATTGACCAGTTCGATGCCGATGGAGCGGGAATTGACATCATTCCCGCTGCGCCAATGGGCCACCCCGGCATGCCAGGCCCGCGCCTCTTCCGCCACCAGGGCGAACACCCGGCCGTCCTCCTCGATCAGATAATGGGCCGAAACCTGGGCGGCGGGGTCGCGCAGCCGCTCCAGGGCGGCGGCGCCGCTGTCCATGCCGGTATAATGCAGCACCAGCATGTCGATGGGCAGACCGGCGGGGCGGGGGCCGAAATTGGGCGAGGGCGCCGCGATCATCGGCCCGCCGTCAGGTCTTCCCGCTTCATTTCCAGCTCCAGCCAGCGCTCCTCGGCGGTGGCCAGGGCGGTGCGGGCCTCCTCCAGCTGCTGGGTGACCGCGGCGAAGCGGGCGGGATCGCGGCCATAAAGGCCGGGATCGGCCAGGGCCGCCTCCAGCCGCTCCACGGCGGCATGGTGCTTTTCGATGGCCTTGGGCAGCTCGTCCAGCTCGCGCTGATCCTTGTAGGAGAGCTTGACGGCGGCTTTGGGCTGGGGCCGCTCCGCCGCTTTGGGCTGGGGCCGGGCCGCCGCCTGGCGTTCGATCTCCGGCGCGCGCTGGCGCAGGAAGTCGGAATAGCCGCCGGCATATTCCTGCAGGCGGCCGTCACCCTCCACGGCGATGACGCTGGTGACCAGACGGTCGAGAAAGTCGCGGTCGTGGCTCACCAGCAGCAGGGTGCCGTCGTAATCGGCCAGCATCTCCTCCAGCAGATCCAGGGTATCCATGTCGAGATCGTTGGTGGGCTCGTCCAGGATCAGCAGGTTGGAGGGCTTGGCCAGCAGCTTGGCCAGCAGCAGGCGGTTGCGTTCGCCGCCCGACAGCGAGCGCACCGGCGAATGGGCCTGGCGGTCCTCGAACAGGAACTCGCGCAGATAGCCCATGACATGACGCTGCTGGCCGCGCACATGGATGCTGTCGCCGGCGCCGTCGGTCAGGGTCTGCCACACCGTGGCCTCGGGGTCGAGCTGGGTGCGGTGCTGGTCGAAGGTGGCGATGGCGAGGTTGGTGCCCAGGCGCACGGTGCCGCTGTCGGGCGTCAGCTGGCCGGTGAGCATCTTCAAAAGGGTGGTCTTGCCGGCGCCGTTGGGGCCCAGCAGACCGACGCGGTCGCCACGGCTGATCAGGCAGGAGAAATCGCTGGCGATGACCCGGTCCCGCCCCTGGGCGTCGGTGAAGCGTTTGCTGATGCCCTTGGCCTCGATCACCAGCTTGCCCGACATGTCGCCGGACTCCAGGCCCATCTTCACCGAGCCCTGCACCTTGATCTGTTCGGCGCGGGTCTGGCGCAGGTCCATCAGGGCGCGCAGCCGGCCCATGTTGCGCTTGCGCCGGGCGGTCACGCCGCGATGCAGCCAATGGGTTTCCGCCTCCAGCCGCTTGTCCATGCGGGCCTGTTCGGCCTCCTCGGCGGTGTAGACCTCGTCCTGCCAGCGCTCGAAATCGGCGAAGCCCTGTTCCGAGCGGCGCACGATGCCGCGGTCCAGCCACAGGGTCTGGCGCGACACCCCGGTCAGGAAGGCGCGGTCGTGGCTGATGATCACCAGGGCGCCCTTGTAGGCGGCCAGTTCCTGTTCCAGCCACAGGATCGAGGGCAGGTCCAGATGGTTGGTGGGCTCGTCCAGCAGCAGGGCGTCGGGCTCGCCCACCAGGGCGCGGGCCAGGGCGGCGCGGCGGCCTTCGCCGCCCGACAGATGGCCGGGCTCACGCCGCCCGTCCACCTTCAGGGCCTCCAGCACCGCATCCACCCGATAGCGCTGGTCGCGCTCGTCCCCGGGCAGGCCGGTGGCCACCCAGTCGGCGATGGTGGCGCCCTCGATCTTCGGATCCTGGGCCAGATAGGCCAGGCGCAGGCCGGGCTGCACGAAGCGTTCGCCCTCGTCCAGGGTCTGCTGTCCGGCGATGACCTTGAGCAGGGTGGATTTGCCCGAGCCGTTGCGGCCCACCAGGCAGCATTTCTCGCCCCGTCCCACCTGCAAGGTGGCGCCGGTGAACAGCGGACGGCCGCCGAAGGTGACGAAAGCGTCGCGCAGGGCCAGAAGAGGCGGAGGCGCCATGGTCTAATGTTCTCCCCGTTCGGTGCGGATGCGGTCGTAGGCCGCGTTGATCTCGGCCATCTTTTTGGTGGCGATGGCGATATAGTCCTGCGGCATGCCCTTGGCCGCCAGGGCGTCGGGATGGTTCTCGCGCGACAGCCGCCGCCAGGCCGCCTTGATCTCGGCCATGTCGGCGCCGCGCGAAACCCCCAAAAGGGCGTAAGGATCGGCGGCGTCGCGCTCGTCGCGGTGGAAATGGCGTCCGCTCAGGCCGAAAATATCGGCCACCCGGGCCAGAAAGGCCTCCTCGGCCGGATGCAGCGGACCATCGGCCAGGGCCACGCGGTTCAGGGCGTTCAGCACCTCGGCCAGCAGGGGCGGGGCGAAGGCGAAGCATTCGGCCAGCCGGCGGGCCGCCGCCTCGAAGCCCTCGGGGGTTTCCCGCGCCCGGTCCCACAAATCGGCGATCTGGCCCATCTGTCCGGGCGGCAGCACGAACAGCGCCTTGAAGGCATCCACCTCGATGCGGGTGACAGGGCCGTCGGCCTTGGCCAGCTTGGCGGCCAGGGTCACCACCGATTCGGTGAAAACCTGCTGGCGGCGGGCGGCCTCGCGCCCGGCCGCCGTCGTGCCGCCGAACGGCGGCCGGGCGCCGGGGGTGGCGAAGCTGCGGTCGATCCAATGGCCCACCGCCAGCCCCAGCACGGCGCCCATCAGGCTGTGCCCCAGGCCGAAGCCCACCATCGCGCCGAAGATCTTGCCCCATATCGCCATGGCCGATGCCTACACCGTGCCGGCTTCGGGCGCAAGGGAAAGACCCGGCTTTTTCATCGGGCGATGGCGGCCGGCAACGATCAGCCGCCGGCCCGGGCGGCCAGGGCGAAGCTTTTGTCCTCCTTGACGATATGCTCCTTCAGCCACTGGGCGACGAATTCGAACAGCGCCGCCGCGGCCTCGGGGCGGCCTTGCTCCACCGACTGTTTCAGGGCCTCGTAGCGGCGGAAGAAGCTCTGATGCGCCTGGTGATGGCGGTCAAGATCGGCATAGCCGCAGCGGCGCATGGCCTCTTCCTCTTTCTGGAAGTGTTCCGGCATGTCGCGGTCGATCAGGCGGATGGCCGACAGGGCCGCCTCACGCCCGTTGCCCTGCATCAGGCTGTTGAAATAGCGGTTCAGTTCGTCGAATTCCCGGCGATGGTGGGCGTCCACCGCCTCGATGCCGGTGTCCAAGGCGCTATCCCAGGCGAACAGGCCGATCTCGGTCTTGTCGCCGCGCACCTGTTCCAGGAAGGTGTGCACCTCACTCTTCAGGCGCTCGGCCTGGCGCGACAGTTCGCCCGCCGACTGGTTGATCTGGCTGGCGGCCTGGCCGGTTTCCCGCGCCGCCAGTTCCACCTGGCCGATATTGCCGGAAACCTCCTGGGTGCCCAGCGCCGCCTGATCGACGTTGCGGGCGATCTCGCCGGTGGCGGCGGTCTGCTCCTGCACCGCCGAGGCCACGCCGGCGCTGATCTCGCCGATTTCGCTGATGACCTGGCCGATGGCCCGCACCGCCTCCACCGCGCCGTGGGTGCCGTCTTCCACGGCGGTGATCTTGGCGGCGATCTCGTCGGTGGCCCGCCCGGTCTGATTGGCCAGGTTCTTCACCTCCGAGGCCACCACGGCGAAGCCCTTGCCGGCCTCGCCGGCGCGGGCCGCCTCGATGGTGGCGTTCAGGGCCAGCAGGTTGGTCTGGCTGGCGATGTCGTTGATCAGGGCCACGATCTCGCCGATGCTGGAAACGTTGTCCGACAGACGGCGGATGAGGTCCTGGGTTTTATGCGCCTCGGCGGTGGCGCGGTCGCTGACCTCGCGCGAGCGGCTGACCTGGGTGGCGATCTCGTTGATCGAGGCGGACAGTTCCTCGGTGGCCGAGGCCACGGTCTGCACATTGCCCGAGGCCTGTTCGGCGGCGGCGGACACGGCGGTGGCCTGCTGGCTGGTTTCGTGGGCGGTGGAGGCCATCTGCCGCGACGAGGCCTGCAATTGCACCGCCGCCGCCGTTACCGCCTCGACCACGCCGCCCACCTGGCTTTCGAAGGCATCGGCCATCTGGTGCAGGGCGGCGCGGCGGTCGGCCTCGGCGCGGCGCTTCTGCGCCTCCTGCTCGGCGCGCATCTGCTCCAGATGCAGCAAATTTTCCTTGAAGACCTGCATGGTGTCGGCGATCAGGCCGATTTCGTCATGGCGTCCCACGCCGAAAATGTCGATGGCGGAATTTCCCTCCGACAGGGCCCGCAAACAGGCCACCGTGCCGGCAATGGGGGTGGAGATGCCGAAATGCCCCAGCAGGAAGCCGAGGGTGATGCCGGCGGCGATGCCCAGCAAGGCGGCCAGAATCATCACGGTTTTGGCGCTTTGCGCCGTGGCCAGGCCGGTGTTCGAGGTTTGCGTGCCCTTCTCGTCGAAGTGCTGTTCGGTCTTCAGCACGCTGTTTTGCAGGGCATCGGCCGAAATCCGGCTGCTTTCCACCGAATCGACGATGGCCTTGCGGTCGGCCTCCATATGCACGGCGGCGCCGTGGCGGCGCACCTGGAGATAGGTGTCGTCCAGTTCCTTCAGGTAGGCCTGATAGGCGGCTTCATTGTCCTGCAGCAGCTGTTTTTCGGCCTCCGTCTCGGCGGCGCTCTTAAGATTGGCCAGCGCGCTTTCAAATTCGGCCTTTTTCGCCGTCACCACCTTCAGGGTTTCCGCCGTGACCGCGGGCGAGGGATCCAACCCCACGCGGTATTCCACCCGGTTCAGGGCCAGAACGGCCTGATTCATACGGGCGGCGGCCAGACTGTAGCCGTCGGCGGTATCGATCGCCTTGCCGGAAAGGCCCAGGGCTTCGATATTGATCAGCCCGGTATAGCCCACGATCCCGGTGGCGGCAGCCATCACGGCGACCACGGCCAGGATTTTGTAAATGATCTTCAGATTTTTCATTTTTCCCTCTTGCGCTGCCCGTCGGTCCGTCCCGGCGCGCGCAGGCGCGTTTTCCCCGAGGATCGGATACCCCGCGTGAGGGGGGGCACAGTAGCAGGTTTTTGTTTATGCCAAAAGGCATGCCCATGGAAAAATGAGGGGATTTTTATGGAATGCGTTCAAAAGGACGGAAGGCTTTTGCCTGATATGGCCGGCGCCATAACGTCTGCGATATTGAATTTTATCCTATCCTTATATTTGGGTTTGCTTTGTTTCTGTCTTCATTGTGTTTCGGTTGATTTTTCCGCCCCATGCCCGGCACGAAAATAGGCGGCGGTCAGGGCGGCGATATCGATACGGCGCAAACCCTGGTTGAACAGGGTCATCAGGGCGGCCCCCTGTTCGGTGGGGCGGAAGCATACATGCAGCGCCTTGGGTGGAAAATCGTGGGGGTCGAACACCAGTTCGTCGCGGTGGGCGGCCAGATCGGGGGTGGTGTCCAGCAGGTAGGTCATGACGTTGCGGTCGATGACCGCCGCCGTCAGGCGGTGGTAGATCAGCTTGCGCAGGTTGGTGGCATCGTTGGTCACGGTTTCGGTCTTCAGCCGGCCCTGGCGGACGCGGGCGTCGAACTCCGGGGTGTTGAGGTAGCCCGCCACCACGCCGATGGTCGTGTGCGACAACTGATCGAGGCTCTGGCCCCGTAGATGGGCGTCGGCGCGCTCGGCCAGGCCCAGCGGGCTTTCCCCCAGGCTGTCCGACAGCAGGCAGTCCTTGCCGGCATAGGGGGAATAGCGGGGATAGTAGCCCAGATAGCGGGGATCGCTCCGGCTTAAGGCCATGGCCCGCTGCCAGGGGTAGAAATCGGTTTCCAGACGATAGCCCACGGCGGCGAAGGCGGCGCGGGCGATGATTTCATCCAGGCCGGGGCGGCTGCCGGGATGCTGTTTGGCATCGATGGTGAAGGGCGGCCAGTCCAGCGAGGTCAGGCGCACCACCGGCAACGGCGCCGGTTCGGCGTCGGGCAGGGCGCCATGGCCCTTGGCCGCCGCCGGTCCATCCGGCAGTCCGGCGGCCAGCAGTCCACCGGTCAGCAGCAGCGCCGCCAGGCGCGATCCGGCTCCGCCCATTCCGTTTCCTTCCCGTCCATCCCGATCATCCCAGACTGGAATGTGGGGTCTGCGCTCATAGTTTAAATGCTACACTGGGCCGGCGGCAGCAGGGAAAGAGCATTTCATGACGGTTTCTCGGCAATGGCAGTTCTGGATCGACCGGGGCGGCACCTTCACCGACGTGGTGGCCCGCCCGCCCGATGGCCGCCTTCTGGTGTCGAAGCTGCTGTCGGAAAATCCCGAACAGTACGAGGATGCGGCGGTGGAGGGCGTGCGCCGCTGTCTGGGGCTGGCGCCCGGCCAGGCGTTGCCCGAAGGCCTGGTGGAGGCGGTGAAGATGGGCACCACCGTGGCCACCAACGCCCTGCTGGAGCGGGCCGGCGAGCCGGTGCTGCTGGCCATCACCAAAGGCTTCGCCGATGCCCTGCGCATCGGCAGCCAGGCCCGCCCCGATCTCTTCGCCCGCCGCATCCTGCTGCCCGACATGCTCTACGCGGCGGTGGCCGAGGTGGAGGAACGGCTGGATGCCGAGGGCCGGGTGCTGGTCCCCCTCGATCTGGCGGCGGCGCGGGCAAGCTTTGCCGCCGCCTTCGCCGCCGGCCTGCGCGCCGTGGCCATCGTGCTGCTGCATGGCTGGCGCCATCCGGCGCACGAGCAGGCCCTGGCCCGGCTTGCCGCCGAGATCGGCTTTAGCCAGATTTCCGTCAGCCATCAGGTGTCGCCGCTGATGAAGCTGGTGCCGCGCGGCGATACCACGGTGGTGGATGCCTATACCTCGCCGGTTTTGCGCCGCTATGTCGATCGGGTGGCCCGGCATCTGGGCGGCGGCACCCGGCTGTTGTTCATGCAGTCCAACGGCGGCCTGACCGAGGCCGCCGCCTTTCAGGGCCGCGACGCCCTGCTGTCGGGGCCGGCCGGCGGGGTGGTGGGGGCGGCGCGCACCGCCGCCCAGGCCGGGCTGGGCAAGATCATCGGCTTCGACATGGGCGGCACCTCCACCGACGTCTGCCATTACGACGGCGCCTATGAGCGGGTGTTCGACAGCCAGGTGGCCGGGGTGCGGGTGCAGACGCCGATGATGCATATCCACACCGTGGCGGCGGGCGGCGGCTCGATCCTGCATTACGATGGGCAGCGTTTCCGCGTTGGCCCCGACAGCGCCGGGGCCAATCCCGGCCCGGCCTGCTACCGCCGCGGCGGTCCGCTGACGGTGACCGACTGCAACGTTATGCTGGGCAAGATCCAGCCGGCCTTTTTTCCCGCCCTGTTCGGCCCGGACGGCGCCCAGCCGCTGGACGCGGAGGCCGTGCGCGATGGCTTTGCCGCCCTGGCCGCCGGCATCGGCGACGGACGCGGGCCGGAGGCGGTGGCCGAAGGCTTCCTGGCCATCGCCGTCGACAACATGGCCCAGGCCATCCGCCGCATCTCGGTGCAGCGCGGCTACGATCTGGCCGACTATGCCCTGAACTGTTTCGGCGGCGCCGGCGGCCAGCATGCCTGCCTGGTGGCCGATGCCCTGGGCATGGATCTGGTGTTTCTGCATCCCCTGGCCGGGGTGCTGTCGGCCTATGGCATGGGGCTGGCCGAACAGCGGGTGTTGCGGCAGCGGGCGCTGGAACTGCCGCTGGACGATGCCGGTCTGGAGCAGGCCCTGGATGTGGCCGACGCCCTGACCGCCCAGGGCCGCGACGAACTGTTCCGCCAGGGCGTGCCGGTTTTCGCCTGCGGCGCCGAGGCGCGGCTCTATCTGCGGCGCCAGGGCTCCGACAGCGCCCTGGCGGTGGATCTGGCCGACCGCCGCACGGTGGAGGCGGCCTTCGCCGAGGCGCACCGCCGCCAGTTCGGCTTCGGCCCCGGCGCCGAGGCCCTGGTGATGGCGGCGGTGGAGGTGGAGGTGATCGGCGCCGCCCCGGACGCCGCGCCGCCGTTTGC
>JAJZGK010000332.1 GCA_021798485.1 Pseudomonadota bacterium
TGAACAGCAGCCCGGCCAGCGCGAACTGGCGGAAGCGCGGCGTGGTCAGCAGGCGGCTGGCCGCCTTACGCAGCATGATCGGCAGCCGAGATCCGGTAGCCCACGTTGCGCACCGTCTGGATCAGTGCGGCATCGAAGCCCTTGTCGATCTTCTGGCGCAGGCGGCTGATGTGGGTTTCCACCACGTTGGTGCGGGGATCGAAGTGAAAATTCCACACCGCCTCCAGCAGCATGGAACGGGTCACCGCCCGGTTGGCGTTGCGGATCAGATATTCCAGCAACTGCCATTCGCGCGGCAGCAGATCGATGCCCACCTCGCCGCGCCGCACCGTGCGCTCCACCAGGTTCATCTCAAGATCGCCCACCCGCAGCACCGTTTCCACCGCCGACAGCGCCGGGCGGCGCCCCAGGGCCGCCACCCGCGCCTTCAGTTCGACGATGGCGAACGGCTTGGTCAGATAGTCATCGCCGCCGGCATCCAGGCCGCTCACCCGGTCGTCCACGCCGTCCAGGGTGCTCAGGAACAAAACCGGCGTGCGCAGGCCCTGGCCGCGCAGCCGCCGCACCGCCGACACTCCGTCGAGGCTGGGGAGCATGCGGTCGACGATCAGCAGATCATAAGCGCCGTTCAAGGCCCTGGCGGCACCGTCGGCGCCGTCCTCGGCATGGTCCAGATGGTGGCCGGCCTCGGCAAGACCGGCCACGATATAGGCCGCCGTTTCCGGTTCGTCCTCGATCAGCAGGATGTTCATCCGCCCCCCGTTTCCTCTGCTCCGCGTTAAAGCCTTGGCGGCGCCGGCTCTAATACCGGCCAACCCTTGAAGTGACTCGTTGGCCGGTATCCAGCGAGCATTGAGCGAGCGGCCAAGGCGGCGGATGCCGCCGCCCGGCGAGGGACGATACAACCGGTCAATTCATTGGCCGGTTGGTATGACGGGTTGGCCGGTTGGTTCAAACCGGCCGGCAGGCAGTAAAAAGCGCCCGTCCCCTTGCCGGGGCGGGCGCTTTTGCGCAGGCGGGCGGCGCCGTTTATTCCGGCGAAACGTCCAGCGTGCCATGCGCCACATCGGTCACGATCTGGGCATAGGCCTCGCTGTAGAACTTATCCATTTTGTGCCGCAGGCGCTCCACCGAGACATCGGCCTCCTTGGCGGCCAGATCGGCATGCAGCTTGGCCAGCATGGTGGCATGGGCGGCGTCGATCATGTCGGTTTCCAGCACCGAGCGGGCGTAGGCCTCGGCCTCGTCGCCTTTCAGGCCCAGTTTGTCGGCCACCCACAGTCCCAGCAGCTTGTCGCGGCGGGCATTGACCTTGAAGGCCAGTTCCTCATCCAGATGATATTTGGCCTCGAAAGCCTTTTCGCGTTCGTCAAAAGCGCTCATGGACGGCGCATCCCCCTTTTAACGACTGTGATGCAATTCTATTCTATAGGCACCGCCATGGGCTGGCCCGGTGCTGTTATAGCGTCGGGTTTTCTGAAGTCATACCGGAAATTTAACAATGTGCACGGTTGTCGTTCTTCGCCGTCCCAACTCCCCCTGGCCGCTGCTGGCGGCCGCCAACCGCGACGAGATGGCCGGGCGTCCCTGGCGGTCGCCGGGGCGCCATTGGCCCGACCGCGCCGAGGTGGTGGCCGGCCGCGACGATCTGGCCGGCGGCTCGTGGCTGGGGCTGAACGATACCGGGGTGATGGCGGCCATGCTGAACCGCATGGGCACCCTGGGACCCGAGGCCGGGAAGCGGTCGCGCGGCGAACTGGTGCTGGAGGCGCTGGACCATGCCGACGCCGATGCCGCCGTCCGCGCCCTGACCGATCTGCGGGCCGCGGCCTACCGCCCCTTCAACATGCTGGTGGCCGACAACCGCGACGCCTTCTGGCTGCGGGCCGATGGCGCCCGTCTCAACGTCACCCCCCTGGCCGAGGGATTTTCCATGCTCACCGCCTTCGAACTGAACGACGAGAGCGATCCGCGCATCCGCGCCTTTCTGCCGCGCTTCCGCGCCGCGCCGCCCCCCGATCCCGATCAGGACGACTGGCAGGCCTGGCAGACCCTGCTGGCCACCCGGGCGCCTTCCGGCAGCCTGAACCGCGAGGACGGCCTGTCGTTCCAGCTGGACAACGGCTTCGGCACCCGCAGCGCCGCCCTGCTGGCCCTGCCGGCCATGCACCGCGCCGGGGTGCGCCCCCGCTTTCTGTTCGCCGCCGGCGCCCCCGGAGAAACGCCGTTCCTGCCGGTGACCGCATAAGCCATCGGCAAAATCGCGGCAGGGCGGCAGTTGTGCGAACCGCCCCACCCTGCTATATGAAGCGTTGGAAAAGAAGGACCGGCGGCATAAAGAGAATGCCGGTCCTTCCTGCGCTTTTGGGCGCGGCCCGGATCTTTCCACCGGCCGCCCCCTCTTTTACGCCGGATGACAGCTATGGCCAGACGCAAGCAGATTTACGAAGGCAAGGCGAAGGTTCTGTTCGAGGGCCCCGAGCCGGGCACCCTGGTGCAGTATTTCAAGGAC
>JAJZGK010000093.1 GCA_021798485.1 Pseudomonadota bacterium
CCGTCATGGCTGGGCCAGGACAGCAGGGCCAGGGCCGCCGAAAGATGCAGCCCCAGGGACAGCATCACGGCCCATCCCCGGAAGCCCAGACGGCAAGACCGGCCCCGCCCGCCCGGGCCATCGGCGGCGGACAGCGTCTCCTGCCCGCCGAGAAGCGCCTGAACGGAGGGGGCCGGCGGCATCAGAACGCCACTTTCACGCCGGCGTTATAGGAACGGCCCGGCGACGGCAGGGCGCCCATGGCCTGGCTGGTATTGGTGGCACGCCACCACGACACGTAGGCGCCGCCATCGGGATCGTAATATTGCTTGTCGAGAATATTGTCGATTCCGGCGGCGAAGGTGATGTTGCCCAACTGATAGGTGGTGGCCCAGTTCAGGATGGCGAAGCCGGGGGTGATCTGCTCGTTCTCCAGCGGATTGGTCACCGACTTGTTATCCACCAGCCGCAGCGACAGGCTGTTGCGCCAGTTGCCCAGATGCTGATTCAAGGCCAGATCGGCATTGAGGGGCTGCATGTGGTAAAGGCTGTTGCCGTTGTTGATCTGCATGCCCTTGACCAGCCCGGCGGTGCCGGTGCTGTCGAAATCACCGAACGCGGTACCCCGCGCCAGCTGCTTTTTGCCCGACAGATCGAAGCCGAACATCTGGGCATCGTGGTTGGCGAACTGCAGCAGCAGCACGCCCGGCGTGGTGCTGCCGTTGCTGCCCAGCGAGTTCACGTTGATATAGTTTTCAACATAGGTGTAGTAGGGCGTCAGCTTGATGTCCCAGTCGGCGCGGGCGGCATCATGCCATTCGGTGCTGGTGCTGAGGGTGTTGGCGGTTTCCGGCTTCAGGTTGAGATTGCCCACATATTCGGTGCCGTTGCCGAACCAGCCCACCATGCTGGCGGCCATGCCGCCGGTGGACCAGGCGTAGCGCTGGTAAAGGTTGGGCGATTCGCTTTTCCGCGCCAGGCCGATCTCATCGCTGTTGAGGGCCGAGGCGTCGTAGCGGGTTGTGGCCACCAAGGACCAGTTGCTGTCGGTCTTGGCATGCTGCTGGGCGTTGAAGGCGGCGGCATCGGTGCCGTACCGGGCCATCATGTTGTTGGAATAGCCCTGCACATCGCCGGTATCCATCATCACCAGATCATTGCGCACCCCGAACTGCGAGCTCCAGCGGGCATCCCACTGATGCTGAAGCTCGGCGAAATCGCCGATCACATCCCGGGTGCCGTCGTTGATGTTGAGGAAGGTGTTGGGGCTCATCATGCCGTTGGCCGTGCTGCTGGTGGGCGGCCACCAGTCGTTCAGGCGGTAGCCGTGATATTCGTTGCCCAGCCGCAGCAGATCGGCCTTGCCCAGCGGAATCTCGGCCTTCACGCTGTAGCCCAGATCGGTGCCGTCGGTATTCATGGGCATATGGCCGGTGGTATTGCGTTCGCCGGGCAGGAAGTCCATGAAATGCTTGACGTTCTGCCAATAGACCTTGGTATCGAGCGAACCCCAGCCGAACACCCCCTGATAGCCGGCGTTCAGATAATTGCTGGTATTGCCCAGCATATCCATGCGGGCGTTGGGGAAGCCTTCGTAGGGGGTCAGTTCGTGGCCGGCGCGCACCACCAGTTCGCCCGCGTCGTTGCGGGCGGCGAAGGTCAGGTTGTGGCTCTGGCTTTCGAACTTGCTGGCCAGAATGGGATCGCCGTTGCCGTCATGGCCGTCGCGGGCCCGCTCCCACGAACCGGCATAGCCCAGGCTGAGGGCCTGAGTGGCCACGGTGACATCGCCGTTGGTGCCGATGTCGCGGTTGTTGCTGCGATAAAAGGTGCCCACCGATCCATGGGTGGCCATGGTTTCACCGGCCTGGGCGAACATCGGCTTGGCCGGGTCCACGGTGATGACGCCGCCGATGCTGTCGCCGCCGGCGCTGACCGGGGCCACCCCGGCAATCACCCGCATCTGCCCCACCGCGCCGGGGGCGATATAGGACATGGCAGGATTCATGTGATTGGGGCAGGTCGAGGTCAGCGGCACGCCGTCCACCAGGGTGGCGTTCCGGTCGTCGGCCATGCCGTGCAGGATGGGCAGGCTGGACAGGCCGCCGCCGGTCTGCAGCGCCACCCCCGGCACCCCCGACAGCAGGCTGGCGGTATCGCTGGCTCCCAGCACGCTTTGCGCCTGGGTCTGGGCGGTACCGACGGTGGTGGTATCCATGGGGCAGCCGGCGGGCTCGGCGCCGACCTCGATGGCCGGCAGGGTTTCATCGGCCCGGGCCGGCGCCGCCGGCAGAACCATAGCCCCCATCAGCAGCGGCAGCGCGGCGCAAGCCGTGCGCCGGACGGAATAAAAGAAGGCAGTACGCATGATTTTTCCTTAACACCCGCGCAAACGCGGGCATGCCTGGCCGTTCCTTGGGAACGGCGGAACACCACGCGGCCGGCCGTGGCGTCACGGGGCCGCGAAGCGGAACGGATTTTGGAAAAATCAGGCGATGGGAGGGGCGCGCGGCGCCGCCGGGCTGCGCGGCGGCGGCGGCAGAATGATCTGGCGCCGGGGGGTGATGCGCACCGTCTCGTGACGGACGGCGGGCGGGGCCAGGGCCGCCACGGCATCGGGCGCGATCAGCGAGCCATGCAGCAGCGGCAGACAGAACAGGCAGTGCAGGCCATGGCTGGGCGGGCCGGGAACATGGCCCGGCAGTGTCGGCCCGTGCGACAGGGAGCAATCTTCGTAAACGGCGGCCAGAACGCCGTCGCCCGCCGTATTGACGGCGCGCAGCGGCAACAACGCCGCCGCGACGATATTGATCAGCAGCGTCGCGAACAGGGCGTAATAAACCCCCTGCCGCCAGGCCCCCTTCCGGATTCCCAGCCGCGCCGCGAGCGCCGTGCTGATGCCCCCAATATTCATAGCGTCTATGTCTTCGCAGCTTTGCGGCGAATTGTCAAAGCCCGGCCCTCCCTTTGGCGCATTTCCGTCAAAAAAAAGCCATAAAATCTCAACAAAACACCGTGGCCATCCCATATCTGTTTTATACTGGCTTTACGAACCTCCATCCCTAAGGAGGACAGGATGACGTCCCAGCGCAAACCCCTGATCGCGGCGGAGCAGGCCCCGATGGCCGTGCTTTCGCCCACCTATCGCCGCGCCATGGCGGCCACGCAGCACCATGCCGCCCATCCCGGCGCCGCCTGGAGCGAGGATGACTGGCGCTCGCGGCTGTCGCCGCTGCAATATGCCGTGCTGCGGCGCCGTGCCACCGAACCGGCCGGCAGCAGCCCCTTGCTGCAGGAACGCCGCGCCGGTGTTTTCGTCTGCGCCGGCTGTGCCCGGCCGCTGTTCACCTCGGCGGCGAAATTCGACAGCGGCAGCGGCTGGCCCAGTTTCAGCGCCGCCCTGGACCACGCGGTGGACGAAGAGAACGATCCCTCGGGCGGCGAAACCCGCACCGAGGTGCATTGCCACCGCTGCGGCTGCCATCTGGGCCACGTTTTCGAGGATGGGCCGCCCCCCTCGGGCCGACGCTATTGCATCAACGGCACCGCCCTGACCTTTTTGCCCGAGCGCTGACGGCGGCGAGGCCGCGCAAAAACACGCAATGAGTGCATAATCCTTGAAATATTCCCTGTTTTTGCATATTTTTTGCCGCAGTGCCTCAAAGGGGGGTATAAAAGCGCTCCGGAATCCGCTTTAAGGAGCCACCCGTTGCCTTTTGGCGGAACTTTAAATAGCCTTTTCCGCCTAAAGAACGGTATCCCGGCGGCCAGGGGGCATCCATGAAATGGGGCGAGATTGTCAGAACGCTGCGCCGCCTGCATGGCGCCAAACAGGATGCCTTTTCCCAGTTGATCGGGGTTAATCAGGCCACCATTTCCCGCTGGGAAAGCGGCGGCCAGATGCCCGGCCCCGCCCATCAGGCCCTGCTGCTCAATCTTTACAGCCAGTCTCTGCAACAAGACTGCGGCCACCACGCCCCGGTGGAAACCGCCGCCCTGCCGTTGGCGGCCTCGCTGGTCCACTGCCGTTTCATCGGCATGATCCTGGCCGACGAACGGCGCATTCTGCAGGCCAACGACGCGTTTCTCGACATGCTGGGCTACAACCGCGCCACCCTGGAAGACGGCGGCCTCGACTGGCAGGCCCTGACCCCGCCCGAATTCGCCGCCGAAGACCGCCGGGCCCTGCGGCAGGTGCTTGAAACCGGGCGCCTCGTCCCGTTCCGGAAGGCCTACCGCCACAAGAACGGCCATCTGGTGCCGGTGCTGCTGGTGGGCGAGATGGAAACCGCCTCGCCCCTGCGCATCGTGGCCAGCGTCATCGATCTCAGCGAATGCCGGCCGCCGCTGCCGCCGCCGGCTCCCGCCTGATCCTGAACTTAGTTCAGCTTCCCGGAATAGTCGGTCTCGGCGCTCCGCCCCGGCAGGGCGGCCATATCGGCGAACATGGCCAAACGCGCCGCCTGGGTACGGGTGTTGACGCCCAAGGCCTTGAAAATGGCCCTGAGGTGGGATTTCACCGTAACCTCATGCACCGAGAGCGCCCGGGCGATGGCTTTGTTGGGCGCCCCCGAGGCCACCATGGACAGGATCTGCTGCCGGCGCGGCGACAGGGCGCGGATCGGCGCGCACATATCCGGCATCAGCCGTGCCGCCGGAGGCGCCATATCGGCCAGACTGCCCTGGTGATCGGCAAGAACGCAGGCGGGAATGAAGCGTTCCCCCGACAGCACCAGATGGATGGCCGGCAGAATACTGGCGCCGCGCATGGTTTTCGGAAGACACCCCGCCACCCCGTGGCTCAGGGCCTCCAGCGCGATCCGCCCCCTTTCGGGGGCTTCGGTCAGCACCACCGGCACCCCGGCATAGTGGCGCAGCAGCGCTTTCAGATCGCGCATCTGCGGCCCGCCCGCCAGTTCGAAATGCAACAAGATCAGATCGGGCCGCCCGGCGCCGCTGGCGGCACCGGCGCCCGGCGCATCGGCCAGCACCGGAGCCAGACTGTCCCGCTCCAGAAAGCGGGCCTCGGGAAAATCCTGAAGCAGCAGGGCGCGGTGCGCATCCCGCACCATGGAATGATCGTCGACCAGCATGACAACGATGGCGGCATGGCCCCTCATCTCGCGTCCCCTTTCATACCAACCGGCCAATGAATTGCCCGGTTGTATCGTCCCTCGCCGGGCGGCGGCAGCCGAAAGCCTTGGCCGCTCGCTCAAGGCTCGCTGGAGACCGGCCAACCCGTCACTTCAAGGGTTGGACGGCATCACATCTTCGGTCTGGGTTCAGTCAATGAGCCTGCGAACGGCATGACGGGGATTGTTGCCACAAGACACCTGAAAGAACGCGCATAATATAATGCGTAAATATTTTAAAATTATGATCGTTCCTTTTTCAAATCACGGTATCCGCAATACTCCAACTGGAGCACACAACATCTTGATATGATCCAAAATCATCATATCCATTCGAGTAGCCCCCCATCCTGCTTTTGGAGCAGGCCGTGCGCCCCGCCCTCCCTCCGGTCACATTGACCCCCCCCTTGTTCCGTCGCTTAAGCTTCTGTTCCGGACCAAAGCCACGCCGCGACCCTGACGGCCCCGGATCGGGAGGACGGAATGGAGCATAACCCAAACACCCTGCGCGGCCGCCGCACCGCCGAAACCATCGCCCGCCGTCTGGCCCGCGCCGCCGACCGGCTGGAGCAGGCCCGCACCGCCGGGGATTTCACCGCCGCCCTCGACAGCAACCGCCGTCTGTGGCGCATCCTGCGCCGCCTGACCCCGCGCATGAGCAGCCATATTTCCAGTCATTTGCTGGCCTCGGCGCTGTCGGCCACCTTGCGGTCCGATCCCGACGACCGCGCCGTCGCCCTGCTGATCGGCCTCGACCGGCGGGCCTCGGCCTCGCTGGGCATCGCGCCGGATCGGATCTGAACCATGACCGGCCCCACGACGCCCTCCGCCGAGGACGGCAGCCCCCCGCCTGCCGCCGCAATGGCGCCGCTGCGCCTGATCCTCGACGGCGCCGCCACCATCGCCTGCTGCCAGGATCTGCACGCCCGCCTGCTGTCGGCCCTGCGCGGCGGCCGCGATGTGGTGGTGGACTGCGCCGCCCTGGAGGACGCCGATCTCTGCCTGGTTCAGGCTCTGCTGGCGGCGCACCGCACCGCACGGGCCAACGGCCAGCGGCTGTGGCTGGCCCGCCCCACCGGAGACGTTTTGCCGGATCTGCTGCGGCGGGCCGGGCTCGGCGGACAAGGCGGCGATGACGCAGAGGCCGCCTTCTGGAAAGGGGAAACGCCATGAGCAAGAGCATCCTCAGCGTCGATGATTCCGCCAGCATGCGCCAGATGGTGAAACTGACCC
This sequence comes from Pseudomonadota bacterium, assembly GCA_021798485.1. Classification (GTDB taxonomy): domain Bacteria; phylum Pseudomonadota; class Alphaproteobacteria; order Rhodospirillales; family Magnetospirillaceae; genus JAJZGK01. Next base: position 6,345 of record JAJZGK010000093.1, read on the forward strand.
TGGCCGGCGCCGGATACGATGTGGTGGAGGCCGCCGACGGCCGCGAGGCTCTGGCCCTGGCGCAAAGCCGCACGCATCATCTGGTGGTGACCGACCTCAATATGCCGGTGATGGACGGTTTGACCCTGATCCGCGAACTGCGGCAGCTGCCGGCCTACAAGGGCGTGCCCATCCTCTTCCTGACCACCGAAACCGAGGAGGGCAAGAAGCAGCAGGCCCGCGCCGCCGGCGCCACCGGCTGGATCACCAAACCGTTTCAGCAGGACCAGCTGCTGGCGGTGGTCAAGAAGGTGCTGGGATCATGAGCCCGGATCCCGCCGCCGTCTTCCGCCAGGAGGCCCAGGATCTGTTCGAGCAGCTGGAACAGGCCCTGCTCGATCTGGAACGCCTGCCGGGCGACCAGGATCTGATCAACACCGCCTTCCGCGCCTTGCATACCGTCAAGGGATCGGGGGCCATGTTCGGCTTCGACGCCCTGGCCCGCTTCACCCATCACCTGGAAAGCGCCTTCGACGGCGTGCGCAACGGCAAGGCGGTGGCCAGCCCCGGCCTGATCAGCCTGACTTTGTCGGCCATCGACCACATGCGCGCCCTGATGGACCCGTCCGCCGATCAGCCCGACCCCGAGGGCGAGGCCCTGATCGGCCGCCTGCGCCAGATGACCGAAAGCGCCGCGCCGCCGCAGGCCGCCGCCACGGCGGCCGCAACGGCGGCGGACGCGCCGGGCGAAAGCACCTACCGCATCTGGTTCCGCCTGCCCGCCGACGCTCTGGAACGCGGCATCAACCCCTTGCTGCTGCTGGACGAGCTCCGCGCCCTGGGCCCTTGCCGCACGGTGGCCCTGACCGGGCGCCTGCCGCCGCTGGAGGCGCTGCCCCCCGGCGCCCTGTTCCTCGACTGGGAGGTGATGCTGACCACCGCCGCGCCGCGTTCGGCCATCGACGACGTGTTCATCTTCGTGTTCGACGATATGGACCTGCAGGTGGAGCGGCTGGCCGATCCCGAAGCCGGCCCCCGCCTGGGCGAGATCCTGGTGGAGCGGGGCGATGCCGCCCCCGAGGCGGAGGCCCCGGCCGTGAGCGGCGACAGCCTGAAATCGGCCTTGAACGAGCAGACCCCTCTGCGCCAGGCCGCGCCGGGACGCCAGAGCGCCGGCGACAGTATCCGCATCCAGGCCCAGCATCTGGACGAGCTGATCGACCGGGTGGGCCAATTGGTCATCGCCCAGGCCCGGCTGAAGCAGCTGGCGGCCAGCGAGGCCAACGGACTCTTCAAGCCGGTGGCCGAGGAAATCGAACGCCTGTCCAACGAGCTGCGCGACACCACCATGGGCATCCGCATGGTGCCCATCGGCTCGTTGTTCGGCCGCTTCCGCCGTCTGGTGCGCGATCTGGCCGAGGAACTTGGCAAGGACATCCTTCTCACCACCGCGGGCGAGGAAACCGAACTGGATAAAACCGTGATCGAACGGCTGAACGATCCCCTGGTGCATCTGGTGCGCAACGCCCTGGATCACGGCATCGAATCCCCGGAACAGCGGCAGGCGGCGGGCAAACCGCGCCAGGGCCGCGTGCAGCTTTCGGCGGTGCATTCCGGCGCCCAGGTGCTGATCAGCATCAAGGATGACGGGCGCGGCCTGGATCTGGCCGCCATCCGCGCCCGCGCCGAGGAGAACGGCCTGATCCCGCCCGGAGCGCGGCTCTCGGATCAGGAGCTTTATCTCTGCATCTTCCAGCCGGGCTTTTCCACCGCCCGCGCCGTGTCCAGCCTGTCGGGGCGCGGTGTCGGCATGGATGTGGTCAAGCGCGCCATCGAGGGTCTGCGCGGCCTGGTGGAGGTGGGCAGCAGCCCTGGGCAGGGCACCGAGATCACCCTGCGCCTGCCGCTGACCCTGGCCATCATCGATGGCCTGCTGATCCGCGTGGGGCGGGGCCGCTACATCATCCCCCTGGCGGCGGTGGAGGAATGCGTGGAGCTGAGCCTGGCCGACGATCTGCGCTCCAAGGGCCGCAGCTTCCTCAATCTGCGCGGCGATCTGGTGCCGTTCCTGCGGCTGCGCGATCTGTTCGCCAGCCCGCTGCCGGCCGATCCCTTCCAGAAGGTGGTCATCGTCTCCTCGGGCGAACAGCGGGTGGGGCTGGTGGTGGATCAGGTGATCGGCGACCACCAGACGGTGATCAAGTCGCTGTCCCGTCTGCATGCCGATGTCGAAAGCTTTTCCGGCGCCACCATCCTGGGCGACGGCAGCGTGGCCCTGATCCTCGACGTGCCGCATCTGGTGGAGGCCGGCCAGCGGCACGACGCCCTGGCCGCCGCATCATAAGGAGGCCGCCATGACCGCCGCCGCCATCGCCGCCCCCCTCGAAGTGCTGACCCTGTCGCTGCAGGGCGAAACCTTCGCCCTCGATGCCGCCATCGTGCACGAAATCCTCGACTGGGTGCCCATCACCGAGGTGCCCAACGCCCGCCCCTTCGTGGGCGGTCTGCTCAATGTGCGCGGCAAGGTGGTGCCCTTCGCCGATCTGCGCGTCAGCTTCGGCATGGAGCGGCCCGAACGCACCCAGGACACCCGCATCGTGGTGATCGGGGTTCCCCTCGCCGGCGAGCCCACCCTGGTGGGCATCCTGGCCGAGAAGGTGTTCGAGGTCACCACCCTGCTGCCCGCCGCCCTGGAGGAACCGCCGCCCATCGGCATGCGCTGGAACCCTGAGTTCATCCGCGCCATCGGCAAACGCGGCGACGATTTCATCATCGTTCTGGCCATTGATCGCGTGTTCGCCGCCCAGGAGGCGGCTTCACGCCACTGATCCCCCGCCACGAGGAGCGCCCCCATGCGATTTTCCGTCAAACTGAAGCTGACCCTGTCCTTCTCCCTGGTCATCGCGCTGCTCGCTCTCGCCACCGGGCTCGGCATCAGCAATCTCTCCAGCCTGAACGACACCATGAACAGGATGGTGCGCGGGCCGCTCGAACACGAAAAGCTGGCCCACGAAATGGAAACCCGCTTCATCGACACCATCCGCATGGAGAAGAATCTCATTCTGGCCACCTCGAGCGAGCAGATGGCCCAGATCGACAGCGGCCTGATGGCCTCCCGCCAAACCCTGCAGCACTCCGTCGACACCTACCGCGCCAACGCCGATAGCGGAGACCGCGATCATATCGATGCCCTGAACGCCGATCTCGGCCGGTTCGTGGCCATTCAGGACCGGGTGCGGGATCTGGCCAAGGGCAATTCCGAATATGTGGCCCGCACCATGGTGGTCAGCCAGGTGCTGCCGCTGACCACCGCCATCGACGCCGATCTGCGCACCTTGCGCGCCAGGGCCGAGCAAGGAACCGATCTCCAGGCCAAGATCGCCACCCTGGCGCTGATCGACGGCATGCTGGTGCGGCAAAGCCAGATGAACGGGGCGCTGCAAAGCCTGATTTTGCAGGAAAACAGCGCCGATATGGATAAGGACGACCGGCTCATTCAAAACAATCTCTCCGAGCTGCTGAGCGAACGCGACACCCTGCGCCTGCGGCTGGACGAGGACGGCAAGCGCCTGCTGGACCAGATTTCCGCCAGCATCGACGACTGGACCAAGCTGCACGAGAAAATCGCCCCCCTGGCCCGGCGCCAGGACAACAGCCACGCCTTCCAGCTTTCCACCGGCGACGGCCGCCAGGCGGCCCTGAAGGTGGAAGCCGATATCGCCGGCATCCTCAGCGCCAATACCGCCGAGGTGGCCGCCGCCGAGAGGAACGCGCAGGCCCAGTACGGCGATACCCGCACCATGCTGCTGATCCTGCTGGCGGTTTCGCTGCTGGTGGCGGCGGCGGCGGCCAGCTGGATCGCCCTGAATATCAGCCGGGGGCTATCCCAGGCCGTGGGCCTGGCCAACGCCATCGCCGAGGGCGATCTGGCCCAATCGGTCTCCATCTCCACCCGCGACGAGGTGGGCGATCTGGGCACCGCGCTCAACACCATGATCGACAATCTCAGCAACTTCGCCTTCGAGGTGCGCAGCGCCGCCGAGCAGGTGGCCAGCGGCAGCGAGGAACTGTCGTCGAGCGCCGAGGAAATGAGCCAGGGGGCCAGCGAACAGGCCTCCTCCACCGAGGAGGCCTCGGCCTCGGTGGAGGAAATGGCGGCCAATATCAAGCAGAACGCCGAAAACGCCGCCCAAACCGAAAAGATCGCCCGCCAGTCGGCCAAGGATGCCCAGGCCTCGGGCCAGGCGGTGGACCGCGCCGTCGGCGCCATGCAGACCATTGCCGAAAAAATCCTCATCGTGCAGGAGATCGCCCGCCAGACCGATCTTTTGGCCCTGAACGCGGCGGTGGAGGCGGCCCGGGCCGGCGAGCACGGCAAGGGCTTCGCCGTGGTGGCCTCGGAAGTGCGCAAGCTGGCCGAACGCAGCCAGACCGCCGCCACCGAGATCAGCGGCCTGTCGGGCGAAACGGTGAAGATCGCCCAGGAGGCCGGGCAGATGCTGGGCCGCCTGGTGCCCGACATTCAGAAAACCGCCGAACTGGTGGAAGAGATTTCCGCCGCCTGCCGCGAACAGGATATCGGCGCCGAGCAGATCAACACCGCCATTCTGCAGCTGGACAAGGTGACGCAGCAGAACGCCAGCGCCTCGGAACAGATGTCCACCACCTCGGAAGAGCTGGCCGCCCAGGCCGAGCAGCTGCAATCGGTCATCGCCTTCTTCAAGGTCAAGGGCCAGGAGCGCGGCGCCGGCAAGGGCCGCGCCGCCCGGGCCGAGCCCAGCCT
>JAJZGK010000094.1 GCA_021798485.1 Pseudomonadota bacterium
GAAAAACCGCCCACCGCCACCAGGCGCGGCGGCGGCGGCGCCAGGAACCGCCGGGCCAGGCTGAAATAGCGCTGCGCCCGCGCCCGCAGCGCCTCGGCCTCGGCGGCCGCCGCCCCCCGCGCCATCTCCGCCGAGATATGGGCGCGGATGGCGGCGCGCATCGACAGCATCAGCGGCAGTGCCGCCAATCCCTCCAGATCGGGACGGTTCTCCAGATAGCGGTTGAAGATCCAGCTGGCCAGATCACGCAGGCCCCGCGCCCACAGATCCATCAGCAGGAAGGCCAGATCGTAGAGCACGTCGATGAAGGCGAATTCCTCGTTGAATTCGATGGCGTCGAACAGCAACGGCCGCCCCTCGAAGCGGCAGATGTTGCCCAGATGCAGATCGCCGTGGCAGTGGCGCACCAGCCCCTGATCGCGGCGGCGGTCGAGCAGCGCCGCCTGGGCGGCCAGGCTGGCGCGGCTTTGCGCCATCAGATCCCGCACGGCGTCGTAGCCGAAGGTGCCCTCGGCGGCGTGATCGAGAAAACAGGCGTGATTGCTCTCAAGGGTGCGGGCCAGGCCGGCCGCCCCGCCCCAGCCGGGCCGGGGGGGCGCCGCCTCGTGAAAGGCGGCGATGCCGTCGGCCAGGGCCTCGGCCTCCTCGCGCGGGATGGCCCCCGCCGGAGCCAGCCGGTCGAACAGACCGTCCTGCCCGAAACGGCGCATCACCACCAGCCAGTCCACCACCGGCCCCGGATCATCCTCCCCGGCCAGGGCCAGGCCGCCGTCGGCCCGCCGCACCACCGCCGCCAGCCCCAGATACAGCGTGGGCGCGGTACGGCGGTTCACCGCCAGTTCGGCCCGGCAGGCCGCCTCGCGCGCCGCCAGGGTGGAAAAATCGAGAAAGGGCAGGCGCACCGCCCGTTTCAGCTTGTAGGCCCGCTCATCCGCCAGGAACAGCGCCGAGACATGGGTGTCGATCCGCTGCACCACCCCGGCGGCGCCATAGGCCGCCGGCGTGGAGAGAAAGGCGATGATCTCGTCCTGGGCGGCGGCGGGCATGGCCTACTCCTCGTCGAAATCCTTGCGCGGCTCCGCCAGGCCATCGGGATCCTGGTGAATGATGATATCGGCGCGGGGAAAGGCGGCGCGGATCTCGGCCTCCACCGCATCGCTGATATCGTGGGCCCGGCGCAGCGACATCTCGCCGTCCAGCACCAGATGCAGCTGGATGAAATCGGCCTGTCCGGCCGAACGGGTGCGCAGATCGTGCACGTTGCGCACAAAAGGATGCGCCTCGCAGATGGCCTTGATGCGGCTGCGGTCCTCGGGCGGGAACTCCCGGTCCATCAACAGATTGAACGATCCCCAGGCCAGCTTGCCCGCCCCCCACAGGATGTAGCAGGCGATGCCCAAGGCGAACAGCGGATCGATGAAGGTCCAGCCCAGATGGGCGCTCAGCAGCAGCGAGACGATCACCCCGGCGTTCATCATCAGATCGGAGGCGTAATGCAGGCGATCGGCGCTGATGGCCACCGACTGGGTACGGGCGATCACCCGCTTCTGATAGGTGACCAGGGCCAGGGTCAGCACGATGGAGAGGCCCATCACGGCGATGCCGCCGAGGCCGTGCGTGACCGGCTGCGGCTCCCACAGGCGCTGCGCCGCCTCGCCGATCAGCAGCAGCCCCGAACCGCCGATGAAGGCCGACTGCGCCAGCCCGGCCAGCGGCTCGGCCTTGCCGTGGCCGAAGCGGTGTTCGGCATCGGCGGGCGACAAAGCGTGATGCACGGCCAGCAGATTGACCAGCGAGGCGATGCTGTCGAGGGTGGAATCGATCAGGGTCGAGAGCAGCGCCACCGAGCCGGTGCCCAGCCAGGCCGTCAGCTTGGCCACGATCAGAATCACCCCCACCGCCACCGCGAACAGGGTGGCGCGGCGCATCATGCGCCCGGCCTTCTCTTTTTCGGCGAGATCCGCGCTCATGGTCCCTCCGGTCACGGAAAAAGCTGCTCGGTGCGCCAGCCCTCGGGCGTGGCGATGAACAGGGTGCGGTCGTGCAGGCGGAAAGGACGGTCGGCCCAGAACTCGATGCGGTCGGGCACCACGCGGAACCCCGACCAGTGCGGCGGGCGCGGCACCTTGCCCAGGCCGAACTTGGCGGCGAACTCGCCGATGCGCCGCTCCAGCTCGAAGCGCCCCTGCAGGGGCCGCGACTGCCGCGAGGCCCAGGCGCCGATCTGGCTGCCCCGGGCCCGGCTGGCGAAGTAGGCGTCGGCCTCCTCGGGCGTTACCGGCTGCACCCGGCCCTCGATGCGCACCTGGCGGCGCAGGCTTTTCCAGTGCAGGCACAGGGCGGCGCGGGCGTTGGCGGCCAGATCCTCGCCCTTGCGGCTTTCCAGATTGGTGTAGAACACGAAGCCGCGGGCATCGGCCTCCTTCAGCAGCACCATGCGCACCGCGGGGCGTCCCTCGCCGTCGGCGGTGGCCAGGGCCATCGCGTTGGGATCGTTCACCTCGCTTTTTTCCGCCTCGGCCATCCACTGATGGAACAGCGCCAGGGGATCCTTTTCGCTCGCAGCCATTGCAAATCGCTCTTAATATCGTGGAATATCAGACTCTTCCGATTTTAGAGCCTTTACATAGGCTGTCGGAACCGGAAAGAAAATGGGCAATCGCAAGACAAATTCACCGCCGCCGTCACGGCGGCGCTGGAAACCCGGCGCGTAACCCTCTATTTCTGTGCCCGTCACCCTTCCATCGTTTTGACAGAGCATAAGGTTTTTCCCGTGGCGGATGATCCCTACAAGATCCTGGGCGTTGCGCGCGACGCCACCCCCGAGCAGCTTAAAAGCAGCTACCGCAAGCTGGCGCGCACCCTGCATCCCGACGTCAATCCCGGCAACGCCGCCGCCGAGGAGAAATTCAAGAAGGTCACCGCCGCCTACGACCTGTTGAGCGACGCCGGCAAACGCGCCCGCTTCGATGCCGGCGAGATCGACGGCCAGGGCAACGAAAAGCGCGGCCCGCGCCGCAACCATGGCGGCTACAACAGCAAAGGCCAGGGGTTCGGCGGCTTCGGCGGCTTCGGCACTGCCGACGACCTGTTCGCCGAAATGATGCGCCGCCGCGACAAGGGCCGGGCCCGCAGCGGCGGCAAGGCCTGGTTCGAGGAAGAGGATGAACCGGCCCGGAAAGGCGCCGACGCGCAATATTCCCTGAAGGTGCCCTTCACCGAGGCCGCCCTCGGCACCACCAAGCGCATCACCCTGCCCACCGGCAAAAGCCTGAACGTGAAGGTGCCGCCCGGCACCCGCGACGGCACCCATCTGCGCCTGAAGGGCCAGGGCCATGCCGGGCAGGGCGACGGCCCGGCCGGCGACGCCCTGATCGAGATCAAGGTGGAGCCCCATCCCCATTTCAGCCGCGAGGACAACGACATCCTCTTCACCCTGCCGCTGACCCTGGCCGAGGCGGCGCTGGGGGCCAAGGTGACGGTGCCCACCATCGACGGCAAGGTGGCCCTGAACATCCCCGCCGCCTCGCAAGCCGGCACGGTGATGCGCCTGAAAGGCAAGGGCGTGCCCCACGGCAAGGACCGCGGCGACCAGCTGGTGACCTTGAAGATCGCCCTGCCCGACACCATCGACGCCGATCTGGAAAGCTTTCTGCGCGGCTGGGCCGCCAAGCACCCCTACAATCCACGCAAGGGGCTGGAGTAATCCTCCAAAACCGTGGCCAGTGGCAGATCGAAGGCCTGGGCCTGGGCCGCCGCCGCCTGATCGAGGCGCTCGGCCAGCAGCCCGGCTCCGCCGCCGGGACCGGGGCCCAGCTGCAGACGCTCCGCCAGATCAGCCAGCCGCGCCGTCCCCAGGTCGCGCGCCAGCACATAGCGCCCCGCCGCCGTGCGGGCCAGATAGCCCCCGTCCAGCAGAGCGCTCAACACCCCGAACAGCGCCGATTCGCCCTCGCCGGTGCCCTCCAGAAGATCCTGGCGCCCCAGCCCGGCGGCGGCGGCGCGGGCATCGGCGCGCAGCAGGGCCAATACCGTCAGGGCCAGGGTCAGGCGCCGCCGGGGCGACAGCGGCCCGTCCGGATCGGGGCGCGCCCGCCGCCATTCCGGCAGCGCCGCCGTCAGCTCCGCCCCGAACAGCACCACCGCCCAGCTCAGATACGTCCAGAACAGAAAGATCGGCACCGCCGCCATGGCGCCGTAGACATTGCGGTAGACATGCGCCCGGGCGATATAAACCCCGAAGGCCAGCCGCAGCAGGGCCAGGGCCAGCCCGGCGGCGATGCCGCCGGTCAGGGCGTCGGCCACCGCCACCCGGCGGTTGGGCACCGCCAGATACAGCAGCGCGAAGGCCAGCATCAGCAGCAGCGAGGGCAGCATGGCGGCTCCCAGGCGCACCCAGGCGGCCAGCCCGGCATGCTCGGCCCAATCCTGCAGCGGCAGCAGCCAGGCCGACAGGGAAAAACTCACCCCCACCAGCAGCGGCCCCAGGGTGAGCGCCGTCCAGTAGACCAGCAGCCGCGACAGCGGCGGCCGGGCCGTCACCACCCGGAAAATACCGTTCAAGGCGCTTTCGATGGTAACCAGCAGAGTGATGGCCGTCACCGCCAGCCCGGCCACCCCCACCGCCGTCAGCCGCCCGGCATTGGCCACGAAAATAGCGATATGGCGGTCCACCTGCTCGCCCACTTCGGGCACGAAATTGTGAAACACCAGGCTTTCCAACTGGCCGCGCACGCCGTCGAACACCGGAAAGGCCGCCAGCATGGCCAGGGCGATGGCCAGCAGCGGCACCAGCGACAGCAGCGTGGCGTAACTCAGCGACGAGGCGCGATCAAGGGCGCGGTCGGCCTTGAACCGCCGCCCGACATAAAGCCCCAGATCCAGCCAGCGCCGTAGTGCATGCATTTTTTTGTGTGTCCCTCAGGCGCCGGGCGCTGGCGTCCCGCCAGCTTGGCTTATCCTCACTTACCCTCCGATGCCCAACGGGCATCTCCGGCCGTTCCGGCGCGCTCAATGCGCTAGTCAGCCGCATGCGCGGCTTCCAAATTTATGTCCCTCGAGGCGCCGGGCGCTGGCGTCCCGCCAGCTTGGCTTATCCTCACTTACCCTCCGATGCCCAACGGGCATCTCCGGCCGTTCCGGCGCGCTCAATGCGCTAGTCAGCCGCATGCGCGGCTTCCAAGTTTATGTCCCTCGAGGCGCCGGGCGCGCTCCATTTATACCCCTCCCCGCCTGCCCCGCATGTTGCATTTTTACGGCGAACGATTGACCCCCCGGCCATCCCGCCCCATAACCATGGGGCACCATTTGTTGCCCACACCCTGAGAGGGAGAGCCTGATCATGCGGCTGTTCGGTCGCGTCGCGCTGATTGTTCTGGCCGTTGTCGGCAGTCTCACCCTGCTGCTGGCCGCCGCCATCGGCCTATGGACCGCCCGCCAGGAGGCCCCGCCCCTGCCGGCCCACATGGTGCTGACCCTGGATCTCAATCACGGTCTGGCCGAGGCCCGGCCCGACTCGCCGCTGGCCCGCCTGCAAAGCGACGGCGCCCCCACCGTGCTGCAGGTGATCCGCGCCCTGGACCGCGCCGCAGCCGACCCCCGCGTGGCCGGTCTGCTGATGCGCCTGGACGGCGCCCGCATCGGCATGGCCCAGGCCCAGGAACTGCGCGACGCCGTGGCCCGCTTCCGCGCCGGCGGCAAGCGCACCCTGTTCTACAGCAGCGGCTTCGGCGAAGGCAGCGCCGCCACCATCGGCTATTATCTGGCCAGCGCCTTCCAGCAGGTATGGCTGCAGCCCTCGGGCGATCTCGGCATCACCGGCTTCATGGCGGAAAGCCCCTTCCTCAAGGGCCTGTTCGACAAGCTGGGCATCACCGCCCAGTTCGGCGCCCGCTGGGAATATAAATCGGCCATCGAGACCTTTACCCGCGACGGCATGAGCAAGGCCAATCAGCAGTCGCTGACCGGCCTGGTGCAGGGCTGGACCGGCCAGATCGTTGCCGCCGTGGCGCACGACCGCGGCCTTGCCCCCGCGCAGGTGCGCCAGGATATCGACCAGGCCCCGCTGATGGCCGACGAGGCCCTGAAGCAGAAGCTGGTGGACAAGCTGGCCTATTGGGACGAGGTGCAAAAAAGCCTGCTGACCTCCGGCCGCAAGTTCGTCTCCCTGGATGATTACACCGCCCGCCTGAAGGATGAACCCAACGCCGTCAAGGTGGCGCTGATCATGGGGGTGGGCACGGTGCAGCAGGATAGCGGCGACGATCTGGGCGACGGGGCGGTGTTTTCCGCCCGGCGTCTGGTCAAGGCCTTCCAGGATGCCGCCAAGGATCCCAAGGTCAAGGCCATCCTGTTCCGCATCGACAGCCCCGGCGGCTCCTATCCCGCCGCCGACGCCGTGTGGCGGGCCGTGGGCCAGGCCCGCGCCGCCGGCAAACCGGTGGTGGTCTCCATGGGCGATGTCGCCGCCTCGGGCGGCTATTTCGCCGCCCTGCCCGCCGACCGCATCTTCGCCGATGCCGGCACCATCACCGGCTCCATCGGCGTGTTCAGCGGCAAGTTCGTGGCCGCCGACCTGTGGAAGAAGGTGGGGGTGAGCTGGGGCGAGGTGCCGGGCGGCGCCAATGCCGGCATGTGGAGCAGCAACCAGCCCTTCTCGCCCGCCGCCTGGGCCCGGCTCAACGTGATGCTGGATCATGTTTACGCCGACTTCACCGGCAAGGCCGAGCAGGCCCGGCATATCACCCCCGCCGCCATGGACGCCCTGGCGCGCGGCCGCATCTGGACCGGCGCCGACGCCGCCCAGCGCCATCTGGTGGATGGCGTCGGCGGCTATACCGCCGCCTGGTCGGCGATCCGCGATCTGGTGCATGTGCCCAGCCAGATGCCCCTGGCCCTGGAGCCCTTCCCCAAACCGCGCGATCCCGTGGAAGAGCTGATGCAAATCCTGCGCACCGGCCGTGTGCCCGACGATCTCTCGGCCTCGCTTTCCGCCGACAGCCGCGCCCTGGCGCTGTTCACCCGGCTGGAGCGCCTGGCCGCGCCGCTGACCGCGCTTTCGGCCGACCCCGCCCCGCAAACCCGCATGCCGCCGCTGGCGGTGCCGTAACCCGCCCCCTTTCGAGGACACCCCCGTCATCGTGACCGATCACACCGCATTGCTGCCCGCCCTGGGGCTGCTGGCCCGCCGGGCCGGCGCCGCCATTCTCGAGGTCTATCAGACCGATTTCACCGTTCGCAACAAGGACGACGCCTCGCCGGTGACCGAGGCCGATCTGCGGGCCGAGGCCATCATCCTGGCCGGCCTGGCCGAACTCACCCCCGATATTCCGGTGGTCTCCGAGGAAGCCGCCGCCGCCGGCGCCCGCTTCGACGTGTCGCAGGGCCGTTTCTGGCTGGTGGATCCCTTGGACGGCACCAAGGAGTTCGTGGCCAGGAACGGCGAGTTCACCGTCAATATCGGCCTGATCGAGAACGGCGTGCCGGTGATGGGCGCCCTGTTCGCCCCGGTGCCCAACCGTCTGTTCCTGGCCGCCCCCGGCCGGGCCACGGTGGAAGACCAGGGGGCGCCGCCACGCCCCATCGCCGTGCGCCCGCCGCCCGAGGCCGGGCTGGTGGTGCTGTCCAGCCGCTCGCACCGCGATTCGGAGCGCTTCGACACCTTCATCGCGCCGCTGCCGGTGGCCGCGCTGCGCCGTTCGGGCAGTTCGCTGAAATTCGCCCTGGTGGCGGCGGGCGAGGCCGATCTCTATCCCCGCTTCGGGCGGACCATGGAATGGGATACCGCCGCCGGCCACGCCATCCTGCGGGCGGCGGGCGGCTGCATGACCCTGCCCGACGGCAGCCCGCTGCGCTACGGCAAGGAGGGGTTCCTCAACCCTTCGGTGGTGGCCTGGGGGGCCCCGCGGCCCGGCCGCATCCTGAAAGAGGCGGATTGACCGCCAAAGCGCGTTCCTTATCCTGAACGGGCGGAACCACCAGAAAAGAGAGAACCGGCCATGGCCGCCATTGCCAAGATTTTGCTGCTGGGCTCGGGAGAACTGGGCCGGGAATTCGTGATTTCGGCCAAGCGCCTCGGCGCCCATGTCATCGCCTGCGATTCCTACGCCGGCGCCCCGGCCATGCAGGTGGCCGACGAGGCCGAGGTGTTTTCCATGCTCGACGGCGCCGCCCTGGGCGCCGCCATCGAACGGCACCGCCCCGACTATATCGTGCCCGAGATCGAAGCCATCCGCACCGAGGTGCTGCAGGACTACGAGGCGCGGGGCTTTTGCGTGGTGCCTTCGGCGCGGGCCACCCTGATGACCATGAACCGCGACCGCATCCGCGAGGTGGCCGCCGCCGAGCTGGGCCTGCCCACCTCGCGCTACCGCTATGCCGAAAGCCTGGCGGAGATGCAAGAGGCCGTCGCCGCCATCGGCCTGCCTTGCGTGGTCAAGCCGGTGATGTCGTCGTCGGGCAAGGGCCAGAGCATCGTGCGCGAAGCCGCCGCCGTGCCCGCCGCCTGGGATTATGCCGTGGCCGGCATGCGCGGCGACCGCCGCCGCATCATCGTCGAGGCCTTCATCCCCTTCGATTACGAAATCACCCTGCTCACCATCCGCACCCGCACCGGCGTGCTGTTCTGCGATCCCATCGGCCACCGCCAGGAACGCGGCGATTACCAGGAAAGCTGGCAGCCGGCGGCCATGTCGGCGGCGGCGGTGGCGGAAGCGCGGCGCCAGGCCACGGCGGTGGTGGACAATCTGGGCGGCTACGGCCTGTTCGGCGTGGAGTTCTTCGTCAAGGGCGAAGAGGTGATCTTCTCGGAACTGTCGCCGCGTCCGCACGATACCGGCATGGTGACGCTGATCTCGCAGAACCTCACCGAGTTCGATCTGCATGCCCGCGCCGTGCTGGGCCTGCCCATTCCCACCCTGACCCAGCTGGGCGCCGCCGCCTCGGCGGTGATCCTGGCCGAACACGACGCCGACGATTTCACGGTGGCCGGGCTCGACGCCGCCCTCAGCCCCAGCCTGCCCGGCGTGGAGATCGATGTGCGCATCTTCAACAAACCCACCACCCGGCCCTACCGCCGCATGGGCGTGGCCCTGGCCCTGGCCCGCGCCGGCGATACCGATACCGCCCGCCAGGCGGCGCGCGATGCCGCCGCCAAGGTGCGCCTGAGCCCCCCCGCATGAACCTCGTCCTGTACGGCATTCCCGCCTGCGACACCATGAAGAAGGCCCGCGCCTGGCTGGACGGGCACGGCATCGCCTACCGCTTCCACGATCACCGCAAGGACGGCCTGGCCCGCGCCGATCTGGAACGCTGGTGCGCCGCCCTGGGCTGGGAGGCGGTGCTGAACCGCGCCGGCACCACCTTCCGCAAACTGCCCGAGACCGCCCGCGCCAACCTCGACGCCGAGGCCGCCATCACCCTGATGCTGGCGCAGCCGGCCATGATCAGGCGCCCCCTGCTGGAAGGCCCCGGCCTGCTGGAGGCCGGCTTCAAGCCCGACCGCTACGCCCGGCTGCTGCAAGACGGCACGCGGTTGTAGCCGGCCGCCGGCACCCCACGTATCATCATGCAACGTCCGGGCTTGTTCCGGAACGGCACGGCATAGAGAACGGGGAGAGTGTCCATGGCTCTGATCACCACCGCCTGGCAGGAAATACGCCGCCTCGAGCCCAGCCAGAAAAGCGCCGTCGTCGCCAGTTTCCTCGGCTGGATGCTGGACGCCTTCGATTTCTTCATCATGATCCTGATCCTGGACAATGTGGCCGCCGACTTTCACACCACCGTCAAGGCGGTGGCCTACGGCGTGACCCTGACCCTGGCCATGCGCCCCGTCGGCGCCTTCATCTTCGGCTTTCTCGCCGACCGCTATGGCCGGCGGCCGGTGCTGATGCTCGACGTTCTGCTGTTTTCCGCCCTGGAACTGGCCTCGGGCTTCGCCCCCGATCTCGAAACCCTGCTTCTGCTGCGCCTGCTGTTCGGCATCGCCATGGGCGGAGAATGGGGGATCGGCTCATCGCTGGCGATGGAGAGCATCCCGGCCTCGGCCCGCGGCATCGTTTCGGGCCTGCTGCAGGAAGGCTATGCCGTGGGCTTCCTGGTGGCGACCATCGTCTACTGGGCCCTGTTCGCAGCCGTGGGCTGGCGGGGCATGTTCATCGTCGGGGCCATCCCGGCCTTCCTGGTGCTGTTCATCCGGGCCAAAGTGCCCGAAAGCCCCGCCTGGGCGGCCAGCGACAGACACTCGATCAAAGACATGGTGTCGTCGATCGTCCGCAACTGGAAAATGTTCCTCTACATCGTGATCCTGATGTCGTGCTTCAACGCCTTCAGCCACGGCACGCAGGATCTTTACAAGGTCTTCCTGGCCAAACAGCTGAAGTTCGATACGGCCGGCATTTCCCTGCTGCTGATCGTCGCCAATATCGGGGCCATCGCCGGCGGCCTGTCGTTCGGAGCCCTGTCCGAACAGATCGGCCGCCGCCGGGCCATCCTCCTGTCCTCGCTGCTGGCGGTGCTGGTGGTGCCGCTCTGGGCCTATTCCACCAGCCCCGCCATGCTGGGACTGGGGGTTTTCCTGATGCAGTTCATGGTGCAGGGCGCCTGGGGTGTGGTTCCGGTGCATCTGAACGAGCTGTCGCCGCCGGAGGTGCGCGGCACCTTCCCCGGCTTCACCTACCAGCTGGGCAATTTCGTCATCTCGCTGGCGGCGCCGCTGCAGGCCGGGCTCGCCGAAAGCCACGGCAACAACTATGCCCTGGCCCTCGCCTCCACCGCCGCCGTGGTGGCACTGGCGGTGGCCGCTGCGGTGTTCTTCGGGCCCGAACGCAAGGGCGTGGCCATGCACGACCGCCAAACCTGACGTGCCATACCAACCGGCCAATGAATTGACCGGTTGTATCGTCCCTCGCCGGGCGGCGGCATCCGCCGCCTTGGCCGCTCGCTCAATGCTCGCTGGATACCGGCCAACGAGTCATACCAACCGGCCAATGAATTGACCGGTTGTATCGTCCCTCGCCGGGCGGCGGCATCCGCCGCCTTGGCCGCTCGCTCAATGCTCGCTGGAGACCGG
>JAJZGK010000095.1 GCA_021798485.1 Pseudomonadota bacterium
CAAGCACAGGAGCTTGACCGTGCCCCGCTGGCCGTTGGGATAACGCTGGCGCACGCGCTCGAACGGCTCCTCCCGCCGCGCCGTAACCGTCTTCCAGTGGCAGAACCGCGCCCGGTGTCTCCCGCCGGGCCGTTCCGCTGTCCTGGCCGCTGCCGGCCCGGCGCCTGCGCGGCTTTCACTGGCCGCCGCCGCGCAAGCCGCCCCGGGTCTGATCCTTCTTTTCCGCATTGAAACACCCGCCCGATGCGCCCGGCGCATCGCGGCACGCGATTGGGGTGTCCGGCGTTTGACCGGCACCGAAAGAAGGTATGCCATGAAAAAGACGATCCTGTTTTCCGCCGCCCTGACGGCGGCGCTGCTGGCCGCTTCCCTGGTCCAGGCGCACGACGACGACGATGCCATGGGCCCCGGCATGATGGGGGGCGGCATGATGGAGCACGGCGGTATGGGCGGTGGCATGGGCGGCGGCATGATGGCTTTCGGCCATCCCGCCGCCGCCGCCCAGGCCGGGCGCAGCGTGGCCATCGAGATGAAGGATATGGCCTTCGTGCCCGACAGCCTGACGGTGAAGGCCGGGGAAACCGTGCTGTTCAAGCTGCACAACGGCGGCACGGTGATGCATGAGTTCATGCTGGGCACCGCCGCCATGCAGACGGCGCACCGCCGCATGATGGCGGCCGAGGCCGAAAAGGGCTTGCCGCCGCACCATCACCATATGGGCAATGCCGTCAGTCTCGATCCCGGCCAGTCGGCCAGCCTGGCCTGGACCTTCACCCAGCCCGGCACGGTGGAGTACGACTGCAATCTCCCCGGCCATTATGAAAGCGGCATGAAGGGCGCCATTACCGTCACCCCGTAACCGCCGTTCGCATCGACGCCCCGCCCGGTCGCGGGCGGGGCGTCATTTCACCAGCCGGGTGGCCTGCAGTGATTGGGCGAACATGGCCTGGATCTGGTCGGTGATGGATTGGGGATTGTAGGCGTCGGCCACGAAATAATTGCTCTGCGAGGTCACGCAGCCCTGCAGACTGGGCGGGATGTAGGGGATGTTGGCGTTGGCGAACCCATCCTCGTCGTTGGCGAAGCTGGAATTGAAATATTGCGGTTGGATGGTGATGTAGGGAATGTAAAGGATATAGAGCAGCACGCCGGCCTTGGTCAGCTGCTGGCAGTAGCTTTGGGTGACGATGGTGGCGTGGTTGCTGCCGTACCAGTTGCCGTAGGAATAGGTCTGATCATCCTCGGCGCCGTCGGTGATGAGGAACACCACCGGCTTGCGCTTGCTTTCGCCGGAGCCGTCGCCGATGGGGCGGGGGATCAGGCCGTAAAGCTGGTTGAGGGCATTGCTGATATGGGTGCCGCCGGCGCCCATGGTGACATTGGCCGAGACGGAATTGGGACAGCTGGCGGTTTTGCTGTTGGTGGCGCCGCCGTTGTCCAGCAGGGCGGGCAGGCAGCCGGCCTGGCTGGCGATGGTGCCGAGATCGGTGGACAAGGTGCTGCCGCTGCTGGCGGTGGGATAGTACTGATCCACATTGACGATAAAGGGATAAAGCCCCACGGCGATCTGATCGGGGTAGTTTTCCGCTTCCTGGGCGCTGATGGTGAAGGCCTGCAGGGCGGTGGTTACGGCGTCGATGCGCAGCTGGATGCAGTTGCTCTGGCTGGGCGAGGGGCAATAATCGCCGCTGACCTGCGGGGCGTAGAGGTTGCTGCTGGCGGTGCGCGACATGGTATAGCCGACATAGCCCGCGAAATGGCAGGCGAACAGGCAGCCCTGCGGGTAACTGTCGTGCATGTCCTTGGTGTTCAGGGTGGCCAGCGCCGCCTGGCCGTTCAGCGTCGAGGGGGTGCCCATGGAGCCCGAGACATCCACCAGCAGATAATAGCCGACATAATTGGCCATGGTGGCCGAGGATTGCGACGAGCCCGAAAAGCTGAAGGAGCTGGTGCCGAACACCTGCGCCAGCAGGGTGCTGGCGCTGGCGGAATAGGCGGCGGTGGCGGTCAGGGTCAGGGTCAGGGTGCTGGGATCGGTGATCTGCAGCGAAACCTGCGGCCCCGAGCCGGTGACGGCCGAAGCGGCGCTGCCGGCATTGGCGTTGAAGGCCCTGACCCCGGCCGCCTGGGCATCGGTCTGGGTGGTGGCGCTATCCTGGTTGGGATTGGCCAGGATCTCGGCGCGGGCGGTGTTGATGGCCTGCAGGCTGGCGGCATCGGCGGCGGCGTTCAGCTGCTGGCGCACCGCCAGCACATTGCCGTAATCGATGGCCAGGCCGAAAAAACCCAGGATGGGAATGATCATCAGGGCCACCGTCAGGGCGGAAACGCCGGAACGGTCGTGCAGAAGGGCGCGGGCAAAGGGCGTCATGGCGTTAATCGTATCCCTGGCAGATGGTGGTTCCCCCGTCGGCATCGGTGCTGCTGTGGGTGATGTAGCTGGGCGCGGCGATGTAGCGGGGCTGCAGATAGACCGACTTTCTGTAGGTGTAGGTGGCCGGGGCCAGGAACGCCGTGGGCACGAAGCTCGGGGTATAGGCGAAGACCACATCCACCACGATCAGCGAGCCGGCACCGAACAGATCCTGCGGCAGGGTGGTGGGGCTGGGGGCGGCATCATCGGCGGCGGCGCTCAGGGCGGTGCCGCAGGGCCGTTTGCTGGTGCCGCGGCTCCAGGCCACCTGGGCCTGATAGCTGCCGTTGGCCTGCTGGCCGAACACCACGCTGCTGATGGTGATGCCGATATCGTCGGACCAGCTCAGGCCCTTGTTGGCGGCATCGCTCAGAATGCCGGGAAACAGCACCATGGTGGAAGAGGCGGTAAAGGCGAGATCGTCGTCGCTGACCGATCCGGTGGTGCTCTGGGTCAGCATCTGGCCGATGGAGGCGGCCACGGTTTCCAGCTCGCGGTTGACCACGGTCAGCGTCCACATCTGATAAAGCCCGGTGAGCAGAAAAATCAGGATGGGGATGACCAGGGCGAACTCCACCGCCACGCTGCCGGCGCGGCAGGATCCGGGGCGGACGGACGCGGCCCGGCTCATGATGTGCAGCTCGTGGGAAGGATATATTGAGAGTCGGAGAACGGCTCGTTCTTGAAAGCCGCCGACGAGGCCAGCCAGCCGCTGGTGGAAAGGCGGCTCAAAAGGGCGGCGGCCCCGAAGGCCGAGGACAGCGCCGACAGCGGATAGGCCACCTGCAGGTAAACGTAATTGCCGCCGTTGCCCAGGCAGAAGCTCTGTTCGCTGGTGCTGATCTGCAGGGCGGGCGGGCTGCCGCCCACGAAAGTGTAGAACCCGGCCCCGGCGGTATCGGCCTCGTCGAACATGGTGGCGTTCACCACCACCTGATCACAGCTGAAGGTGCTGGGCAGGTTGGGGCAGAGATAGGCGGCCTTGAACTGATCGGCGGTCAGGGCCGCATACTGGCTTTGCACGCCGCCCACCATGATCTGGCGGGCGGCGGCATCGGTGGCAAGATCGAGATCGTTGCGGCTTTTCAAGTAAAAGCCCACCTGAAGAATGCCGAAAAGCATCAGCAGCAGCGGAAAAGCGATCAGCGCGAACTCCAACGCCGCCACGCCGCGGTGGTCGTGCCAGGCAAACGCGCAAAGGGGGCGTAAATTTTTTGGCTTTTCTCTTTTTGATTGATCTGCTGTTTCCGCGCATCTTGGCACCGCGATCTCTCCTTTCTTCAAGATCAGAGTAAATATTCGCGCAGTAAATTGTGCAATTTTTTGGAAGGCGCTGAGGAAAAGTCTATATCAAGCGATTTCTCAGCCAAATAGGCCGCATGGCATATTGGATGTTTCTGAATTTTCCGGAAGGGCAGGCGCTGCCTGAGAAAATCCTTATAAATTATAGGGTTGAGCCAACCTCTGGAGGAATTATAGGGAAAATAATTACATTTTTATATGAAATGTGAGCTATTTATGGCGGCCGAAACTATGAATTTCGGAATAACCATAGATCCATTAGGTGTATTGAAGGCATCCCCGGTCTCGGTCATGGTGTAGCCACACGGGCGCATTTTTCCAGATGATTACTTGTGTCGTCTTGGAAAAATCTTGCCGTCACGGCACGACATGAGGAGTTGGCTATGACCTATGTTCTTTCGTTCCTGCGCGACAAGCGCGGTATCAGCGCCATGGAATATGCGGTGCTGGCCGGATTGGTGATCACCGCCCTGGTGACCGTGATCGGTACCACCAGTTCGGGTTTTTTGAGCAATGTGCAAACGTTGTTCACTGATGTCGGCTCGGCGCTGACCACGGCCGGCGGCACGATCAAGGGGTGAGCACGCTGCTGGCTCTGGCGGCGGTGGCGCTGTTCGCCGCCGCCGCCGCCGGCGATCTGCTGTGGCGCCGCATCGACCATGGGCCGGTGCTGGGGCTTTTGGTGTTGTGGGGGGGATTTGCCATGCTGAGGCACGGCGGCTGGGGGGCCGCGCTCGGCCATGTGGAAGTGGCGGCACTGGCCTTCGCCGTCATGCTGCTGTTCTGGCGTCTGGGCTGGATCGGCGGCGGCGACGTCAAGCTGACGGCGCCGGTGTTCCTGTGGGCCGGCGGCGGCCATGCCCTGGCCGTGCTGTTTCTGATCGGTCTGGCCGGCTGGGCCGTGGTGCTGCTGGGCCTTGCCGCCCGTTCCCTGCTGGCGCTGCCGCTGCCCGGCCTTCCCCGCCGTCTGCTGTCCCCCCTTTCGCTCGACCGCGGCGTGCCCTACGGCATCGCCCTGGCGGCGGGCGGCATCGTGGCCGTTCTGGCCGCTCTGCCCGAAGGATCCGTCTGAATGACCAAAACCTCCCTGCCGCGTCTTCTTGCCATTCTGGTGCTGGCCGGGGTGTTCGCCCTGCTGCTGCGCTGGCTGTTCGTCACCACCACCCGGCCGCCGCGGATCGTCAAGGCCGAGATCGAGGTGGCCGCCACCGCCCTGCCGCCGGGGCGGCTGATCACCGCCGCCGATCTGGCCTGGCGCGAGATCGCCGCCGATGCCGTGACCAAGGGTGAGATCGTCAAGGGCGATGCCCAGGCCAAGCATGTGCTGGGAGCGGTGGTGCGCCATGCCGTGGCGGCCGGGGCGCCGATGGCGGAAAAGGATGTGGTGTTCCCCGATGATCCCGGTTTTCTGGCGGCGGCGCTGGCGCCGGGCATGCGGGCGGTATCGGTGGCCATCGACGATGTCACCGGCAATGCCGGGCTGATCCTGCCCGGCGACCGGGTGGATCTGCTCCTGACCCAGCGCATCGGCGCCGAGACCGGGGCTCCGGCCAAGGTGGCCAGCGAAACCATCCTGAGCGGGGTGCGGGTGATCGCCGTGGGCTCGCAGTTCCGCACCGGCGACGACGAGGGCCGGGGCGGCGCCCATGCCAGCCGGGCCCGCACCGTGACCCTGGAGGTGGACCCGCGCGACGGCGAAAAGGTGGCGGTGGCCACCCGCCTGGGCCAGCTGTCTTTGGCCCTGCGCAGCCTGGCCACGGCCCAGCCGGAAACCGCGCCCCCGGCGGCGGACGGGCCGGTGTGGGGCCGCGACGTTTCCGCCGCCGTGCGCAGCCTGGCCGATGAGACCGAGCCGGCCCCCCGCGCGGAGGGCCCGCGCTCCGCCGCCCCGGCCCTGCCCCTGGTCTTCCACGGCGGCCGCAGCAGCGGTGGCGGTGGCGGTGGCGGTGCCGAGGCCGTACCGCAATAACCGCCGCCCGAGGGACTGAAGACAAAGGACATGTCATGCGAGAGATCAAGGAAACCGGGGCCTGGATGCGAGTCTGGATCAGAGGCCTGCTGCTTGTGGCCGTCTTGCTGCTGTGCGCGGCAGGGTCGGCCGGAGCCTGGGCGGCGGAGCCCGAAGGCGGGAGCGGCGCCCTGAATCTGGCCATCGGCGAGGGGACGATGCTGCGGCTGCCGCGGCCCTCGGCCAGCGTGTTCATCGCCAATCCCGATGTGGCCGATATTCAGGTGCCGTCGTCTGGGGCCATCTTCGTGCTGGGCAAAACCGCCGGCACCACCACCTTGCTGGCCATCGACGCCGACAATCAGACCATTTTGCGCCGCACCGTGGTGGTGCGCCACAATCTGACGGAAATGAACAGCCTGCTGCGCCAGCGCTTCCCCTCGGACCAGTTCGAGCTGACCTCGGCGCCGGGCTCATTGATGGTCAAGGGCACGGT
Source organism: Pseudomonadota bacterium (assembly GCA_021798485.1). Lineage (GTDB taxonomy): Bacteria > Pseudomonadota > Alphaproteobacteria > Rhodospirillales > Magnetospirillaceae > JAJZGK01. Next base: position 6,160 of record JAJZGK010000095.1, read on the forward strand.
GGACAGCGCCGAGGAGGTGGCCGCCGTGGCCGCCACCCTGACGCCGCTGCTGTCCAAGGCCGAGAAGCTGATCAACGAGGTTTCGGTGCCGCGCTCCAATCAGGTGCAGCTGCGGGTGCGGGTGGCCGAGGTTTCGCGCGATATCAATCAGCAGTTCGGCTTCAACTGGCAGGCCCTGATGGAGCCCGGCCATCTGGTGTCGGGCATCTTCAGCGGCCGTGCGTTCTACGACTCGACCAACGGGACCGGCGTCAACGCCTATTCCATGAGCTCCACCAACGCCTGGTCCATGCTGGGCGGCTATTCCAGCGGCCACTATTCGGTGCAGTCCATGCTGGACGCCCTGGATTCCGAGGGGCTGATCTCCATCCTGGCCGAGCCCAATCTCACCGCCCTGTCGGGGCAGACCGCCAGTTTCCTGGCCGGCGGCGAGTTCCCCATTCCGGTGGCGCAAAGCAGCAGCAGCGGCATCACCGCCATCACCGTGGAATTCAAATCCTTCGGCGTGGCCCTGGATTTCACCCCCACCGTGCTGTCGCACAACCGTATCAGCCTGCTGGTGCGCCCCGAGGTCAGCCAGCTCGACACCGATTACGACATCACCCTGAACGGCACCACCATTCCCGGCCTGTCGGTGCGCCGGGCCCAGACCACGGTGGAGCTGGCCAGCGGCCAGAGCTTCGCCGTCGGCGGGCTGTTGCAGGAGAATATGACCGAGGCGGTGTCGCGCTTCCCCGGCCTGGCCAGCCTGCCGGTGCTGGGCAAGCTGTTCTCGTCGAAGAACTATCAGAACAACAAGAGCGAGCTGGTGATCATCGTCACCGCTTATATCGTGCGCCCCACCGATTCCCAGGCCCTGCATACGCCGCTGCAAAGCCTGCGTCCGGCCAGCGACGTGGAGCATATCGTGCAAAAACAGTTCGGTCTCGATCCCATGGCGCCGGATGCCCCGCGCCTGATGGGCCAGGCCGGTTTCGTCTATTGAGGGAGGCCCGGATGATCCGCCGCGTGACATGCGCTTTGCTGGTGTTGGGGCTTCCCCTGCTGGGCGGCTGCGAGCCCCGGCCCGAATATAATGCCCTGCCGGATTCCTCGGTGATCCATCTTGCCGTGGTGGGCAAGGCGGCGGTGCCGGTGGCCGATCTGCTGGCGCCCACCGTCGAGGAACGGACCCGGATCCAGGCGGCCCTGGCCGCCGACGGCGGCAACGGGGTGCGGGTGCGCCTGCGGCTGCCGGCGGGGCTGGCGGTGCCGCAGAATGCCGTGCTGCGCCGCGCCCTGGCGGGGCTGGGCATCGCGCCCGGCGTCGCCGCGCTGTCGGCGCAGCCTTCGGGCGGGCCGGACAGCGTGGTGATGATCTATCACCTGGCCGCCACCGCCCCCGACTGCGCCGCCCTGGTCACCCCCTCCGAGGCCGAGGATGCCGCCATCAGGCCCCGCATGTCGTTCGGCTGCGCCACCTACGCCAATCTGGCGGCCATGGTGGCCGATCCCGCCGATCTGGAAAGCGGCCGCAGCCTGGCCGGGCCCGACGGCGCGGTGACGGCGGCCGGGGTGGAGCGCTATCAGGCCGGCAAGGTGACGCCGCTGCTGAAAAACTCCTCCACCTCCAGCATGTCCTCCTCCTCTTCCAACTGAACCGGAACCCGCCGTTATGCCGCCGAAGGAGATTTCGCCCGCCGTTCCGCCGGTGGAGTTCATGGCCTTTCTGTCCGATCCCGACAGCGCCGCCGTGGTGGCCCGTTACGTGGCGGAGCGGCGGCTGACCCATGCCCTGGTGCGCCAGGGCGGCATCGCCGACGCCGTGGCCGCCTTGCGGGCCCAGAACCGGCCGCCCCTGCGGCTGATGGTGGATGTGTCGGCCTCGGACGATCCGCTGGGCGATCTCACCCGTCTGGCCGAGGCCTGCACCGCCGATGTTTCGGTGGTGGTGGTGGCCAGCCGCACCGATACCAGCCTGTTCCGCGATCTGCTGCGCCTGGGGGTGGATGATTATCTGACCAAGCCGCTCACCCTGGGGCTGCTGCGCCGGGTGGCCGCGCATCCCGAACGAAAGGCGGCGCCATGCTGATCCGCGATGCCATGACCGGAGGGGGCCGCGCCGCGCCGCGCAATGTGGAGTTCATGGCCTATCTCGTCGATGCCGACAGCGCCCAGGTGATGGAGCGCTTCACCGTCGAGCAGATGATGCCGCACGCCCTGGTGCGCCAGGGCTCGATGGACGAGGCCATCGCCCTCCTGGGGCAGCTCGACCGCCCGCCCGAACGGCTGGTGGTGGATATTTCCGCCTCGTCCATGCCGCTCTCGGATCTGGCCCGCCTGGCCGATGCCTGCGCGCCCAGCGTTTCGGTGGTGGTGATCGGCGACCGCAACGATGTGGGGCTGTTCCGCGAACTGCTGCGCATGGGGGTGGATGATTATCTGTCCAAGCCGCTTACCGCCGAGCTGCTGCGCCGCACCCTGGGCGGTCAGGCCGCCGCCGAGCCGGTGCAGCAGGTGCGCACCGGCAAGCTGGTGGCCTGCGTTGGCGCCAGGGGCGGCGTCGGCGCCTCCACCGTGGCGGTCAATCTGGCCTGGGCCCTGGCCAACCGCCAGCAGCGCCGGGTGGCCCTGATCGATCTCGATCCCCATGGCGGCCCGGCCAACGTGCTGCTGGGGGTGCGCAGCAACGAGGGGCTGACCGACGTGCTGAAGAACGTCAACCGCCTGGATCCCCATTATGTCAACCGCACCCTGGTGCCGGTGGGGCCGCATCTTTCGGTGCTGTCGTCGGAGATGGATTTCACGGCGGGCACCCAGCCCGATCTGATGGCGTTGCAGCGGCTGTTCGGCGAACTGAAGAAGCACTTCCACTACATCATCGCCGATCTGCCCGACCGCGCCGGACCGGTGAGCCAATGCGTGATCGAGGCGGCCCAGACCACCGTGCTGGTCAGCGATCCCTCGGTCTACGGCGCCCGCGAAAGCGCCCGTCTGATCCGTCTGGCGGAAAACCGCGATGTGGCCATGCCGCTGGCCCTGGTGATCAACCATACCCACCCCGAGGGCAAGGCCGAGCTGACGGTGCGCGATTTCGAGGAGGCCATCGGCCGCAAGGTGTCGCAGGAGCTGCCGCACGACAACGAGGCGGCGGTGGAGGCGGAAAATCTCGGCGCGCCCATCGTCGGCGGCAAGGGGCCGCTGGCCCAGGCCCTGCTGGCCCTGTCGCTCGATCTGTCGGGGCGGCGGGCCGAGCCGGCGGCGGCGCTCACCATCCGGCTGCCGCCCCTGCTGGCGCACACGGTGCAGGGGCTTTCCGGCCTGTGGAAGAGGCTGACCTGATGTTCGGACGCAAAAGCGGCTTCGAGATCGAGGAAATGTCGCGGCCCGGCGCCGAGAGCGCCGCCCTCAGCCCGGCCGCGCCGGAGCCGCCGCTTTATGAGCCGCCCGCCGCCACGCCGCGCGGGCCCGGCCTGCTGGCCGAACTGCGCGGCAATCTGGCGGCGCACGAGCAGCTGGTGCGCTCGCCGGTGTTTCTGGCCGTGCGCGACGCGGTGTTCGCCAGCCTGAACATCGCGGCGGCGGCCAATGGCGGCCGCGAGCAGGCCCGCCACGATCTGACGGCCCTGGTGGCCGATATCGTGGCCCGCGACCGCCTGATGGTGACCGGCAGCGAACAGGCGATGATGGTGGAGGAGCTGCTGAACGACATGTTCGGCATCGGCCCCATCGAGCCCCTGCTGCAGGACGACAGCGTGACCGACATTCTGGTCAACGGCCCCGATCAGGTTTATGTGGAGCGGCACGGCCGTTTGGACATCACCCCCTTCAAATTCCGCGACGACGCCCATGTGGTCAACGTCGCCAAGCGCATCGCCGCCTCGGTGGGGCGGCGGGTGGATGAAACCAGCCCCATGGTGGATGCCCGCCTGCCCGACGGCAGCCGCGTCAATGTGGTGCTGCCGCCGCTGGCCATTCACGGCGCCTGCATCTCCATCCGCAAATTCTCGCGCATGAACGTCACCCTGCACCGCATGGCGCAGCAGGGCAACATGTCGGCGGGCATGGCCCGGCTTTTGGAGGTGGCCACCGCCAGCCGCTGCAATATCCTGATTTCCGGCGGCACCGGCTCGGGCAAAACCACCCTGATGAACGCCATGTCCCGCGTCATCAATCCGCGCGAGCGCATCCTGACCATCGAGGATGCCGCCGAGCTGCAGCTGCAGCAGCCGCATGTGGTCAGCCTGGAAACCCGGCCCGAAAGCATCGAGGGCGGCGGCGCCATCGATCAGCGGCAGCTGGTGCGCAACGCCCTGCGCATGCGCCCCGACCGCATTATCCTGGGGGAAACCCGCGGCGCCGAGGCCTTCGACATGCTGGTGGCCATGAATACCGGCCACGACGGCTCCATGAGCACGCTGCACGCCAATTCCCCGCGCGATGCCGTGACCCGCCTGGAAGGCATGGTTTTGCAGGCCAACGGCAATCTGCCGCTGCTGTCCATCCGCCGCCAGATCGCCAGCGCCGTGCATCTCATCGTGCAGCTGGAGCGCATGCGCGACGGCGTGCGCCGGGTGATGCAGATCACCGAACTGGTGGGCATGGAGGGCGACATCATCATTACCCAGGATCTGTTCGCCTTCCGCTACGATCCCAGCAATTTCGGCGAGGAGGTGCATGGGCGCTTCGAGCCCTCCGGCATTCGTCCGGCCCTGACGGCGCGCGCCGCCTATTACGGCCTCGACAAGGCCCTGGCGGAGGTGATGCAGGCATGAGCAAGCCCGGTCTTGATCCCGCCGACGCCGTGGCCCTGGCCGGATTCCTGGGGGTGATCCTGGCCGCCCTGATCTGGGAGGCGGTGCGCCACGCCCGTGCCAATACCCCCCATGCCCGCATCC
>JAJZGK010000096.1 GCA_021798485.1 Pseudomonadota bacterium
GAAGTGACTCGTTGGCCGGTATCCAGCGAGCATTGAGCGAGCGGCCAAGGCGGCGGATGCCGCCGCCCGGCGAGGGACGATACAACCGGGCAATTCATTGGCCGGTTGGTATGATAGGATTTCCATCCTCATTCACGGTGGGCGGGAGGGTGACGCCATGTGCGAGATTTTCGTCAAGGCCGAGCCGCGGCTTTACGACTATCATTCGCGGTCGCTGCGCATCCACGGCGTGGTGACCAGCCTGCGCCTGGAAACCCTGTTCTGGGAGGTGTTGGAGCGCATCGCCGCGCGTGACGGCATGAGCCTGCCGCAGCTGATTGCCAGGCTCTACGACGAGGTGATCGCCTACCGGGGCGATATTCCCAATTTCGCCTCGTTCCTCAGGGTGTGCTGCCTGCGCTTCCTCGATCCCGCCCTGTCGGCCCCGCCGGCGCGGGAGGCGGACCCCGCCTCCCGTTTGCCGGTGTGATTTCGGGCAACAGCCGCCGGCGTTCAGCGTTCCTTGCCGCCGTCCTCGTCCGGCAGGGCGCGGAACAGGGCGGGCTGCGCCGGGCCGCTGACCAGCAGCGAACCGGCCAATCCCTTTTCCAGCCGCGACAGGGCATGGTCCACGATCGTGAACTTGCCGGGAACCTTGGTGGTGAACTCCACCATGGTGGCGCTTCCCGGCGGCACCGAGATGGTTTGCACCCCTGTCAGCGGCGTCGAGGTGATGGCGCCATCCTCGTAGGCGCGGTCAAAAATCTGGCCGATAATGTGGAACGACGAGGTGAAATTGGGGCCGCCCACGCCAAAGAAGATGCGGACGCTGTCGCCCACCTTGCTGTGCAGCGGGTGATCCTGGCTGAGGGCGCCCACCGCGCCGTTGAAGAGGAAATAATCCGGCCGCTCGGCCATCAGCTTGTCCAGATCGAATTCCTGTGCGCCGGGCGTGCCGAAGGGCGCGGTGGTGTAGAGTTCGCCCTGCATGACGTAGAACTCGTGATCGACCTTGGGCAGACCGCCGGCGGGTTCCACCAGGATCAGGCCATACATGCCGTTGGAAATGTGGTTGGCGACCATGGGGGTTGCGCAGTGATAAACGAAGAGTCCGGGAGTCAGGGCTTTGAAGGCGAAGCCCCGTTCCTGGCCCGGATCGACGGCGGAGAAGGCGGCGCCGCCACCGGTGCCGTTAACGGCATGCAGATCGATGGAATGCTGCATGACGCTGGATTTGTCGTTTTTCAGATGCAGTTCGATGGTGTCGCCGACGCGGACCCGCAAGAAGGGGCCGGGCACCTTGCCGTTGAAGGTCCAATAGGTGTAGGTGGTGTGCTCGTCCAGGCGCCCGACCCGTTCTACGGCTTCAAGGTTGATCCTCACGGTGGTGGCGGCGCGATCTCCCACCGGCGGCGGCAGATCGGCGGGATCGCGGTCGATGCTGACTCCGGTTTCACCTTTCGCCGCAGGCGGTGCGACCGCGATGGAAATCCGTCCTTCCATGCCGGCTTCGCGGTGACCGGGGATGCTGCAGAAGTAGACCGCGCTGCCGGGGCTGCCGGCGGTGAACACGATACTGCTGCTGGCGCCTTTCCCCACCACATGCTGGGAGGCGGCGTGGAAATCGGGGACGACGATATCGTGTTCGGCCCCTTCGCCGTTGATCAGGTTGATCTGAACCCGGTCGCCCTCATGCACGTTCAGTGTGGGGTTGACCTTGCCGTCAATGGTGCCGCCCCGGCCGATAAAGGCCATTTTACCCTCGGCGATGCCGGTGCGCAGGGTGAAGCTGACATCGGCGCGGCCATGCACTCCGGCGGCGCCGTTCATGTCGTGTCCGGCCCCATTGGCGGCGGTCTGGCCGGCGATGGACAGACAGAGCAACGTCAGCGCCGCTCCCGTCCAGTTTCGAAGCATTCCCATCTTGCCCTCCGCACGGGTTCCGGTGCCGGCGCCCCATCCCTGTCTTCCGGGGCCGGTCCTGTGTGGCAGATGGGAAGAGGGGGCGCTATTTCAAGCGCCCCCTCCTTCAGCCCAGGCGGGCGGTCAGGCGGGCATAGTCCTCGACGCCGCCCAGGGGGCCGATGGCGGCGAAGGTGGGGGCGCTCTTGCCGGTGAACAGCCGGCGCGCCACCTTCAGCACCGCCGCCTCGTCCACCGCCTCGATATGGCCCACCACCTCGGCGGTGGTCAGCGGCCGCCCGAAGGCCAGCATCTGCCGGGCCAGCTGTTCGCAGCGCGAGCCGCTGCTTTCCAGGGCCATGAGAATGCTGGCCTTCAGCTGGGCGCGGGCGCGCTGCACCTCGTCGGCGGTGACGCTCTGCGTCACCTTCATCACCTCGTCGCAGACCACCGGCAGCACCTCGGCGGCCTCGTCCTCGCCGGTGCCGGCATAGATGGAGAACAGGCCGCCGTCGTTGAACGAGGTCAGGAAGGAGTAGATGCCGTAGACCAGGCCGCGTTTTTCCCGCACCTCCTGGAACAGGCGCGACGACATGCCGCCGCCCAGCAGGGTGGAGAGCACCGAGGCGGCGTAGAAGTCGGGATCGTCGTAGGGCACGCCCTCGAAGCCCAGCACCAGATGCACCTGCTCCAGATCGCGTTCCTCGCGGTAGTCGCCGCCGGCATAGCGGGCCGGATCGTGCGGCGGCGGCCGGTCGGCGGGCAGGGCGGTGAACAGGGCGCGGGCCTCGTCCACCAGGGCGTCGTGGTCGAGATTGCCGGCGGCGGTCAGCACCATGCGGCGCGGGCCGTAATGGGCGCTCATGTAATGGGCCAGGGTCTCGCGGGTGAAGCCGCGCACCAGGTCGGCGGTGCCCAGCACCGGCCGCCCCACCGCCTGATCGGGATAGGCGGTGGCCTGGAAATGATCGAAGATGATGTCGTCGGGGGTGTCGATGGCCTGGCTGATCTCCTGCACCACCACCGCCTGCTCGCGGGCCAGTTCGCCGGCATCGAGGGTGGAGTGCTGCAGAATATCGGCGATGATGTCCAGCGCCAGGGCGCGGTCCTCCTTCAGCACCTTGGCGTAATACGCGGTCTGCTCGCGCGAGGTATAGGCGTTCAGATGGCCGCCCACCGCCTCGATCTCCTCGGCGATGGACTGGGCCGAGCGCCGGCGCGTGCCCTTGAAGGCCATATGCTCCAGCATGTGCGAGATGCCGTTGATCTCGGCGGTTTCGTGGCGGGTGCCGGCATTGACCCACACCCCCACCGAGGTGGTTTCCACCGTGGCCATGGCATCGGTGGCAACGATGAGGCCGTTGTCCAGGGTGGTCAGGCGGAAGTTTTCGGCGCTCATGCCGTCACCCGCGCGGCGCGGCGCACATAGGCCTTCACCGCCTCCAGATCGTTGGGCAGAACATCGTAGCGTTCCGGGCGCTCGAACAGGTCGGCCAGGCGCGGCGGCAGGGCCGGGCGCACCCCGGTGGCCGCTTCCACGGCGGCGGGGAATTTGGCGGGGTGGGCGGTGGCCAGGGCCACCATGGGGATGGCGGCATCGCGGCGGCAGGCCCGCCCGGCGGCGACGCCGATGGCCGAATGCGGATCCAGCAGTTCGCCGGTTTCCTGGTGCAGGCGGCGGATGGTCTGGCGGGTGGCCTCGTCGTCCAGGCGATGGCCCGAGAACAGGGTGGCGATGTCTTGCATCACCGCCGGCTCCACCTCGTAGCGGCCCTGGGCGCGGAAGGCCTCCATGACGGCGCGCACGCGGGCGCCGTCCTCGTTCAGCATGTCGAACAGGTAGCGCTCGAAATTGGAGGAAACCTGAATATCCATGCTGGGCGACAGGGTGGGGCGCACCCCGTCCATGCGCATGGTGCCGCTTTCGAAAAAGCGGGTGAGGATATCGTTGGCGTTGGAGCCCACCACCAGCTGCGCGATGGGCAGGCCCATGCGCCGGGCGGCGAAGGCGGCGTAGACATTGCCGAAATTGCCGGTGGGCACGGCGAAGGAGAGCGGGCGCTGCGGCGCCCCCAGCGCGGTGCCGGCGGCGAAGTAATAGACGATCTGGGCCATGATGCGGGCCCAGTTGATGGAATTGACCGCCGAAAGCCGCAGCGCGTCGCGGAAGGCCTGATCGTTGAACATGGCCTTCACCATGTCCTGGCAATCGTCGAAGGTGCCGTCGAGGGCGATGTTGTGCACGTTGGCCGAGGCCACGGTGGTCATCTGGCGGCGCTGCACCTCCGACACCCGGCCATGCGGATGCAGGATGATGATGTCCACCGCCTCGCGGTCGCGGCAGGCCTCGATGGCCGCCGAGCCGGTATCGCCCGAGGTGGCGCCGACGATGGTGACGCGCTGCCCCTTGCGGGTCAGCACATGGTCGAACAGGCGGCCCAGAAGCTGCAGGGCATAGTCCTTGAAGGCCAGGGTGGGGCCGTGGAACAGTTCCAGCAGCCAGTCGTTGCGGCCCAGCTCCTTCAGGGGCGCCACGGCGGCATGCTCGAAACCGGCATAGGTTTCGGCCACCAGGGCGGTGAAATCGTCCTCGCGCAGGGTGCCGTCCAGGAACGGCAGCATCACCCGCGCCGCCAGCTCGGCATAGGAAAGCCCGGCCATGGCGGCCATGTCGTCCTTGGAGAACCGCGGCCAGGTTTGCGGCAGGTAAAGGCCGCCGTCCCGGGCCAGCCCGGCCAGCAGAACGTCATCGAAGGCAAGAACCGGGGCCTGGCCCCGCGTGCTGTGATAGGTCAAGGAACACTCCACCCGAGAGACCTTAAGAAACGCGACCGCACACCATACTGACCCGCCGCCCGCCAAACAAGCTTTGCGGCGGCTGGATCTCGCAGGGGTCCGACCTTAAGGATGTGGGACGATATCATCGCTCCACATCCTTAAGCCCGAGCGGCGCTTGAGCCCGCCGAAAGCGGAGCGGAGGCGTCTGAATAAACCTTAGGCTCTGGAGCGGTTGTTTCGCGCCAGAGCCTAAGGGAACACCTCCCGGGGGCTGATGCCGGCCAACCCGTCACTGCAACGGGTGCCCCGTATCAATTGCAACAATTGCCCTTCTACTCCATTGGTATTAAAATGTAAGGATAGGGATGCGGGATACAGCGCGGGAGGCCGGGCATGATCCGCGGATATTTTGTCTATGCGTTGCTGTGCGGGCTGGCGCTGCTGCCGGCGGCGGGCCCGGCCCGGGCGGCCTCCGGCGGCGAGCCGCTACGGCCCCTCGTCGCCATCGCCGGGCTCGATCCCGGCAAGGTGGCGCTGGGGCGGCGGCTGTTTTCCGATCCCATCCTGTCCGCCGACGGCACCATCGCCTGCCAGTCCTGTCATGACCTGAAGAGCGGCGGCAGCGATCACCGCCCCCATTCCATCGGCATTCACGGCAGGCAGGGCGCGCTGCGGGCGCCCACCGTGTTCAACGCCGCCCTCAATGTGGCACAGTTCTGGGATGGGCTGGCCGCCACCCTGGAGGATCAGGTGGCGGGGCCGGTGACCAACCCGGTGGAAATGGGGGCGCAGTGGCCGGCGCTGCTGCGCCGCCTGGGCCGGGATCCGGTTTATGACGCCGCCTTCCGCCGTCTTTACGGGCACGGCCCCGATCAGGCCGCCGTTGCCGATGCCATCGCCACCTTCGAACGCAGCCTGATCACCGTCGGTTCCCGTTTCGACGCCTATCTCGGCGGCGACGGCAACGCCCTGAGCGCCGACGAGCGCAAAGGCTACGCCCTGTTCAAGTCCTACGGCTGCGCCTCGTGCCATCAGGGAGCGAATGTGGGCGGCAACATGTATCAGAAGTTTGGCATTCTGGGCGATTACTGGCAGCATAGGACCCGGATCGGCAAGGCGGATCTGGGCCGCTACACCGTGACCGGGCTGGAGCGCGACCGCTATGTGTTCAAGGTGCCCAGCCTGCGTCTGGCGGTGGTCAACGGCCCCTATTTCCACGACGGCAGCGTTGCCAGTCTGGAGGAGGCCATCCGTCTCATGGGGCGTTATCAGTTGGGGCAGACGATTCCCGACGGGGATATTCATCTGATCGTGGACTTCCTGGGCAGCCTGGTGGGCGACATGTCGGCGGCGGAGGGCAAATGAACGGCAGACATGTGGCGGCGGTGGTGCTGCTGGTTCTGGGCGTGGGGGCGGGGGCCAACGGCCTGGCCTTAAGCCGCCTGCGCGGCCAGTTGGAACGGGAACATGGGCTGGACATGGCCATGACCCGGCTGGCCGATGCCGAAACCGGCCTCGATGCCGACATGCTGCGGGTGTCCTCGCTGCAGATGCAGGAGTATGACGGCGTGGTGCGCACCACCCACCGTCTGGAAGCGGCGCGGCGCGGCCTGCAAGAGCCGCTGCGCGCCGTGGGCGATGCCGGGCTGGAGCGGGCGGCCCAGGCCTACGGGGATGTCCTGACCGTCAAGATGGGGCTGATGGAGGCGCTGAAAAGCACCTGCGCCGTTTTGCGCAATCAGATCGCCTATGTTCCCTTCGCGGTGGAGCGGATCATCGCCCGCGATCATCCGCCGCCCGGCATGGCGCGGCGGCTGAGCGCCCTGGCCTCGCAGATGCTGGTGTACCATATCACCGGCGCGGCGCCGGCCGGGGTCCGCCTGCTGGCGTTGCTGGAGGCGGTGCAGACCGGCGCGGCCGGGAGCGAGGTGGCGGCCCTGACCGGGCAGGTGCGGGTTTATGCCCGGCAGCGCGCCGAGCTGGAACGGCTGATGCAGGCCTACGACCAGAGCGGCAGCGGCCCGCGGCTGGAGCAGTGGCGGCGCCTGTTCGCCGCCCGGCACGAGCGCACCGAAACCCGCATCATGTGGGTGGGCACCAGTCTGACCCTGTTTTGCATCGCCCTGCTGGCGGCGCTGGGCGCCAGCATGCTGCAGCAGGGCCGGGCCCGCGCCGCGGCGCAGGCGGCCACCCGCCATCTGACCGACGCCGTCGAAACCATGCAGGGCGCCCTGGCCCTTTATGACCACGACCGCCGGCTGGTGCTGTGCAACCGCCAATGCCTGACCTTCTTTCCGCCGCTGGCCGGGCACATGCGGCCCGGCGCCCTGTTCGATGATCTGGTGCGCGAGTTGGACCGTTCGGCCTTCCTGAAGGAGCCGGTGGAGCAGCTGACGGCGCTTAACAAACCGTCGTGGGTGCAGCATACGGCGGATGGCCGCAGCTACCTCTTCAGCCATGCCAGGCTGGCCGATGGCGGCTTCCTGCGCCTCGCCACCGACATCACCGAGCAGAAAAAGGCCGAGGCCGAGCTGCTGCGGCTGTTCACCGCCGTGGAGCAGAGCCCGGCGGCCATTCTGATCACCGATGTGTCGGGCGCCATTCAATACGTCAATCCCTGGTTCTGCCGCGTCTCGGGCTACGAGGCCGGCGAGGTGATGGGGCAAAGCCCGCGGATTTTGAAATCGGGCCTGGTGGCCGATGCCGTTTATGGCGAGCTGTGGCGCACCATTTCCGGCGGCGCCGTCTGGACCGGCGAGCTGTGCAACCGGCGCAAAAACGGCGAGCTTTACTGGGAAGCGGTGTCCATTTCGCCGGTACGCAACGATCAGGGCGAGATCATCAGCTATGTCGGGGTGAAATCCGACATCACCGAACAAAAGCGCCAGGCCGACCGCCAGCGGCAGGTGGTGCTGGAACTGGAACGCTCCAACGCCGAGCTGGAGCAGTTCGCCTATGTGGTGTCGCACGATCTGCGCGAGCCCTTGCGCATGGTCAGCTCCTACGTCTCGCTGCTGGCCCGCCGCTATGGCGAACGGCTGGATGCCGAGGCCATGGAGTTCATCGCCTTCGCCAAGGACGGCGCCCGGCGCATGGACAAACTGATCCTGGACCTGCTGGATTATTCCCGTATCGGCCGGGTATCGCAGCCGTTCGAGCCGGTTGCCATGGATGAGGTGCTGCGCGAGGCCCTGCTCAATCTGGACGCGGTGATCGATCTGGCCGGGGCCCGCGTGCAGGTGGAAAAGGATCTGCCTGCCGTGATGGGCAGCCGTTCGGAGCTGGTGCGGCTGCTGCAGAATCTGCTGGGCAACGCCATCAAATACCGCGCCCCAGACCGTCGGCCCGAGATTGCGGTTTCGGCCTGGGAGGCCGACGGCCAGTGGTATTTCGAGGTGCGGGACAACGGCATCGGCATCGCCGCCGATTACGCCGAGCGGGTGTTCGGCATCTTCCAGCGCCTGCATGCCCGCGATGAATACGAGGGGACCGGCATCGGTCTGGCGGTGTGCCGCAAGATCGTCCATCACCATGGGGGGCGCATCTGGCTGGAAACCTCGCCCTCCGCGGCGCCGGGCTGCCGGTTCCGCTTCACCCTGCCGGCGGGCCTTCAGGATGTGGCGCCGGCGGCGGAAAAAGTCTGATAAACTCCCGCCGGTTTTCTCCGCACAGGATTTTTCATGACCGTTTCCCCGCCGCCGCGCCGCCTGCTGGCCGCCGCCCTGCTGCCCCTGCTGCTGGCCGCCTGCGGCCTGCGCCCGCCCTGCGGCCCGCAAGGCTGCGCCGCCGACGATGCCCTGGCCGCCAAGGTGCGGGCGGCTTTGGACAGCCATCCGGCCTTAAGGGTCAATCCCCTCTATGTGCAGGTGGTGGGCGATGCCGCCTATATCACCGGCGGCGTCGACAGCGACCTGGAGCGCCAGGAGGTGCAGGAGATCGCGGCGGCGGTGCCCGGGGTGAAGACCGTGGATGTTTCGGTCTCCATTCTCAGCAACATCAATTTCTGAGAGACCGCTTGCGCGGTTCCGGCTTTGCCGGAACCGCCATGGCTCTTTGCCTTTGGCGCTCAGTTGTTAAGGAACCGGTCCAGCGGGAAGGGATGGGCCTGATCGGGGCCGGGGCCGATATCGGGAATGGTCAGGGCCAGATGCAGATCGTTGTTCTGGTTGGGCCGGGCCTCGAAGCTTTGGGCGTTGGGCACCATGAAGGCCCGCATGTTGTCGAGATAGATGCCGCAGGCGCGGCTGAACGTCTCGCCGGTGGCGAAGGCCACGCGGAACACCCCGTCGGGGATGCCGTCGATGGTGGCGGTGGAATCGGCGCCGACAAAGAACGACAGCACGGTATGGCCGTTGGGGGTTTTCAGGCGCACCACCACGTCGTCGCTGCTTTCGTTGGTCACATCCAGGCGGTGCTCGCCGCCGGTGCGGCGGCTCAGCACATCGCCGTTCTCGGGGTCGGGGCCCTTGTGTTCGCCGCACCAGCGGTCTTTCTGCAGATGGGCCGAGCCGCCGAACAGGAAGCGGGCCGGCACATAGCCGGTGAGGCCGCCGGGCGTTTTGATGCGGGCCCATTCGCCGCCGTCGGCGGTATCGGTCACCTGCACCGGGGTGAAGCGGTCCAGCAGGGCCACCACCGGCTGGGTGTCGCCGGGGGCCTGGCGCACCTTCAGGAGATCCACCGCCACATGGCGGCTTTCCCCGGCGCGGGCCGGCTGGATCAGGATGGCCGCCCCCACCTCGTCGGTGGTGGGATGCAAGGTGACGACGGCGGTGGTGATGGCGATGGCGGCCAGAACGGCCACGAAGGGGAAGGCCTGGATGAAGGCGGCATAGCCGCCATGGGCCCAGCGGTCCTTCAGCTTGCGGCCGCTGGGCGGGGATTGCGCCAGCAGCCGTTCGACGCGGGCCCGTTCCTCGGGGAAGCGGGCGAAGGCGCGGGCCTGTTTGGCCAGGGCATGGGCCAGATCGTAATCGCCCTTGGCCAGAAAGGCGCGGGCCTGATAGAGCAGCACCCGCAGGTTATCCTGGCGCGGGCGGATGCCGCCTTTGAGATTGCTGATCAGGGCCCGCAGGCTGAGCCAGGGGCCGGTGAGGCCCCACCAGCCCTGCAGCCAGGTCAGGGTGCTGGCATGAATGGCCATGCGGTCGGCGCAGTCCCGGCAAAAAATGCCCTGTTTGATCTGGCGGCGGGTCTTCAGCAGGAAACTTTTGACCTGCGGGAACAGGATGTAGCGCGGCTGCGCCGAGGGCCTGCCGCAGCGGGCGCAGCATAGGGGCTGGGGATCGGGAGCGTCGGGGTCGATCTGGCGCACCAGGGCGGGCAGGGTGGCCACGCGGTCGTAAAGGGCGCGGCGGTCGGCATCGCGCAGGACCCGCCAAGCCTCGGAAATCCGCATGAATTCCTCGGCGGCGTCGGCGGTGGGGTTGCGGTCGGGGTGCAGGTATTTGGCCTTCTGGCGGTAGGCCGCCTTGATCTCGGCCAGATCGGCCAAGGGCCCAACCTCCAGCGCGGCGTAGTAGCCGCGCGGGTCCGATGGCGGATAGAGGCCTTTCTCGTCATGCATGTTGATTTGCAAACCCAGTGATTGCCCGATACAAATCACCCGATCCTTAAGCAAGCATCATGCCATGAAAGTCTCGGCGCCGGGAGCGTTTTCCGGGCCAAGGGGCCGGGGCAGGATGAAATGGGGCGTGTGCACAAAACTGGCCAGCCCGCTCATGCCGAAACCGTCGAGGGTGGCGGTGAAAACCGCCGTGATGCCGTCCTTCAGATCGCGCGTCAGGGCGGCGTGGCTGCGGATGATCAGATCGAAGCGTTTGGCCTGGGCCTTGACCAGGCCGTCGAACTGCATCGGCCCCAGCCGCGTCATTTCCAGATCCATGAGAAAACGGGTGCCCTCCTCGCGCCGCCGGGCTTTCGCCCGGGCGTCGCGGGGGCGTTCGCGCACCACCAGCCGCAGCGGCCGGAGGGTGCCGTCCAGCATCAGCGGCAGCAGATAGCATTGCCAGGGATCGGGGCCGCTGCCCGGCAGGGTCACCAGGCTTTTCTGGCTGTCCAGGGCATGGCGCAGCAGGGCGGCGGCGCCGGCGTCGGCCAGGGCCGGATCCTCTTCACCCGCCGCCGCTTCGGCCAGGGCTTTCAGGCGCAGGGCCAAAGGGTGGGCCTCGTCGCCGATGGCGGGCAGAACGGCGCCCAGCTCGGCCGCCAGGGCGGGCGGGAGCGTGACCAGGGCCCGGCTCAGGGCGGCGAAGGGGAGATCGGGCGCGGTGGCGG
>JAJZGK010000005.1:0-6658 GCA_021798485.1 Pseudomonadota bacterium
AACCGGGTGCGGGGCCACCCCGCGGTGGTGTTCACCCTGGACAATATCGCCCTGCATGCCTACGACCCGGCCCGCAAAGCGTTCCCCATGGACAACAAGATCTTCGTGCCGGGGCAGGAGTATTCCGTCGATGTTTCACCCTAGCATTACGTTTTCACCAATCCGGACGGTCTCAATCCCCTGCCCTGCGCCGATGCCGCCGAAATCGCCCGCATCGGCACCCTGATCAAGGCCGATCCCTGGCTGCGCCTGCGGGTCTATGGCCGGGTGGCGGGCGCCGATCTGATCCAACACCGTCTGTCGATCCGGCTGGTGCGCGTCGAGCTGCTGGATCGGCAGGGCGCTCTGCTGTCCTCGCCCCTCCCTAACGGGCCGTAATACCAACCGGCCAATGAATTGACCGGTTGTATCGTCCCTCGCCGGGCGGCGGCATCCGCCGCCTTGGCCGCTCGCTCAAGGCTCGCTGGATACCGGCCAACCCGTCACGTCAATGGTTGGCCGGTATAAGAGCGCGGCGGGGAGCGGCCAAGGCCGCTCCCCGTCAAGACAACCGCAATAAAATTTATAATATTTGCATAAAACATTCACCAACCTCCCCTCCCTTGTCTTTCCACACCCTATGCCGTGGTATAAGAAGCGCCTTTCCATTCCCCAACCGGCTGGCTATAAGTGAAGAGTCGCCTCCGGCAGTGGTGCCGCCACCGCCGGAACTGGGAAAGGATATGAAATGGCTGTGCAGTCCGCCGCGCTGACCGGGGTTGAACGGACCTTCGAACCCGACGAGGTCATCGTCTCGAAGACCGATCCCACCGGCCGCATCACCTATGCCAACGACATTTTCATCAATATCAGCGGCTATACCGAAGAGGAACTGCTGGGCCAGCCCCACAATATCCTGCGCCACCCCGACATGCCGCGCTGCGTCTTCAAGTTTCTGTGGGACCGCATCGCCGATGGCCACGAGGTGTTCGCCCATGTGATCAACAAGGCCAAGAACGGTGACCATTACTGGGTGTTCGCCCATATCACCCCCTGCTTCGACGGCAGCGGCAAAATCGCCGGCTACCACTCCACACGGCGCGTGCCCACCACCGCCGCCCTGGAGGCCATAAAGCCGGTCTATGCCCAGCTGCGCGCTGTCGAGGACCGTTTCCCCGACCGCAAGGCCGGCATGGCCGCCTCGCTGTCCACCCTGGTGGAGATGGTGACCGGCGCCGGAGTCTCCGATTACGACCGTTTCGTTCTCAGCATCAGCCGCTGAACGCGGCCCCTCCCCCCCTGATCTCTTGCGCGCGGGCCCTGCCATGACACACGCCTCCTTCCAAAGCCGCATCGGCCGTCTGGCCAGCCTGACCCTGCTGGTGGCGGGCGGCGCCGTTCTGCTGTCGGCCCTGCTGGCCCTGCGTCTGCTCGGCGACGGCGACCAGGGCCTGGGCCTGGCCGCCCTGGCCCTGTCCGCCCTGCTGGCCCTGGCGCTGATCCTGGGCGCGCTGCGGGTGCTGCCGCGCCTGAAGCGCCTGTCCGATCTGATCCACCGCGGCAGCGCCGTGGCCATGGCCGCCTCGCATGGCGATCTGAACGTGCGCGTGACCCGGATCGGCCGCGACGACGAACTGGGCGACCTGATGGTGGGCCTGAACCGGGTGCTGGATCTGACCGAGGAATTCGCCAAGGATGTGGGCGCCGCCATGACCCGCGCCGGCGCCAAGGAGTATTTCCGCTATATCCCCGAGCGCGGCCTGCGTGGCGATTTCCTGACCTTCAGCCGCCTGATCAACAAGGTGCTGGCCGACATGGAGACCCGCAACCAGGAAACCGCCCTGTTCGAGCATTCGGTTTACGATCTGGTGTCCAAGGTCTCGGACTCCACCCAGGGCATCACCCAGACGGCGGGCATGATGGCGCACCGTTCGGAAAATGCCGGCGGCCAGACCATCAGCGTCGGCCGCGCCGCCGAGGAAACCACCCAGCGCGCCGCCGCCGTTTCCGAGGCCACCCGCCAGCTGGCGATCGCGGTGAACGAGATCGCCCAGCAGGTGTCGCTCTCCACCTCCATCGCCCGCGAGGCCGTAACCTCCATCACCGGCACCTCGCAGCGCATTTCCGGCCTGACCGACGCCGTGCAGGAAATCGGCACCGTGGTGGAAATGATCACCGCCATCGCCGGCCAGACCAACCTGCTGGCGCTGAACGCCACCATCGAGGCGGCCCGCGCCGGCGAGGCCGGCAAGGGCTTCGCCGTGGTGGCCGGCGAGGTGAAAAATCTGGCCAATCAGACGGCGCGCGCCACCGACGATATTTCCCGCCAGGTGGCCGCCGTGCGCGACGCCGCCACCGAGGCGGTGACCGGCATCAACGGCGTGGTGGAGACCATCCGCCGCATGGACGAGATCGCCGCCACCATCGCCAGCGCCGTGCAGGAACAGGAAGCCTCCACCCGCGAGATCTCCAGCCACATCGATCAGGTGGCGTCCCAGTCCAAGGATGTGTCGATGAGCGTGGCCAATGTGGCCCAGGCCTCGGCCCAGGCCTGCGGCGGCACCGTGCGCGTGCTGTGGAGCGCCAAATCCCTGGGCAATGTGGTGGAGGCGCTGAACCAGCGGGTGGCCGACTACGTGCGCAAGGTCAACTGACACCAACCGCCCAATGAATTGACCGGTTGTATCGTCCCTCGCCGGGCGGCGGCATCCGCCGCCTTGGCCGCTCGCTCAAGGCTCGCTGGAGACCGGCCAACCCGTCACTTCAAGGGTTGGCCGGTATGACACCGCGCCGGCGTTCGCGCCCGCTGAAGCGGAGCGGAAATGTCCTATAAAGAGCGATTATTTCGCGACACGCCCTAAGGCGCCTTGCCGCTCTCCGCCGCCGCCGGAACCTGCGGCGGCTCCTTGGCGTTGGTGAAGGTCACCTCGAAGCGGCTGGCGGCGGCGTCGGGCTGGTCCAGGGTGATGCGGAAGCCCACCGTGGCCTTGGGCCCCAGCGACGATTGCGGCGGGCTGATGATCTTTTTTTGCAGCAGGGTTTTATTGTTGTAAAGCGCCAGGCGCAGCAGCGGCAGCGCGCGCGTTTGGCCGGTGGTGTTGGCAATCACCCCGCGCACGATCAGCACTTCGATATTGTTCTGAACCGTGCGTTCCGAACTGTAGTTGCGGAAGATCAGCCCCGCCCCCACCACGGCATTGCGCAGGCCCAGCTGTTCGTAAACCGGCCCGGCGGCGGGGACCAAGTCCACCACCTTGTCCTGCAGGCCGTACAGGCCGAAACCGCCGCCGCCCAGCAAAATCACCAGCACCAGCAGCCACAGCCCCACCGCGCCCTTGCGGCGGCGCGGCTTGGGCGGCGGCGCCGCGAACATGTCGGGCAGGGGGTCGCCGGCATTGGCCGACATCAGTTCGGCGATATGGGCGAAAGGATCGTCCACCCCGGCATTGGGTGGTTCTTCCAGGGAATGCTCCTCCTCGAGGAAGCCGTCGGAGGAGAAATTGAAGCTGGCGCCCTGGCCGCCCAGATCCAGCTTGAAGCCGGGCAGGCCGTCCTCGGCGGGCTCGTCCAGGGCGGCGGGCGCCTCCTCGGCGGGCAGGCCGGAAAAGGCGAAGGGATCGGCGGCGGCGGGCCGGGGCGCCACCGGGCGGGCCGCCGGAGCCGGGGCCATTTCCAGCGGCACCTCGTCGGCCGGGACGAGGGGATCCTGATGCCATTTATGACCGCAACGGGCGCAACGGAGCGTTCGCCCCCGCGGGCCCAGGGCCTCTTCGGGAACCGAGAAATGCGTCGCGCAGCTTGGGCAGGTGACAATCATTGGGACCATAGCACCGCTAAAACATTGTTCTTTATAGGGCCAGCCCGCGCCCAACACAAGCGGATTGCCTTGACGGGCCAGTCAGCCGCGATGCGGCTTCCATGTGTCCCTCAGGCGCCGGACGCTGGCGTCCCGCCAGCTTGGCTTATCCTCACTTACCCTCCGATGCCCAAGGGCATCTCCGGCCGTTCCGGCGCGCTCAATGCGCTAGTCAGCCGCTAAAGCGGCTTCCGAATTTATGTCCCTCAATCGCCGGGCGCTGGCGTCCCGCCAGCTTGGCTTTCCTCCGCTTCCCTCCTCCGCTGCGCTCCGTCGTCGCTGCGGGGCGCTCAATGCGCCAGTCAGCCGCTAAAGCGGCTTCCAAATTTATCTCCCTCAGACGCCGGGCGCTGGCGTTCCGCCAGCTTGGCTTGCGCGCGAACGCTCGCGCGGGCCCTCAACGGGCCAGTCAGCCACATACGCGGCTTCCGGTGCATTCCTGCTGCCCGCCGCCGCCGCATCGGCTATTACTGTGGGCGATCCCCGCCCCCACAGGAGTTCCGCCCATGGTCCGACCGTTCCGCCGTCTTTCGCTGGTTCTGGCCCTGGCCGGCGCCCTGCTGGCCCCGGCGGCCCGCGCCGACGCCCCGCACACCGTCCTGACCATCGGCCTCAGCCAGTTCCCCTCCAACTTCAATCCGCTGATCGAAAACATGGTGGCCAAAAGCTACGTGCTGGGCATGGCCTTGCGGCCCTTCACCGTTTACGACAGCCACTGGCGGCTGGTCTGCATGCTGTGCACCCGCCTGCCCACCCTGGAAAACGGCCTGGCGGTCAAGGAAACCGGGCCCGATGGCCGGCCCGGCGTGGCCATCACCTATACCATTCAGCCCAAGGCCACCTGGGGCGACGGCGTGCCGGTGACCACCGCCGACGTCAAATTCACCTGGGAGGTGGGCCGCGATCCGCGCACGGGCATTGCCGATGCCGAGATGTTCCGCCGCATCCGCGCCATCGACATCAAGGACGACAAAACCTTCACCCTGCATGTCAGCCGCCTGACCTTCGACGACAACGCCATCAACGATTTCCAGCTGCTGCCCGCCCATCTGGAAACCCGCGCCTTCACCGATCCGGCCCAGTACCGCACCCGCAGCCTTTACGATACCGACACCACCAATCCCGGCCTTTATTTCGGCCCCTACCGCATCACCCAGGTGGTACGCGGCCAGTATGTGGTGCTGGAGCCCAACCCCACCTGGTGGGGCAGGAAACCCGCCTTCGCACGCATCGTGGTGCGGAGCATCGACAGCACCCCGGCCCTGGAGGCGGCCCTGCTTTCGGGCGGGGTGGACATGATCGCCGGCGAGGTGGGCTTCACCCTGGACGCCGCCCTGGCCTTCCAGACCCGCCACCGCCCGGAATGGCGGGTGATCTACAAGCCCGGCCTGTCCTACGAGCACATCTCCCTCAATCTCGACAACCCCATCCTGGCCGACCGCCGGGTGCGTCAGGCCCTGCTGCTGGCCCTGGACCGCGAAACCATGATGCATCAGATCTTCCAGGATCATCAGCGGGTGGCCGACGGCCCGGTCAACCCGCTGGACTGGTGCTACGATCCCAAGGTGAAGCATTACGCCTACGATCCCGCCGCCGCCGCCCGCCTGCTCGACGACGCCGGCTGGAAAACCGGCCCCGACGGCCTGCGCCGCAACGCCCGGGGCCAGCCCCTGGCCTTCGAGATCATGACCACCGCCGGGTTGCGCAACCGCGAGGTGATGGAGATGGTGGTGCGCCAGGAATGGCGGCGCCTGGGCATTGCCGTTTCCATCCGCAACCAGCCGGCCCGGGTATTCTTCAGCCAGTCGGTACTGCGCCACGCCTTTCCCGGCGCCGCCATGTTCGCCTGGATTTCGGCACCGGAAAGCGTGCCGCGCGCCATGCTGGCCTCGGACATGGTGCCCGGCCCCGACAATAATTTCGCCGGCGAGAACGTGACCGGCTACAGCAATCCCCGCATGGACGCCCTGCTGAACGCCATCGAGGTGGAACTGGACAAAAACAAACGCGGCGCCCTGTGGCGGCAGCTGCAGGCCCTTTACGCCGAGGATCTGCCCGCCCTGCCCCTGACCTTCCGCTCCGATCCCTTCGTGCTGCCGGCCTGGCTGGATGGAGTGGAACCGACAGGCGATCAGTATCCAACCACCCTCTGGGTGGAAAACTGGTTTGTTAAACAAGTAAAATGATGTTTTATTCTTGAAGTGCTCCCGGCGCTCCGGGAGACTTCAAGGAGGCTTGGCATGAAGCTTTACTATTATCCGGGAGCCTGTTCGCTGGCGGTGGATATCGCCCTGCGCGAAGCCGGACAGGCCTTCGAGATGGAAAAGGTGGATCTGAAGAGCAAGATCACCGAAAGCGGCATCGATTACCGCCGCGTCAACGCCCGCGGCTATGTGCCGGCCCTGCGCCTGGACAACGAGCGCGTGCTGACGGAAGTGGGGCATATCCTGCTGTGGGTCGGCGCCCACGCCAAGGACAAGGCCATCCTGCCCGACGCCGGCAGCGACGCCTATTTCGCCGTGGTGGAATATCTGTTCTTCATCGCCACCGAACTGCACAAGGGCTGCGGCCCGCTGTTCAACCCCCATACCCCGGAGGCGGTGCGCAAGGCGGCGCACGATACCCTGACCCTGCGGGTATCGTGGCTGAACGATTGCCTGGGCACCAACCCCTTCATCGTCGGGCCCGATTTCACCGTGGCCGACGCCTATCTGTTCACCGTGCTGTCGTGGCTGCCGCGCCTGGGATTCGATTACGGCCAGTGGCCGGCCCTGGAAGGCTATCTGGCCCGGGTGGGCAAGCGGCCTTGCGTTCAGATCGGAA
>JAJZGK010000005.1:6668-40719 GCA_021798485.1 Pseudomonadota bacterium
TGCGGTCAGGCGGACTTCAAGGCCGAGGGGCTGCTGCCGGCCTGATGACGCGTCACCTGCTGCTGCGGCTGGTCCAGGGCGCCCTGGTTCTGTTGGTCATGTCGTTCCTGGTCTATGCCCTGATGGGGCTGATGCCGGGCGATCCGGTGGAGATGATGGCCGCCGCCTCGCCCAGCATGACCCCGGAGGACGTGGCCCGCCTCAAGGCGCTTTACGGCATCGACCAGCCGCTGCCGCACCGCTATCTCGTCTGGCTGGGCCGGGCCCTGTCCGGCGATTTCGGCTATTCCCGCCTGTCGGCCCTGCCGGTGGCCGCCACCCTGGCCCCGGCCTTGCGCAACAGCCTGACCCTGATGAGCGGCGGCCTGTCGCTGGGGCTGCTGCTGGCCCTGCCCTGCGGCGCCGTGGCCGCCCTGCGCCAGGGCGGCTGGGGCGACCGCGCCCTCAACCTTCTGGCCTTCGCCACCATTTCCCTGCCCATGTTCTGGCTGGGGCTGCTGCTGATCATGCTGTTCGCCGTCGATCTGGCCTGGCTGCCGGCCTCCGGCGTGGAAACCGTGGGCGGCGGCGATCTGGCCGACCGCCTGCGCCACCTGCTGCTGCCCACCCTGACGGTGGCCCTGGGCTGCTTCGGCCCCTATCTGCGCTACAGCCGCGCCGCCCTGGGCGCCGCCTTGCGCGAACCCTGGGTGCGCACCGCCCGGGCCAAGGGCCTGTCGTGGCGGCAGGTGCTGCTGCGCCACTGCCTGCGCCATGCCCTGATCCCGCTTTGCACCGTGCTGGCGCTGGATTTCGGCGGGCTGTTCTCGGGGGTTCTGGTCACCGAATCGGTGTTCGCCTATCCCGGCATGGGCAAACTGATCTACGACGCCGTGCTGGGCAGCGACTATAACCTGGCCCTGGCCGCCCTGCTGCTGGCCACCCTGACCACCCTGCTGGGCACTCTGGCCGCCGATCTGGCGCACGGCCTTCTGGATAAAAGGGTGCGCGCCGCATGAGGCGCCCGCTGCCCGCCGCCGCCCGTGCCGGCCTGTGCCTGCTGCTGGCGCTGCTTCTCGCCGCCGCCGCCGCGCCCTGGCTGGAAAGCGCCTTGCGGGTCAGCGCCGAGCAGATCGATCTTTCCGCCATGCTGCTGCCGCCCTCGGCGGCCCACCTCCTGGGCACCGACGATCTGGGCCGCGATCTGCTGGCCCGGCTGCTGCGGGGCGGCCGGGTGTCGCTGCTGGTGGCGCTGTCGGCGGCCAGCCTCGCGGCCCTGCTGGGCACCCTGATCGGCCTGGTGGCCGGCACCCACGGCGGCTGGGCCGACGCCCTGCTGATGCGCCTGACCGATGGGGTCATCGCCCTGCCGCTGCTGCCGCTGCTGATCGTGCTGGGCGCCCTCGATCCCGCCAAACTGGGCCTGCCGCCGGCGCTGCTGGGCGGGGCCGGCGCCGCGGCGGGGCGTATCATCGTCATCATCGCCCTGGTGGGCTGGACCACGGTGGCCCGGCTGGTGCGCGCCGCCGCCCTGTCGCTGAAACAGCAGGATTTCATCCGCTCGGCCCAGGCTCTGGGCCTGGGGCCGGGCCGCATCATGCTGCGCCACATCCTGCCCAACACCCTGCCCACCCTGGTGGTGGCCGCCACCTTGTCGGTGGGCAACATCATGCTGCTGGAAAGCGCCCTGTCGTTCCTGGGCCTGGGCATCCAGCCGCCGCTGGCCAGCTGGGGCACCATGCTGAACGGCGCCCTGCAGCTGCTGTTCACCGCCCCCGTCCTGGCGGTATGGCCGGGGGCGATGATCTTTCTGACGGTGATGGCCTTCAATCTGCTGGGCGACGGCCTGCAGCAGCGCCTCGACCCCCGGCAGCGGGGCTGATACCGCCCGGTTTCAGTGCGACAGCAGCACCGGCAGGGTCATATGATCCAGCACATGGCGGGTCACGCCGCCCAGCACCAGCTCGCGCATGCGGGAATGGCCGTAGGCCCCCATCACCAGCAGATCGGCGTCCTCGTCGGCGGCGCGCGACAGCAGCATGTCGCCAAGGGCCACATCCTCGGCCTGCAGGCTTTCCGCCTGCGCCGACACGCCATGGCGGGCCAGATGGGCGGCGATATCGGCGCCCGGCACGTCGCCGTGGCTGCCGGTCACGGCGCGGGGATTGAGGGCCACCACCAGGGTGCGCTCGGCCCGCCGCAGCAGCGGCAGGGCGTCGGCCACGGCGCGGGCGGCCTCGCGCCCGGCGTTCCAGGCCACCAGGGCGCGGCGCCCCACCGCGGGGTAGCGGCCCACATAAGGCACCACCAGCACCGGCCGCCCGGCATCCAGCAGCAGCTGGTCCACCAGGCCGTCCTCGCTCCATTCCTCGGGGTTGCGCTGGGCGATCACCGTGAGATCGGCATGACGGGCGTGCAGCGGCACCTCGCGCAAGGGATTGCCGGCGACATCGCGCCATTCGCCGGTGATGCCGCCCGCCGCCAGGGCGGCTTCGAAGCGCGCCTTGGCCCGATCCGAGGCCTCCAGCGCCAAACGGTCCTGCATCAGCGTGATCTGCCCGCCATATTCCGCCATGATGAAGGGCGGCAGTTCCGCCAGCAGCCGCACATGCAGCCCCACCAGATGGGCGCCAAAGCTGCGGGCCAGCCCCACCGCCACCTCCAGGGTGGCCTCATCGCTGGGCAGATCCTCGACACACACCAGCACATCCTTGAAAGACATCGCGTTTCTCCGCCTCGACCGACTTTAGCCTCCATCATAGCGCGCCGTAAGACTTTATAAAGGGATAAGGCCGCATTCTGGGGCGGGGCCCGGCATGCCGGGTGGCAAGGGAGGATCAAGGCATCATGGCCGCAAAAAGCCGCAGCACCATCATCGCCGATCTCGAGGCGCACATGGCCGCCAACGGCGGCGTCTTTACCGAATGGTATGTGGGGGTGACCGACCGCCCCAAGCATCAGCTGTTCACCGTGCACCGCCTGCAATCTTCGGGCGACGCCTGGATCTCGCGCAAGGCGCCCGATGATCTGCAGGCCGGCGAGGTGGCCGAGTTTTTCCGCACCGTGCGCCATACCCGGGGCGGCACCCGCCCCGAAACCCTGGATCACGTCTTCGTCTATGCCTATCGGCTGAAGCCGCATACCCGCCCCTGACGGCGGCTTGATCAAGGTGAAGTCCTTGCCGCCCGGCGAAACGTAATATCCCTGGCATCGCTCCGGCTGTGATGGTTGCGCCCGAAGGCCCGGATGAGTACGATCTTCGCCGTTGGAGCGCCCCCTGCGCCTGCCGTCCGCGCAGGCCGCCGTCTTCCGGGGCGCGAAAGTGAGGATGCCAATGAATTTCGAACAGTTCTTCGCCGACCGCATCGCCGATCTGCGACGGGAAGGCCGCTACCGCATTTTCGCCGATCTGGAACGGCAGGCGGGCGCCTTCCCCATGGCCAAGAACTACCGCGACGGCCAGGTGCACGACGTGACCGTGTGGTGCAGCAACGACTATCTGTGCATGGGCCAGCATCCCGAGGTGATCCGGGCCATGACCGAGGCGGTGCAGACCTGTGGCGCCGGGGCCGGCGGCACCCGCAACATTTCCGGCACCAACCATTACCACGTGCTGCTGGAAGAGGAACTGGCCGGCTGGAACCGCAAGGAAGCGGCCCTGCTGTTCAATTCGGGCTACGTGGCCAACCACACCACCTTGTCCACCCTGGGCAACACCATCCCCGGCCTGCTGATCTTCTCCGACGCCCTCAACCACAACTCGATGATCGAGGGGATGCGCCACGGCAAGGCGCACCGCCATATCTGGAAGCACAACGACGTGGCCGACCTGGAACGGCTGCTGGCGGCGGCCGATCCGGCGGCGCCCAAGCTGGTGGCCTTCGAATCGGTCTATTCCATGGATGGCGACATCGCCCCCCTGGCCGCCATCTGCGACGTGGCGGAAAAATACGGCGCCATGACCTACTGCGACGAAGTGCATGCCGTCGGCATGTACGGCCAGGAAGGCTCGGGCGTGTGCGAGCGCGACGGCGTGCTGGAACGCGTCACCATCGTGCAGGGCACCCTGGCCAAGGCCGTGGGCGTGGTGGGCGGCTATATCGCCGCCTCGCACGCCCTGTGCGATTTCGTGCGCAGCTTCGGCCCCGGCTTCATCTTCTCCTCGGCCCTGCCGCCGGCCATCGCCGCCGGAGCGCTGGCCAGCATCCGCCATCTGCGCCGCCACAACGAGCTGCGCCTGCGCCACCAGGAACGGGCCGCCACCCTGAAGGCCCGCCTGACCGCCGAAGGCATTCCCGTGCTGCCCTCGGTCAGCCATATCGTGCCGGTGATGGTGGGCGATGCCGCCCTGTGCAAGCAGGCCTCCGACGACCTGCTGCGCCGCCACAACATCTATGTGCAGCCCATCAACTATCCCACCGTGCCCAAGGGCGCCGAACGGCTCCGCATCACCCCCTCGCCCCTGCACGACGACGCCATGATGGACCGCCTGGTGGCGGCCCTGGTGGATATCTGGGCCAATCTCGGTATCCGCAAGGCCGCCGAATAGCCGCCCGTGGCGCGATCAAAAAAGCCCCGGTCTCGCGGCCGGGGCTTTTTCTTATATTGCGGTGCGGAAATTTTATTCCCCGCCCTCGGCCGGGCCGTCGCCCTCGTCCAGAACAATGGGCACACCCGGCTGATGCTTGGAATTGCGGATGGCCAGGGCCGATTTGACATGGCTGATATTGGGGGCGGCGGTGAGTTTGGTGGTCAGGAAGCGCTGGTAGGAATCCCAGTCCTCGGCCACCACCTTCATCAGAAAATCGGTCTCGCCGGCCAGCATGGAGCATTCGCGCACCTCGGGCCAGGCCAGCACCAGATCCTCGAAGGCCTTGAGGTCGGCCTCGGCCTGGCTGTTGAGGCCGACATGGGCGAACACCGTGACATTGAAGCCCAGCGCCACCGCATCCACATCGGCATGATAGCCGCGGATATAGCCGGCCTCTTCCAGGGCGCGCACGCGGCGCAGACAGGGCGGAGCGGAAATCCCGGCCCGGCGGGCCAGATCGACATTGGTCATGCGGCCATCGGCCTGCAGATCGTGCAAAATGCGGCGATCGATGCGGTCAAGCTTGACCCGCTGCATAGGGGGGATACTCCGGGATAAAACCATGGGCTGGTAATTATATTACGCAAACCCCCGCCTCTCGCCAAGTCTTCTTTCGGCCATCGCGCCCCCGCGCCGCGCCCTGCTGAAATTTTATGGCGCAGACCATTTTCCCAAAAGCCGCCAATATCCGGGAATATCATTATTTTTTAGCGACATCCGCCTCAGCTTATAATCGTTGAAACTTGCAGAGCCCCGGAGGCGTGCTTACATTGGCCCCATTCCGTTTCTTCGAAGGAGCACTCCGATGACCACCCCCGCCACGCTCGTGACCCAGGCCGCCCCGGACTTCACCGCTCCGGCCGTGATGCCGAACAACGAGATCGACCCCAGCTTCAATCTGAAGAGCTATCTGGCTGGGTCTTACGGTCTGGTGTTTTTCTATCCGCTCGACTTCACCTTCGTCTGCCCCTCGGAAATCCTGGCGCACGATCATCGTCTGGCCGCCTTCGCCGCCAAGGGCGTCAAGGTGGTGGCGGTGTCGGTGGACAGTCACTTCACCCACCTGGCCTGGAAGAACACCCCGGTGGAAAAGGGCGGCCTGGGCAATGTGCAGTTCCCCATGGTGGCCGATCTCACCAAGGACATCGCCCGCGCCTTTGGCGTGCTGCTGCCGGGCGGCGTGGCCCTGCGCGGCACCTTCCTGATCGACAAGGCCGGTGTGGTGCAGTCGGCCCACATCAACAACCTGCCGCTGGGCCGCAACGTGGACGAGGCCCTGCGCCTGGTGGACGCCCTGCAGTTCCATGAGGAACATGGCGAGGTGTGCCCCGCCGGCTGGCAGAAGGGCCAGGCCGGCATGACCGCCAGCCCCGATGGCGTTGCCGCCTATCTGGCCGAACACGGCAAGAGCCTGTAAGATCGCCTGATCCCATGCGCGAGGGGGGCCCGGTTCGCCCGCCCCCTTCGGGCATGCCCCTTTTCGTCACGCCCCTTTCCGCTTCGCAGGAACACCGTCATGGCCAGCCATCACAGCAAGGTTCTCATCCTCGGGTCCGGTCCGGCCGGCTGCACCGCCGCCATCTATGCCGCGCGCGCCAACCTGTCGCCCATCCTGGTGGCCGGCCTGCAGCCCGGCGGCCAGCTGACCATCACCACCGATATCGAGAACTATCCCGGCTTCGCCGAGGCGGTGCAGGGCCCCTGGCTGATGGAGCAGATGCAGGCCCAGGCCGAGCATGTGGGCACCGAATTCCTCTATGACACCATCGTCAGCGTCGATCTCTCCAAGCGCCCCTTCGTGGCGGTGGGCGATTCCGGTGACACCTACAGCGGCGACACCCTGATCATCAGCACCGGCGCCACCGCCCGCTGGCTGGGCATCGACAGCGAACAGAAGTTCCAGGGCTTCGGGGTCTCGGCCTGCGCCACCTGCGACGGCTTCTTCTTCCGCGGCAAGGAGGTGGCCGTGGTGGGCGGCGGCAATTCCGCCGTCGAGGAAGCCATCTATCTGGCCGGCATCGCCGCCAAGGTCACCCTGATCCACCGCCGCGATTCCTTGCGCTCGGAAAAGATCGCCCAGGACCGCCTGTTCGCCCTGCCCAACGTTTCGGTGGTATGGGACAGCGTGGTGGACGAGATCCTGGGCGACGACACCCCGCCCGGCGTGACCGCCGTGCGTTTGAAGAACGTGAAGACCGGCGCCCTGTCCGAACTGCCCATCGACGGCCTGTTCGTCGCCATCGGCCATTCGCCCAACACCGAGATGTTCCGCGGCCAGCTGGTGCTGGACGAGGAGTCCTACATCGTCACCCAGCCCGGCACCACCCAGACCAGCGTGCCCGGCGTTTTCGCCGCCGGCGACGTGCAGGACAAGATCTACCGCCAGGCCGTTACCGCCGCCGGCACCGGCTGCATGGCCGCCCTGGAAGCCGACCGCTTTCTCACCCGGCATGGACACGGCGCGTAAGTCACGGCAGAATGGTCCCGGAGTATTTCCGCTCCGGGACAGATGGGCCGCTGTCCGGCGCGGTGTTTCACGCCATATGGATCGGCCCGCGACTGGATAAAGAATGGACTGGGACAAGTTAAGGGTGTTCCATGCGGTGGCCGAGGCCGGCAGCTTCACCCATGCGGGCGAAGCGCTCAACCTCAGCCAGTCGGCCGTGAGCCGCCAGATCAGCGCGCTGGAAGAAAGCCTGAACGTGCCGCTGTTCCACCGCCATGCCCGCGGCCTGATCCTGACCGAACAGGGCGAGCTTTTGTTCCGCACCGCCCGCGACGTGTTCGCCAAGCTGGCCATGACCGAGGCGCAGCTGTCGGAAAGCCGCGAGCGCCCGCAAGGCCCCTTGAAAGTCACCACCACCGTCGCCTTCGGCACCCTGTGGCTGACCCCCCGGGTGCGGGAGTTCCTGGAGCTTTATCCCGATATTCAGATGAGCGTGGTGCTGGACGATGGCGAACTGGATCTGGCCATGCGCCAGGCCGATGTCGCCATCCGCATGATGCCGCCGCGCCAGCCCGATCTGGTGCAGCGCCATCTGATGCCCATGCACTATAACGTCTATGCCGCCCCCGACTATCTGAAGCGGCACGGCGTGCCGCGCACCATCGAGGAACTGGACAACCACCGCATCATCATCTACGGCGACGACTGCCGGCCGCCGGTGGGCAACGTCAACTGGCTGCTGGACGCCGGCGCCCAGCCGGAATCGCCGCGCCGCCCGGTGCTGAAGGTCAACAACATCTACGGTATCTTCCGCGCCGTGCAAAGCGGGCTGGGCATCGGCGCCCTGCCCGACTACTTCTCGCGCGAGGCCGATAATCTGGTGGAAATCCTGCCCGAACTGCGCGGCCCCAGCTTCGACGCCTATTTCGTGTACCCCGAGGAACTGCGCCACTCCAAGCGTATCGCCGTGTTCCGCGACTTTCTGATCAAGAAGATCACCGATCAGTCGGAGCAGATCGCCGCCCAGCAGGTGGTGCAAAACTTCTGAACCGCCCCGCCCTGCCCAAAGGGCGGGCAACGGCGGCAAAATCGGCGCTGAACGCCGCCGCTATGTGCACAGCGCATGAGCCCATGCCGCATCATCCATAGTCGGGCCCGGAAAAATCCCCTACAAAGAGATCACCGCACGTTGCCGCGCAGCGTGCGGGCGGATTTCGGGTTTCTGGTAAACCCTCTCTGTTCGGGCCCTGCCCGATCTCGGGTCTTCGGACCCTACGTCTCCCAGACGTGAAGCCTCCCTGTTACTAGGAACCCCCCGGAAATTTTCCGGGGGGTCTTTTTTTGTGGAAAATCAGGGCGCCGGGCGGCACACCCGGTTGCGCCCCAGGCGCTTGGCGTCGCACAAGGCCGCGCCGGCCCGCCGCAGCAACTCGGCCACGCCATCCTCTTGCGCCGCCAGACAGGCCACGCCGAAGCTGGCGGTGATCCGCACAGAGCCGCCGCCGGGGCCGGGCACCGAGGAATCGGCGATGGCCTGGCGCAGACTTTCGGCCACCATGCCGGCCCGCGCGCCTTCGGTGGCCGGCAAAAGAACGGCGAACTCGCCGCCGCCCAAGCGCCCGACGGTATCGGTCTTGCGCAGAGTGGCCTCCAGGCAGCGGGCCACGCGGCAGAGCGCCGCATCCCCCGTCTGGGGGCCGAACGCATCGTTGAACCGTCGGAACCCATCGAGATCCGCCAGAATCAGCGACAGCGCGCCGCCATGGCGGCGCACCCGCCGCCTCTCGCCTTCCGCCGCCTCGAGAAAGGCGCGCCGGGTGCGAAGGCCGGTCAAAGGGTCGCTGGCCGAGAGCTGGCGCACCGTCTCTTCCAGGCGGCGGTATCCGCTGAGATCGGTGAAGGTGCCGGCCAGCACGGCGGGCAGGCCGGCGGCGCTCCGCCGCAGCACCGCCCCGCGCATCAGCACCGGGCGATAGCCGCCCGCCGCCGCAAGCCGATGTTCGGATCTGAACGTGTCCCGTTCGCCGGCGCAAAACGCGGCGATCTCGGCGGCCACCGCCTCGCGGTCGTCCGGATGAATGCGCTCGCGCCATAAAAGTCCGGCCGCCCCCCGGTCCTCCCCGGCAAAGCCGCAGTCTTGCAGCCAGCAGCGGGAACAGGCCATCAGGCCGCTGTCCAGATCCCATGCCCAGGCGCCGTCGCCCGCCGCTTCCAAGGCCGCCCACCAGTCGCCGCCCGGATGCGCCAGCGAGGTCAGCGCCGCCGGATCGGCATCAACCAGAAGAGTTCTTGGCGGCATTCTCCGCCTCCCCTACCGCGTTCCCCCGCCTGATCAGGTATCAGCCCCGCCGGCACAGGTAAAGCGCTTTCAGGATGCGCCGTTCCGGCCCTTCAGATAAAGGCGCAACTGTTCCATTTCGGCCTGCCAGTCCGCCTCCTGGCGCTCCTCCTCGGCACGGATGCCGGGATGGCCGCGCACCTGGCGCAGATAGCGCACGGTATAAGGCAGATGCAGTTCCCGCTCCGCCTCGTTATGGCCGACATTGTGGGTGAAGCGCTCCAGGAACAGGCTGGAGATGCGGGGAAACATGCGATGGCAGGCCAGCACCAGAAAATCGCCCCACTGCTCGGGAAATTTCTCGAAGGCCGCCAGCAGATTGTCGCGCAGGGCGCCCGCCCGCGCCTTGTCCTGAAAAATGCGCGGATCCTTTTCCTGCTCGTAAATATCCTCCACGATGTCCCAGCAGCGGTTGAGCTGGCCCCACCAGTCGGTCACCGTATCCAGCAGCGAGGTGAAAAGATCGATCTCGCGGTTGCCGATGCGCGGCAGATCATAGGCGGCGGCATCCGAGGGTTCCAGCAGCGCCCGCAGGGTGCGGGTTTCCTCCTTCACCTGCCAGATGCGGGTGCCGTCGGGCTTCTTGCCCGGCAGCAGGCGCAGATCATCCCAGGCGGAACGCCAGCAGGCCAGGATGTGCTCTTTCAGGATCGGCGTCAGCATATCCCAGAAATTATCGGTATCGAGCCCCGCGCAGTCGATATTGGTCGACATCATCTTGATCTGCCGGCTGGAGACGATGGTCGGCAAAATCAGCTGCGCCACGGCGGCGTGGAATTTGCCGGCGAATTCGGCCGAGGCCAGAAACGGCGGCGGCAGGGCGCGCCGCACCTGCGGATTGCCGCGCTGGAAAAACACCAGCACCCGCTCGATCCGATGGCGGATGGCGGCCCGGCACAGATCCTCGAAACAGGTGAACCCGCCTTCCGGCGGCGGCAGCTCCGGCACCTCGCAGGAAAACGGCTGCAGCAGATGCGCCAGTTCGGGCGGCAGGTCGTAGACCACGTCGGTGGTTTTTTGCACCTCCACCTGGCGCGACAGCACCTCGCGCGGGGCCACCGGCGCCGCTCCGGGCGCAACGGCGATGCGCATGCGCTTGCCGGTCAGGGCCTTCAGCTGCAGATCCTCGCCCAGCACATGCTCGGCCAGCCAGCGCCGCAGCATGTCGCGCAGGGCCGCCAGATGCGGTAACCGGGCCGGCCCCTCGCCGGCGCTCAAATAGGCCCGCCACAGCTGGCGGGCCTCATCGGTCATGGCCTGATGCAGGCGCTTATGGCGCTCGTAGCCGGAAAACCCCGAGGACAGCATGAAAACTTCTTCGCGCTGAAAATGGGTCTGGGCGTAATCGGCCACCAGTTCGAACAGCCGCGCCCCCACTTCCAGGGCCTGTTCGCCCACGGCTTTCTCACTGGCGTTCAGCAGCGAAACCAGCTTCTTGTGGTCCGCATCCAGTTCAGCCACTCCAATGGCCATGGCATCGCGCCAGACAATAGGCATCGCGTGTTATCCGCTCCCGTTCGGGTGAGCCAACCCAGCCCTGTTTTTTTCAAGCGCGCCCAGCCGCGCACCTGTCCTTTATATCCATATCAAAAGTTAGTCCAGGGAGAGGGGATTGAAAAGGAGCGAAGAGAAAAAATTAAGTCAAATCCCTTTCATTTTGCGCAACCTGAAAAAGAAAACGGCCGCCGGATTGCTCCGGCGGCCGTTTCCCGTTCCTGCCCGAGGGCGATTAGAACGGAGCGACCAGACGAACGTTTAACATTTCGCCCGCCACATCGTTCTCGGTGTAGATGTTGTGGCTGTACTCACCCACGATGCTGATGCCACCAAACTGGTAGCCCAGGATCGGACCGGCGCCATAGCTCTGCGCCTTACAGCCGTTGCTCTTGCCGCAACCCGCGTAGTCCGCGCCCTGACCACTGTCGTTGTTGATCTGGTTCAAGCTGAAGCCACCCACACCGAACGTCCACTTGCCAATGGTCTTGGTGACGGTGTAATCGCCGGTGATTTCCTGACCCGACGTGTAGCTATAGCCACCCACAATGTTCGTATTGGGATTCTTGACCTGATAGCTGCTGTCGGCAAAGTTGTAGACATATTGCATGTCGGCCGACACATTCCAGCCGTCATGCAGCCAGCTGATGCCGAAATCAGGCTCCACCGACCAGTAGCCGTTGCCGGCACCCACACCGCCGCCGTTGGGCGGGCTGTTGGGCGACGAGCTGGCGTCGTCCATATAAATGGTCAGGCCGGTCTTGACATGCAGATCGTTCGGCAGGCTCCAGGACAGGATGCCGGGGACCAGGATGGTATTGAAGGTGCCCCAGTGAGCATTGTTGCTCAGACCGGCATTATTAGCCGATTTGAAGTTGGTGTAGTCGCCGGCCTGGGCAATGGCCATGGCGTAGTCGGCGCCCAGAACCTTGATGCCGGGGTTCCACAGCACGATCGGAATTTCGATCAGGGCGTCCAGATGCGCACCGGTCTTGTGGCCCGAGGAGTTGTACTGGGAATAGCCGGCCCAGTAGTTGTCCAGAATGCCGTAGACGCCGGGCGGCGGCAGGGCGCCGGCGGCCAGACCTTCGTCCACGCCACGCAGATGGGGATCCCACAGTTCTTCGGCGCTGGCGGAGCCGGCGGCGATGGCAACACCCAGAGCGGCCAAAGCGACACAAGTCAGCTTCTTCATCAAAATTCCTCCCAGTTCATGCGCTCACCCCTTGAGCGCATTTCGTTTGCCCGCCATTGACGGGCGGTTGACGAAACCGATTATGACTTTTCGCACAGGCTTGACCAGCGCTGACTCGGTCTTCCGGCGGCCGCATCACCATTTTGTGACAGCCTGTTGCAAAATCGCAACGCACCCATGCAGTTTCGCATGCCTTAAGCATCAGGAGTGGAGAAGCCGCCGGGAAATCCGCCATATGGTGAATTTCGATTCACATTTGTGACGCCCTGCCCCGCACAGAACGCGGTTCTTGGAGATCAGGGCCGCAAGGACGAGGGAACGCCTCCCGGCTTCTGACCCTCGGCAAGGTTTTAAGAGCAACACGGATGAACAGAGAGGCCGCTGGCGCGGCCACCGATGATGCGGATGAAGAAAAAATCCATCCGCGTTCATCTGGGGCTGTCGGCGTTCGTCGGCGTTCCCCCCCGTCCGGCCGCGCCACCGCGCCGATGACAACCTGCCCACGGCGCTCTGGTCTGGAGGTCCGATATTTAAGCGTTTTCACAGAAAAAGAGCGTAAGCCGGCAGCGTTTCCGGCGTATAAGCCTGAACGCCCCCATGCCCATACGGACCCTGTCATGACCTCCGCTCCGCCCGCCGCCGCGTTCTCCCGTCTGCGTCTGATCCTGCCCCTGGCCGTCGTCGCCGCCCTGGGCGCCGGGGTTTATGCGCTGACCCATTCCAGCGGCAAGGAAAGCGGACGCCCCCACTTCGGCGGCGGCACCACGCCGGTGGTGGTGGCCACCGCCGAACGCGGCGACATTCCCCAGGTGCTGAACGAGCTCGGCACCGTCACGCCGCTGGCCACGGTCACGGTGAAAACCCAGATCGCCGGGCAGCTCACCCGCATCGCCTTCAAGGAAGGGCAGAGCGTGAAGGCCGGCGATTTCCTGGCCCAGATCGATCCCCGCCCCTATCAGGCCCAGTTGGAACAGTATCGCGGCCAGCTGGCCAAGGATCAGGCGCTGCTGCGCGAGGCCCGCCTCGATCTGACCCGCTATCAGACCCTGGTGGCCCAGGACTCCATCGCCCGCCAGCAGCTCGACACCCAGCGTTCGCTGGTGGATCAGTATCTGGGCGCCGTGGCCACCGATCAGGCCCAGGTGGATACCGCCCGCCTCAATCTCGTCTACTGCCACATCACCGCCCCGGTTTCGGGCCGGGTGGGGCTGCGGCAGGTGGACCAGGGCAATTATGTGCAGACCAGCGACAGCAACGGCATCGTGGTGATCACCCAGGAGCAGCCCATCAGCGTGGTCTTCACCCTGCCCGAGGACGATCTGCCGGCGGTGACGCGGCGCCTGCGCGCCGGGGCCAGGCTGGCGGTGGAGGCCTTCGACCGCGCCCAGAGCGTGAAACTGGCCGACGGCACCCTGGACACCCTGGACAACCAGATCGACAGCACCACCGGCACCGTCAAGCTGCGCGCCCTGTTCGGCAACAGCGAGGAAGCCCTGTTCCCGCAGCAGTTCGTCAATGTGGTGCTGCATCTCGACACCCTGGAAGGCGTCACCGTCATCCCCGCCGCCGGCGTGCAGCGCGGCGTGGACGGCACCTTCGTTTATGTGGTGAAGGCCGACGAGACCGTGACCATGCGCCCCGTTACCCTGGGCCCGGCGGCGGGCGAGCGGGTGGCGGTGCTGAAAGGCCTGACCCCCGGCGAGCGGCTGGTGGTGGACGGCACCGACCGCCTGCGCGAGGGCAGCAAGGTGGCCCCCCATCCCTTGAGCGAGGATCTGCCCGCCGCCAAACCGGCGGCGGCCGCCGCCCCCCACCATTAAGGCCCGGTCGTAACCGCCGCCGGCAGGAGCGCGCTCCGTCATGAACATTTCCCGCCCGTTCGTTCTGCGGCCCATCGCCACCTCGCTGCTGATGGCCTCGATCCTGCTGGTGGGCGCGGTGGCCTTCCGCTTCCTGCCGCTGTCGGCCCTGCCCGAGGTGGATTACCCCACCATCCAGGTGCAAACCTTCTATCCCGGCGCCAGCCCCGAGGTGATGACCTCGTCGGTGACGGCGCCGCTGGAACGGCAGTTCGGCGAAATGCCCAGCCTGGCGCAGATGTCCTCCACCAGTTCGGCCGGGGCCTCGCAGATCACCCTGCAGTTCGGCCTCAATCTCAGCCTGGACGTGGCCGAGCAGGAGGTGCAGGCCGCCATCAACGCCGCCGGCAATCTGCTGCCCTCGGATCTGCCGGCGCCGCCCATCTACGCCAAGGTCAACCCCGCCGACGCGCCGGTGCTGACCCTGGCCGTCACCGCCAGATCCATGCCGCTGCCCCAGGTGGAGGATCTGGCCGACACCCGCCTGGCCCAGAAGATCTCGCAGCTGCCCGGCGTCGGCCTGGTCAGCATCGGCGGCGGCGAACGTCCGGCGGTCCGCATTCAGGCCAATCCGCAGGCCCTGGCCGCCTACGGCCTCAATATCGACGATCTGCGCACCACCATCGCCAATGCCAACGTCAATATCCCCAAGGGCAGTTTCGACGGCCCCATGCGCTCTTATTCCATCAACGCCAACGACCAGCTGAAGGAGGCCAAGGACTACAACGCCATCGTCGTCGCCTACAAGAACGGGGCGCCGGTGCGGCTTTCCGACGTGGCCCGGGTGGTGGACGGCGCCGAAAACAGCAAGCTGGCGGCCTGGATGAACGTCACCCCGGCCATCATCCTCAACATCCAGCGCCAGCCCGGCGCCAATGTCATCCAGGTGGTGGATACCATCAAAAAGATGCTGCCGGCCATGACCGCCGCCCTGCCGGCCTCGGTCAAGGTGTCGGTGATCGCCGACCGCACCGCCACCATCCGCGCCTCGGTGGCCGATGTGGAGTTCGAGCTGGGGCTGGCGGTGGCCCTGGTGGTGCTGGTGATCTTCCTGTTCCTGCGCAACATCCCCGCCACCCTCATCCCCAGCCTGTCGGTGCCGCTGTCGCTGGTGGGCACCTTCGCGGTGATGTATCTGGCCGGCTTTTCCGTCAACAATCTGTCGCTGATGGCCCTGACCATCGCCACCGGCTTCGTGGTGGACGACGCCATCGTCATGATCGAGAACATCGCCCGCTTCATCGAGGCCGGCGACAGCCCGTTGCAAGCCACCCTGAAGGGATCGCAGCAGATCGGCTTCACCATCGTCTCGCTCACCATCTCGCTGATCGCCGTGCTGATCCCGCTGCTGTTCATGGGCGACGTGGTGGGGCGGCTGTTCCGCGAATTCGCCGTCACCCTGGCGGTGACCATCCTCATTTCCGCCGTGGTGTCGCTCACCCTGGTGCCCATGCTGTGCGCCAAGCTGCTGCGCCATCACCAGCCGGCCGAGGAGCTGGCGGTCAACCGCTGGGCGCAGCGCCGCTTCGATGCCCTGATCGCCGCCTACGGCCGCCTGCTGTCCTGGGTGCTGGACCATGCCCGCCTGACCTTAAGCGTGGCGCTGGCCACCCTGGCCCTGACGGCGGCGCTTTATGTCTGGATCCCCAAGGGCTTCTTCCCGGTGCAGGATACCGGCCTGATCGAGGCGGTGACCGAAGCGCCGCAATCCATCTCCTTCAAGGCCATGGCCCGGCGCCAGCAGGCCCTGGCCGCCCTGATCATGCAGGACAAGGATGTGGCCGATCTGTCGTCCTATATCGGCGTCGACGGCGCCAACACCACCTTGAACACCGGGCGCATGCTGATCAACCTGGTGCCGCGCGACCGCCGCGCCGCCGACGCCAGCGCCGTCATCCGCCGCCTGCAGGCCGAAACCGCCGATCTGCCCGGCATCCGCCTTTACATGCAGCCGGTGCAGGATCTGACCCTCGATTCCGCCGTCAGCCGCACCCAGTACCAGTTCATGCTGGAAGACGCCGACCCCGCCGAA
Source organism: Pseudomonadota bacterium (assembly GCA_021798485.1). Lineage (GTDB taxonomy): Bacteria > Pseudomonadota > Alphaproteobacteria > Rhodospirillales > Magnetospirillaceae > JAJZGK01. Next base: position 22,603 of record JAJZGK010000005.1, read on the forward strand.
CTGGCGGCCTGGGTGCCGAAGCTGGTGCGCCGCCTGCGCCAGGAGCCGGCCCTGGCCGACGTTTCCTCCAACGCCCAGGACCAGGGCGAGGCGGTTTATATCGATATCGACCGCGATACCGCCGGCCGCTTCGGCATCACCCCGGCCACGGTGGACAACGCCCTTTACGACGCCTTCGGCCAGCGCATCGTCTCCACCATCTTCACCCAGTCGAACCAGTACCGGGTGATCCTGGAGGCCCGCCCCGACCAGCAGGAAACCCTGGCCAGCCTGGGCAGCCTCTATCTGCCCTCGTCCGGCGGCGGCCAGGTGCCGCTGTCGGCCATCGTCAAGGTCGGCCTGCGCCCGGCGCCGCTGCAGATCAATCATCTGGGGCAGTTTCCCGCCGCCTCCGTCTCCTTCAATCTGGCCGCCGGCACCTCGCTGGGCGCGGCGGTGAACGCCATCAAGGTCGCCGAGGCCGAGCTGGCCCCGCCCGGCAGCCTGATCACCGTGTTCCAGGGCGCCGCCATGGCCTTCCAGTCGTCGCTGGCCAACGAACTGCTGCTGATCCTGGCCGCCGTGGTCACCATGTACATCGTGCTGGGCGTGCTCTACGAAAGCTACATCCATCCCGTCACCATCCTCTCCACCCTGCCCTCGGCCGGGGTGGGGGCGCTGCTGGCCCTGATGACCATGCGCATGGATCTCGGCATCATCGGCATTATCGGCATCATTCTGCTGATCGGCATCGTCAAGAAGAACGCCATCATGATGGTGGATTTCGCCCTTGACGCCGAACGCGGCGAGGGCAAATCCCCGCGCGAGGCCATCTATCAGGCCTGCCTGCTGCGCTTCCGCCCCATTCTGATGACCACCATGGCCGCCCTGCTGGGGGCCCTGCCGCTGATGCTGGGCAGCGGCACCGGCTCGGAGCTGCGCCGGCCTTTGGGCGTGAGCATCGTCGGCGGCCTCATCGTCAGCCAGCTCCTGACCCTGTTCACCACCCCGGTGATCTATCTGGCCTTCGACGCCCTGACCCGCCGCCTGCGCGACCGCCTGGGCGGACGGCGCGATCCCAGCGACGCCGAGGCGTAACATGCGCATCTCGGCCCCGTTCATCGCCCGGCCGGTCGCCACCACCCTGCTGACCCTGGGGGTGGCGCTGCTGGGGGTGGTGGCCTTCTTCCTGCTGCCGGTGTCGCCGCTGCCCCAGGTGGATTTCCCCACCATCCTGGTGATGGCCAACATGCCGGGCGCCAGCCCCGACACCATGGCCACCAGCGTCGCCACGCCGCTGGAGCGCCATCTGGGCCAGATCGCCGACGTCACCGAGATGACCTCATCGAGTTCGCTGGGCTCGACCAGCGTCATCCTGCAGTTCGGCCTCGACCGCGATATCGACGGCGCCGCCCGCGACGTGCAGGCCGCCATCAACGCCGCCCGCGCCGATCTGCCCACCAGCCTGCGCAGCAATCCCACCTACCGCAAGGTCAACCCGGCCGACGCCCCCATCATGGTGCTGGCCCTGACCTCCGACAGCCTGACCGCCGGCCAGCTTTACGATTCCGCCGCCACCGTGCTGGAACAGAAACTGTCGCAGGTGAACGGCATCGGCCAGGTGCTGGTGGGCGGCAGCTCGCTGCCCGCGGTGCGGGTGGAGATCAACCCCAACGCCCTGTTCAAATACGGCATCGGCCTGGAGGACGTGCGGGCCGCCCTGGCCTCGGCCAACGCCAACAGCCCCAAGGGCGCCATCGAGGTGAACGGGCGCCACCTGCAGATCTACACCAACGATCAGGCCAGCCACGCCGATCAGTACCGCCACATGGTCATCGCCTACCGCGACAAGGCGCCGGTGCGCCTCTCCGACGTGGCCGACGTCGAGGATTCGGTGGAGGATCTGCGCAACCAGGGCCTCGCCAACGGCAAGCCCGCCGTGCTGGTGATCCTGTTCCGCGAGCCGGGGGCCAACATCATCCAGACGGTGCGGAACGTGGAGGACGCCCTGCCGCAGCTGCGCGCCTCCATCCCCGCCGCCATCACCCTTTCGGTGGCCATGGAGCGCACCTCCACCATCCGCGCCTCGCTGCGCGATGTGGAGCAGACCCTGCTGATCTCGGTGTCGCTGGTGATCCTGGTGGTGTTCCTGTTCCTGCGCGACGGACGCGCCACCTTCATTCCCGGCGTGGCGGTGCCGGTGTCGCTGATCGGCACCTTCGCCGTGATGTATCTGCTGGACTACAGCCTGGACAATCTGTCGCTGATGGCCCTGACCATCGGCACCGGCTTCGTGGTGGACGACGCCATCGTGGTGCTGGAAAACATCATGCGCCATATCGAGGCCGGCATGCCGCGCCGCCAGGCCGCCCTGCGGGGCGCCCGCGAGGTGGGCTTCACCGTACTGTCCATGAGCCTGTCGCTGATCGCCGTCTTCACCCCCATCCTGCTGATGGGCGGCATCGTCGGGCGGCTGTTCCGCGAATTCGCCGTCACCCTGTCGGTGGCCATCCTGGTGTCGCTGCTGGTCTCGCTGACCACCACGCCGATGATGTGCGCCCGCCTGCTGCGCCGCCCGCAAGAGCAGGGACAAGGCCGCATCCACCGCTTCAGCGAACGCTGGTTCGAGGCCTTGCAGGCGGGCTACCGGCGCAGCCTGGAGGCGGCGCTCCGCCATACCCGCCTGACCATGCTGATCCTGCTGGCCACGGTGGGGCTCAACATCTATCTGTTCGCCGTGGTGCCCAAGGGCTTCTTCCCGCAGCAGGATACCGGCCGCATCATGGGCGGCATCGTCGCCGATCAGAGCATCTCCTTCCAGCTGATGCGCGAAAAGCTGGTGAAGTTCACCACCATCGTCAAGAACGACCCGGCGGTGGCCAGCGTGGTGGGCTTCACCGGCGGCAGCCAGACCAATTCCGGCCGCCTGTTCATCGCCCTGAAACCGCTGGCCGAACGCCGGATGTCGGCGGATCAGGTCATCGCCCGGCTGCGCCGCAAGCTGTCGCATGTGCCGGGGGCCTCGCTGTTCCTGCAGGCCGCCCAGGATATCCGCATGGGCGGGCGGCCCAGCCCGGCCGAATTCCAGTACACCCTGGAGGCCGACAGCCTGGCCGATCTGCAAACCTGGGCGCCGCGCCTGACCGAGGCGCTGCGGCATGTGCCGCAGCTGGCCGATGTCAATTCCGACCAGCAGGATACCGGCCTCGAGACCGAGATCACCGTGGACCGCGCCACCGCCTCGCGGCTGGGGCTGGAGGTCAGCCAGATCGACAACACCCTCTACGACGCCTTCGGCCAGCGTCAGGTTTCGGTGATCTACAACGCCCTCAACCAGTATCACGTGGTCATGGAGGTGGCGCCGCGCTACTGGCAAAACCCCGACAGCCTGAAACGGCTCTATGTCAGCACCTCGGCCCAGCTGCCCAGCGGTACCCAGAGCACCAACGCCGTGGCCGGCACCACCGTCCTCCGGGGCGCCGGCAGCAGCGCCGCCAGCGTGGCCGCCGATTCCGCCCGCAATCAAAGCTCCAACGCCCTGGCCAACACCGGGCACGGCACCGCCTCGGCCGGGGCCTCGGTCAGCACCGCGGCGGAAACCATGGTGCCGCTGGCCGCCTTCAGCCATTTCGGCCCCGGCACCACGCCGCTGGCCGTCAACCACCAGGGCCATTTCGCCGCCAGCACCCTTTCCTTCAACCTGCCGCTGGGGGTATCGCTGAACGACGCCGTGGCCGCCATCGGCGCCACCATGGTCCGCATCGGCGTGCCGCCCGGCGTGCATGGCAGCTTCCAGGGCACCGCCAAGGCCTTCCAGTCGTCGTTAAGCAACGAACCGCTGCTGATCCTGGCGGCGCTGCTGGCGGTCTATATCGTGCTGGGCATCCTCTACGAGAGCTATATCCATCCCGTCACCATCCTCTCCACCCTGCCTTCGGCCGGGGTGGGGGCGGTGCTGGCCCTGCTGCTGTGCCATACCGATTTTACCATCATCGCCCTGATCGGGGTGATCCTGCTGATCGGCATCGTGAAGAAGAACGCCATCATGATGATCGACGTCGCCCTCGACGCCCAGCGCAACCAGGGCCTGACGCCGCGCCAGGCCATCCACCAGGCCTGCCTGCTGCGCTTCCGCCCCATCATGATGACCACCATGGTGGCCCTCCTGGGCGCCCTGCCCCTGGCCCTGGGCCGGGGCGAGGGCGCCGAGATGCGCCGCCCCCTGGGCATCGCCATCGTCGGCGGCCTCATCGTCAGCCAGATGCTCACCCTTTACACCACGCCGGTGGTCTATCTTTACCTCGACCGCTTCCGCCAATGGGCCGGACGCACGCCCCGGCAGGAGAGCCATGATGCTTAAGCCCCTCTTCCCGGCCGTCCTCTCCGCCGGCCTGGCCCTGCTGCTGGCCGGCTGCGCCGTCGGCCCCGATTATCAGCGCCCGGCGGCGCCGGTTCCGGCCCATTTCAAGGAGCTGGACGGCTGGAAACGGGCCGCGCCGCAGACCGTGGACGGCACCGCCTGGTGGGCGCTCTACCACGATCCGGCGCTCTCGGCCCTGGAGGCGAAGGTCGCGGTCTCGAACCAGACCGTCAAGGAATCCGAAGCGGCCTGGCGCCAGGCCCTGGCCGCCGCCGACGCCGCCCGCGCCGGCTTCTTCCCCACGCTCGGCGCCGATGCCTCAAAGAGCCGCAGCCGCACCGACAGCACCGGGCAGCCGCTGTTTTCCACCACCAGCAGCGCCGCCTTGAGCGCCAGCTGGGTTCCCGATCTCTGGGGCAAGGTGCGCCGCGCCGCCGAGAACGCCGAGGCCTCGGCCCAGGCCAGCGCCGGCGATCTGGCCGCCGCCCGCCTGGCCGAGCAATCCGCCCTGGCCACCGATTATTTCGCCTTGCGCGCCGCCGACCAGCAGCAGCGCCTGCTCGACGCCACCGTGGCCGCCTATGCCCGCAGCCTGGAGATCGTCCGCAACCAGTATGCCGCCGGAGTGGCGGCCCAGGGCGACGTGGCCCAGGCCGAGACCCAGCTGAAGGCCACCCAGGCCCAGGCCATCGCCGTGGGGGTGAGCCGCGCCCAGCTGGAACATGCCATCGCCGTGCTGGTGGGCCAGGCCCCGGCCGATTTCACCCTGGCCGCCGCCGCCCAGGTGCCCGTGGTGCCGTCGCTGCCGGTGGGGCTGCCGTCGCGCCTGCTGGAACGCCGTCCCGACATCGCCGCCGCCGAGCGGCGCATGGCCGCCGCCAATGCCGAGATCGGCGTGGCCGAGGCCGCCTATTACCCCGATCTCACCCTGTCGGCCTCGTATGGCTTCGCCGGTACCGCCCTCGACACTCTGCTGCGGGCCTCGCATTCGGTGTGGTCGCTGGGGCCGGGAGTCGGCGATACCCTGTTCGACGGCGGCCTGCGCGCCGCCCAGGTGGCCGAGGCCCGCGCCGCCTACGACGGCACCATCGCCAGCTACCGCCAGACCGTGCTGACCGCCTTCCAGCAGGTGGAGGATGCTCTGGCCGCCCTGGGCCGCGAGGCCGAGCAGGCCCAGGCCCAGCAGCGGGCGGTGAACAGCGCCACCCTGTCGGAACGGCTGGCCCTGAACCAGTACCGCGCCGGCACCCAGCCCTATACCACGGTGATCACCGCCCAGGCCGCCGCCCTGTCGGCGCGCCAGACCGCGCTCTCGATCCAGGAGGAACGTCTGGCCGCCAGCGCCGCCCTGGCCGTGGCCCTGGGCGGCGGCTGGCCCGGCCCGGCCTCAGCCCCTGCGGGCGGTATCGAGTAGCACCTCGCGGAACACCTTCATCAGGCCCTGATCCAGCTGCGCGGGCTGCTGGCGCATGATGAAGAAGGCATGCTCCGGGTCCAGCGCCTCCTTGTAGGGGCGCCAGTCGGTGAGGGCGCAGAAGATATCGACGATGTTGGCCATGCGGGTCAGATCGTCCAGCTCCGCTCCCTTGAGGCCGTGCGGATAGCCCGAACCGTCCAGCTTCTCGTGATGCTGGGTGGCGATGATCAGGGCGCCGCGCTGCAGATCGGGCACCAGATGCAAGAACCGCTCGGCGGGGGGCACGTGGCCCTGCATGATCGCCCATTCCTCGTCGGTCAGGCGGCCGGATTTGTTGAGGATATGCGACGGCACCGACAGCTTGCCGATATCGTGGATCATGCCCCCGGTGGCCAGAATCGACAGATCGCGGTCGCGCAGGCCGATGGCATGGCCCAGCACCGACAGGAACACCGCCACCCGCAGCGAATGCACATAGGTGTAGTTGTCGTGATCGCGCACGCCGTCGAGAATGCGGCTGTAGTTCCCCGAGGCGATGGCCTGCAGCAGCGGCTCGCAGGCGGCGCGCAGGGTTTCGTAGGGCATGCTTTCGCCGCTGCCGATGGCGTCGGCGATGCTGTTGAACAGCGCCGTGGTCTTTTGCAGCGCCGCCCGCTGCACCGGCTCGATCTTGATCCAGTTGCGTTCGATCTTGCCGTTGATCTCGGCCGACAGCGCGGCCAGCAGCAGGCTGCGGCGGAAGGGCTTGGTCAGGGTGGTGCGCACCCCCAGCAGGGCGGCATCGGCCAGGAAGGCGCGCCGCTCCGGAGCGGCGGTGCAGATGACGGGAATACGGTCGAGCTCGGGCACGCAGCAGATCTCGCGCAGCAGCGGCAGCCCGCCGCGCGGCGTCACGTTTTCATCCAGGATGATGGCGGCGGGCGGATCGAAGGCGATGGCCTCCAGGGCGGCGCCCTGTTCCCACAGTTCCGACACCTCGTAGAAGGACAGCAGCGCCGAGGCCACCTCGGCGCGGAACTTGGGGTTGGCATCGATCACGCACACCCTTTGGTTGCGGCGCCCCGGATTGCGGATGCCGACCCCCGATGCCTCCGGCCTGGTCTTTTGCGCAGACATTGACGGAAACAACCCTTCGGTTTCAGGCAAGACGGAGCAGCATACCCCGGCCTTGCCCGGCAGGCCAGCCCCGTTGCCAGGGGCCGGTGAGCGGCCTATGATCGCGCAGGTGGATCCAGGGGAGCGGTCTTAAAGCATGGGCGAGCCAAACACTGCCGAAACGCCCCCGCCGGGAGCACCCGATGGCCGCGGCCCCGATCTGCCGCGCTCGGCCAAAACCTATGTGGCCTTCGCCTTCGCCTCGGCCGATCTGCTTTTGGAAACCACCCTGGACGGGCAGATCCTCTTCGCCATCGGCGCCGCCATGTCGCTGGTGGGCCGCCCCGCCCGTCTGCTGCCGCAAGACAGGCTGGAGGCGCTGATCCGCCCGGCCGATCGGGCCCGCCTCGCCAATGCCCTGCGCCGCATGGCGGCGGGGAAGCGCGTGCGCCATGTGCTGCTGAGCGCCCTTACCCCAAACGGGGCCGAGGCGCCGGTCTCGGTCAGCGGCTATCTCCACCCCGACCGCGCCGAGACCCTGCTGCTGGCCCTGGCCCACAGCGGCACCCTGGCCGGCACCCTGCCCCGCCGCCCCGACGGCCTGCTGAACAAGGACGGGCTGGAAAGGATGGCCCGCACCGTGCTGCGGGAAAATCCCGACGGCGCCGGCGAAGCGGTGCAGCTGACCCTGCTGGATATCCCCGAAATCGCCGATCTGCGCCAAAGCCTGGGCACCGAAGGCTCGGCCCGCTTCATCGGCCGCTTCACCGAACAGTTGCAGGAGTGCTCGCTGGGCGGCGAAAGCGCCGCCGATTTCGGTCAGAACCGCTATGGCGTCATCCACGGCGAGGATGTCTCGGCCGAGGAGATCCAGACAAAAATCATCGATCTGGCCCAATCGCTGACCGGCGGCAAACTGAACCTGACGCCGCAGTCGGCCAGTATTCCCCTGGGCGGCGACGACATCTCGGTGGAAGAGGCCACCAACGCCCTGCTGTACACCCTGAACCGCTTCACCGCCGATGGCGGCGGCTCGCTGGCCGATCTGGCCAAATCGGCGGGCAGCCGCCTGTCGCCCACCGTGGCCAGGATGCGCGAAGTGCGCGCGATGATCGAAAGGGGCGATTTCGACCTGCATTTCCAGCCCATCGTCGATCTGTGGAACAGCGCCGTGCACCATTTCGAGGCGCTGGTGCGTTTCGGCGACGACCAGTCGCCCTACGGCACCGTCACCTTCGCCGAGGATCTGGGCCTGGTGGGCGAGCTTGATCTGGCCATCCTCGGCCGGGCCATCGCCTTCATGCGCCAGGGGCCGGGCGCCGATGCCAATCTCAAGTTCGCCGTCAATCTGTCGGGCCGCTCGCTGTCCAACGCCGCCATCGCCGCGCGGCTGATGCGGATGATCCTCGAAGCCTCCGACCTCAAGGGCCGGCTGATGTTCGAGGTGACGGAATCGGCGGCCATCCAGGATCTGCAGGTGGTCAACGGCGTCATCCAGGAGATCCGCGGCCACGGCAATCTGGTGGGGCTGGACGATTTCGGCGCCGGAGCCGCCGCCTTTCATTATCTGCGCGCCCTTAAGGTGGATCACGTCAAGATCGACGGCAGCTACGTGCGCGAAGCGGTGGAAACCGGCGCCAGCCTGCCGTTCCTGCGCGCCATCGCCCATCTGTGCCGCGAACTGAAGATCGCCACCATCGCCGAACATATCGAAAGCCAGGAGACGGCCAACCTGCTGCGGCTTTATAATGTGCGCTACGGCCAGGGCTATTATTTCGGCAAGGCCATGAAGCCGCAGGGGCAGGGATTGGCCGCCTGGCAGACCGGCCATATCCAGCGGCGCAACGATGTCCTGTTCTTCTGTCCCTAATGCTGCCATGATGCGGCGTTTTCGGGCGGAGGGATTCCGCCATCAAGATCAAGGAGTGTTTCCCATGATGGGTTGGTCCCTGGAATCCTTGCGGTCGCTGTGGACCGTGTGGGTGGTCCTGTTCTTCACCGCCATCGTGCTGTGGGCCTATTGGCCGAAGAACAAGTCCAAGGTGGAATCCCATGCCGACATCCCGCTGCGGGACGACGGCTCGGAAGACGTTCCGCAACACTGATCCTTTTTAAGGCTGCCAGATTCCGCGCCCGGCGCCGGACCTCCGGCGGTCCGGGCGTTTTTGCCTGCCGGATTTATACCAACCGCCCAATGAATTGACCGGTTGTATCGTCCCTCGCCGGGCGGCGGCAGCCGAAAGCCTTGGCCGCTCGCTCAAGGCTCGCTGGAGACCGGCCAACGAGCCACTTCAATGGTGGGCCGGTATCAGTTGCCACCGACGGAGCGGACCCACCGGGTATGAAACTGCTGGTAAGCCGCCTGACCTGGTTTCTTTCTAGACGGCTTAAGGGAGGGACTGTGGTGCCGAGGCCCTTTTGTCGTCGTCCGCAGAGCGGCTTCCCCCCTTGTCGTCATACGCGGGCTTGACCCGCGCATCATAAGACGGCGTCTCCCCCCCACAGGGATGGCCGGGTCAAGCCCGGCCAAGACGGCTTAAGGGACGGGCTGTGGCGCAGAGTCCTGTATCAGTTGCCACCGACGGAGCGGACCCACCGGGTATGAAACTGCTGGTAAGCCGCCTGACCTGGTTTCTTTCTAGATGTCGATTTGCAGGCGGTGGCGGCCTCCGGTCAGAGGAACATGAACCGAACCGTCGGGGACGGGAAGGTCCACGCCGTCGAGCGAGGCCCGGGTCACCCCCCGGCAGCGCGAAGACGGGGAGGAGACGATGATGTCGCAGCATGTGGAGGCCACGGTGACGGTGGCTTCAAATCCGGGCCATGCCGAGGGAAGACAAGGGGCGACGATCAGCGTCCCCCCCTCGCGGCGCAGGCCGAGAATGCCTTCGATGCCCGCACGGTACAACCAGCCGGCGGCTCCCGTATACCAGGTCCATCCGCCCCGCCCGGCATGGGGGGGGACAGAGTAAACATCGGCGGCCAGAACATAGGGTTCGACCTTATAGCGCGCAACCTCCCCAGCCGTGCGGGCATGGTTGATCGGGTTCAGCAGAGAGAACAGCTCCGCCGCGCGATCACCGTGGCCCGATTGCGCCAAGGCCAGAACGGCCCAGCAGGCGGCATGGCTGTACTGGCCGCCATTTTCCCGCAAACCCGGCGGATAGCCCTTGATATAGCCGGGATCATGGAGCGACACATTGAACGGCGGCGTGAATAACAGCGCCAGTTTATCGTCGCGGCGGATCAGCCATTTATCCAGGGAGGCCATGGCCGTTTCGGCACGGATCGAGTCGGCGGCCCCGGACAGCACCGCCCAGGATTGGGCGATGGAATCGATCCGGCATTCATCGCTCTGGCGCGATCCCAGCCAGGTTCCGTCGTCATAGGTGGCCCGGCGATACCATTCGCCGTCCCAAGCCGTTGCCTCCAGCGTCTTGCGCAGCCGTTCGGCATAGCGGGTCCAACGGCGGCAGCGGCCGGAGTCGCGGTCCTGGGCCAGGGGAGAGAAAAGAGCAATGGTGCGCAGCAGGAACCACCCCAGCCAGACGCTTTCCCCCCGCCCCTCGGCTCCCACCAGATTCATGCCGTCGTTCCAATCCCCTCCCCCCATCAGCGGCAAGCCCTGTTGACCGACCCGGGACACGGCTTGATCAAGGGCGCGGGCGCAATGCTCGAACAGCGAGGCGGTTTCCTCAGCCGTCCGGGGTTGGAAAAAGGCGTCCTGTTCGCCGGGACGCAGAGAGCTGCCGGTGATGAATCCGACGGGTTCATCCAGAATGGCCGCATCTCCCGAACTGATGACATAGGTGGCGGTGGCGAAGGCCAGCCAGACGCGGTCGTCGGAAATCCGCGTGCGGATGCCGCGCCCGTTTTGGGGCAGCCACCAATGCAGGACATCGCCTTCGATAAACTGATGGCTGGCGGCCCGCAAAAGATGCCGGCGGGTTTCCTGGGGCAGGCAGAAGGACAGAGCCATGCCGTCCTGAAGCTGGTCGCGGAAACCATAGGCGCCGCTGGCCTGATAAAAGGCCGACCGCGCCCAGATCCGGCAGGCGATGGTCTGATACAGCAGCCAGCCGTTCAGCATGATGTTCATCGCCCGGTCCGGCGTTTTCACCTGAACCGCCCCCAGCAGCGCCGTCCAATGCGCGGACACCCCTTGCAGAACGCTGTCGAGATCAATCTCACGGTAGCGGCCGACCAGCGCCGAAGCCTCTTCGGCCGTGCCGCATTGCCCCAGGAACCAGACGATCTCCACCGTCTCGCCGACCCCCAATTTGAAGGTGGTTTGCAGCGCGGCGCAGGGGTCCCGTCCGGCTCCGGTCAGTCCGGACAGCGTCGCGCCCCTGTTCAGCCCCCGGGGCGCGGACAGATCGCCATTGCGTCCGATGAACTCGGTGCGGTCCGCCGTCCACGCCGTCTGTTTGCCGCCCAGGTCGGCAAAGGCGACACGACCGGGCATATTCACGTTCCAGGGATTGTGCGCCAGCAGGGCCCCGGTGGCCGGGTCCTTTTGCGTTACGATGAACGGAGCCGAGGCACCGCGCGACGTGCCCAGAACCCACTCGGCATACGCCGTGACCGAAAGCTGGCGCGGCCTGTTTGAAAGATTGCGAAGGGTTAAGCGGGAAATCTTGATGGGATCGGTCAGGGACACATATTGCAGCAGATCCGACGCCACCTCATGGGCCTGATGGCCGAAGCGGCTATAGCCGAATCCGTGGCGGGCGACATAGTTCCCCCCGTCCCGGATGGGCTGCGCGGTGGGGCTCCAGAGAGTGCCATCGGTTTCGTCGCGGAGATAGATCGCCTCGCCGGCGGGGTCCTGAACGGGATCGTTCGACCAGGGCGTCAACTGATTGTCACGGCTGTTTTCCGCCCAACTGTACCCGCTGCCCTCGGCGGACACCTGAAACCCGAAGTTCGGATTGGCGATGACGTTGATCCACGGCGCGGGCGTGGTCTCCGCCCCCGTCAGGAGGATGACATATTCCCGGCCATCCTGACCGAAGCCGCCGAGACCGTTGAAGAGTTCCAATCCCAGCCGCTCCGGCGAGGAGCGCGGCAAGGGAGCCGCCGGTTTGACGCGGCGGACCGGCGGCGGGCGGACAACCGGCATGGACAATCGGGTCAACTGGTCGCTGATCGGGCCGCGGCGGGCGATCAGCACCACCCGGGCGATCGATTGCAAAAGGGCGCGGGTTTCCCCCGTCAGCAAATCGACGCGCAGGGGATAGATCCCGCCCCTCACCATCTCGGCATCGGCATGCGGCCAGGACTGGTTCCTGCGAACCGCCGTCTCGATGGCGATCTGCAAATCCTGGGCATAGGACGCGGCATGCTCGTTGAGGATCACCAGATCGACGGCGAGGCGTTTCATCCGCCAATATTCGTGCGCCCGCAACACTTGGCGGACCTGGGCGATATCCTCGATATCGTCGATACAGAGAAGCACGATCGGCAAGTCGCCGGAGATGCTCTGGGACCACAGCCCCGATTGGGGGCCGCAGCCGCGCAGGATCATGGCCGCCGGGGCCCTGAAGCGCGGCTCGGCATAGAGGATCGGCGCGGTCAGCCGCTGGAAATCCGCCGCTTCCTCCGCCTCGATGTCCAGGTGATGCAACTGCACCTGGGCCTGGGTCCAGGCCAGAGTTTTCGCCCGGTCGAAGGCGTTGCGTTCATGATGTTTGTCGATCAGGTCCAACAACTCGACCCGGGAGGGGGCGACAACGGTCCAAAAGGCGACGCGGGCGGTTTTACCAGGCGGAACCGTGACCCGTCGCCGCAACGAGAAGATGGGGTCGAGGACCGTTCCGACGGTATTGGACAAGGGCTGGCCGTCCCGCATGGCCCAGGCGTCGGCGATGCCGCGGCTCCGCCCCAGGAAACGGGCGCGGTCGGTCTCATATTGCGGGTCGGCGGCGATTTCCCCCTCCACCACGGCGAAGTGGGCGGCCCAAACCTGCGGCTCATCGTGCGAGCGGGGGCGGCGGGTGGCGATCAGAGCGCCAAACTCGGCCAGATGCGAGGTCTCGACGAACATCTTGGCAAAAGCCGGATGGGCTTCATCGGCGGCCGCCGTCGTCAGAACCAGTTCGGCATAGGAGGTCACTTCGATATCGCGGGCATGGCGTCCGCTGTTGGTCAGGGAAAGGCGGCGCACCTCGCCATCGGCCTCGCCCGACACCAGAACCTCCAGGGTGGACAGCAGCGAACCGTCACGGCGGCTGAATTCGGCGCGATCCTCGCCGAACAGCACGGAATACTCAATCGCGTCATCCATCATCGGCTGCTGGCTGACGGACCAAAGCGAACCGCTTTGCCGATCCCGCAGAAAGATGTAGGTCCCCCAATGATCCCGGGTCGCATCTTCCCGCCAGCGGGTGATCGCCAAATCGCGCCACCGGCTGTATCCCGAGCCGCTGGCCGTCAGCATGACGGCATAGCTGCCGTTGGACAGCAGATGGGCGACCGGCGCTTCGAGATCGGAGGCGATAAGGTGGCGGACCGTCGGAGCGTCGGTCAGGGCCTCGACGGCGGCGACTTTCACCTCTTCGGCACGCGGATGCAGGATGCCGATATTACGGGGTGTGCGTTCCTGCAGCAGCAGTTCGCAGGCCTGGATCATCGGTTCGCGATGGAAACGCTCCCGCATCAGACCGCCGTTCAGCGTATTGGCCAAGGCGACGATGGTCATGCCCTGATGGTGGGCCATGTAACTGCGGACGATGGCCACGGTCTCATCATCGGGAAGTCTCGACCGGGTGAAATCCAAAGCCTCGTAAAAGCCATAGCGCCCCCAGGCACCGACCCCGGCAAGCGCGGCATAGTTTTCCAAGGCCCCTTGCGGGTCCACCATGGCCGCCAATCCGGTGGCATAGGGGGCAATCACCACATTTTCCGAAAGACCGCGCTTCAGCCCCAGACCAGGAATGCCGAAATTGGAATATTGGTAGGTCAGATCAAGGTCTCTGGCGCTATAGGCGGATTCGGAAACGCCCCACGGCACCCCCAGCGACCGCCCGTATTCCTGTTGCCGCGCCACCACCAGACGGGTGGTCTGCTCCAGCAGGCTGCCCTTGGGTGCCCGCATCACCAGCGACGGCATCAAATATTCGAACATGGAGCCGGACCAGGAAATCAGTGCCGAGCCGTTGCCCAAGGGCGTGGCGGGACGCCCAAGCCGGAACCAATGTTTGGTGCTGACATCCCCCTTGGCAATGGCGAACAGGCTGGCCAGCCTTGCTTCGGAGGCCAGCAAATCGTAACAGCTTGGATCGAGAGTGTTGTCGGCCATGGAATAGCCAATGGACAGAAGCTTGCGCTCCGGATCGAGCAGAAAGGCGAAATCCATGCCCACCGCCATGTCACGGGCAATGTCCGCCAGACGGGCCAACCGGGCCGACAGGGTTTGATCGGCCTGCTGATCGCGGACATATTCGCCGACCTGCGTCCTCAGCGCCGAGATCCAGAACGCCGTGTCCCGCCATCCGTCCAGGTCCCCCGCCGGAACGCTCTCATCGATCAGTTTTGCGGCCTTTTCCGTCAGACGCCTCAGGACTGGCAAAGAGGTGTCCTGGGCTTGCGCCCCCTTCAGCAGGGTTTTGATATCCTCCAGAACGGCGCAGATCCGACTGCCGCCGCCATCGGCGGCGCCCTCCAGCGATTCGGCGGCCAAACTGAGGACATCGCCCATGCCGTCATGAAGGTTGCCGACGAACGGACCGGCCTTCCAGGCGTCGCAGGCATTGGCCAGGGCGATCAGATGCCCCGCCAGATTGCCGCTGTCAACCGAGGAAACATAGGGCGGATCCAGCGTTCTCAGGGTTTGCGTGTCATACCAGTTGAAGAAATGGCCCTTGAACCGGGACAGCTTCTGCATGGCGGCCAGTGTCGCCTCCAGCCGCTCGACGGTTTCGGTCAGTCCCGTCCAGCCGAAATCCCGGGCGGCCACGGTCGACAACAGGTAAAGCCCCATATTGGTCGGCGAGGTCCGATGGGCGACGACCAGCCGGGGATCCTCCTGAAAATTATCCGGCGGCAACATATTGTCGCCGGCCGTCACATGGGTCTCGAAGAAGCGCCATGTCCGCCGGGCAATGCGGCGCAGATCCAAGACGTGTTGGTCCGAAAGGATCAAGCGCCGGGTGATCACCGGCGGCGGGCGGCTGACCCACAGGGCAATGGCCGGTCCGCTCAGCCACAGCGCCGCAAAGGGCAGGGCCAGAACCCAGGGGGCCGCTCCGGCGCTCACGGCACCGACGGCAACGGCCAGTCCAAGCACGCCGCCGCCCAGCATCTGCCGGGCGAAACCGCCAAGATCCAACCTGGGACATCCGGTGGATTGGGCCGCCGTGGTCCATTCCAGCAGATGCCAATGGGTGATGAACAGCCGGACGAAGGTTCTGACGATGGCATCCATCATGCGCCAGGCCTGATCGGCCAGAAAGGCCGTGGACAAGGCCGTCTGCACCGCCGCCAGCCGCAAATCGCCCAGCAGGCCGACGATATGGTGGCGATCATGGTGGTCGCCGCGATGGGGGATGAGAGACAGCAGGACCGGCAGAAAGGCCGGAATGGCGATGGTGGCCAACACCAGCAGGCAGGCCAGTCCGGCCGATGGCAAAGGCCGCAGCAAACACAGGCCGAAGGCCGCCAGGGTGAAGGGGGCCAGCAGCGAGCGGCGCAGATTATCCAGCATCTTCCAACGGCCGATGGACGGCACGCCGCGCCGACCGAAGATCCACGGCAACAATTGCCAGTCGCCGCGCGTCCAGCGGTGCTGGCGCTTGGCGGCAACGTCATAGCGGGCGGGAAACTCGTCCACCACTTCGATATCCGAGGCCAGGCCCGCCCGGGCGAAAACACCCTCGAACAGATCGTGACTCAGCAGGGCGTTGTCGGGAATGCGGCCCGCCAGAGCGGTTTCGAAAGCATCCACGTCATAGATGCCCTTGCCGGTATAGGAGCCTTCGCCGAACAGATCCTGATAGACGTCGGACACCGCCGCCGCATAGGGGTCCATGCCGCCGGGACCGGAGAAGACCCGTTGATAGAACGATCCCTCCGTCCCCACCGGTAAAGCGGGCGTCACGCGCGGCTGCAGAATGGCATAGCCTGTGATGACGCGCGTGCGGTTCTCGTTGAAGATGGCCCGGTTCAGCGGGTGGGCCATTTTGCCGATCAGCCGCACCGCCGCATCCCGGGGCAGCCTGGTATCGGCATCCAGGGTAATGACGTAACGAACATCGGGCGGCACCTTGGGCGTGCCTCCGTCGGCGGTCGTGAAGCTGGTGTCGGTGGCCCCCCGCAAAAGCCGGTTCAATTCATGAAGTTTGCCGCGCTTGCGCTCCCAGCCCATCCATTTATTTTCACCGCCATTGAACTGACGCCGGCGATGCAGCAACAAAAAGCGGTCGCCGCAGGGGCCGGGGCCATAGCGCCGGTTCAACTCGGCGATGGCCTCGGCGCCAACGGCCAGCAGTTCGGCATCGCCCGCCACCACCTCCTGCCCGGCATCAAGGCCATCGGTCAGCAGCGCAAAGGCCAGATCGCCCCCGGCTCCGGCAAGATGATGCACCTCCAGCCGTTCGATCTGCTCCAACAGATCGGCTTTGCCGGTCAGCAGGGTCGGGATGGCGATCAGGGTGCGCAGCGACGGCGGAACCCCCGAGGCCAATTCGAGTCCGGGCAGAATCACCGCCCCGAAACTCCAGGTGACGGAACGGTTGACCAGGGCGGTCGCCACCTCGCTGGCCGGCAGAAAGCCCGCCAGGGCGAAGGACCATAACCAGGCGGCGGACGCGTCGAGCAGGTACAGGGCTCCCGCCAGCAAGGCCAGCGCGCCCCCCAGAATGGCCCCGATGTAACCGGCAATGCCCAGACGGATATTGACCCTGCTGATCCAAAGCCGCAGCGGAGGGCGAAACTCGATGCTGCGCTCCAGCTCCCGCCGCCCCTCGGCGATCAGGGAGTAGCCGGGATCGCCAAAACGTTCGCTCTCGACCAGGTCCTCGCCTCCCCGGGCCCGCCGCGACGCCTGCAACGCCTGATCGGCAACCTGCAATTCCGAAAAGCTCGATCCCCGGGCCAGTTGCTCGATGGCGCTGCGGTAGAGATTGCGGGTGGGAAAGTCCATGGTGGCGAAGGCGCTTGCCGCCCGCAGCCGCGCGTCCACCAGACTGACGCTTTCAAACCATTCCGCCCAATCGATATCCGAGATCAGCCGCATGCTGGTGATGACATTGCGGACGGTGACATTGGAGGCGCCCTGCCGTTGCTGGGCCTCATGGACCGCGGCATCGATGGAGGTGCCTTGAAGTTTCAGCCGGTCTTCCAGCCAGCCCAAAGCCGGCATGACCCGGAGGTCCTGATCGCGCAGGCGTTTGGCCAACTGGGCGGCGAACAAATGGGACAGCGGCTCGGTCGAGCGGGTGGAAATATCCGCATCAAGGGCCGATCCGGCATGGCCGGTCACCAGCAGCCGATCGGCCAGCGCATCCGCCGCCGCCCGCGCCACGCGACCAGCGGAAATCTGGTCGGCAAGGCGGCGCAAATTCTCGATCAGAACGATGCGCAAGGTGATCGCCACCGCCCATAACTCGCCGATGGTCAGCGGCTCGACGCCCTGATAGGCGGCGACAAACCGGCACAAAATCTCGGGATCGAAGTGGCTGTCGGTATGCGCGACAAAGGCCCAGGCCAGGCCGAAAACCCTGGGATAACCGGCGAACGGCCCTTCAGCCAATTTGGGAAGCTGACGGTAATAGCCCGGCGGGAGATCCTCGCGGATTTCGCGGATATGGTCTTCGACGATATGATAGTTATCGAGCAGCCATTCGGCGGCCGGAACAACGCCGCGGTCGCCCTCGATCTCGGCGGCGCTGGCGCGATAGGCGGCCAGCAGCACCGTCGCATTGTCCTGAAGTCGGGCATGCAGGGACACGACGACGGGGGGCTTGGCGGTGACGGGTTGCGCCGCCGCGAGGCTTTTCGCATGTTGCTCAAGCCGCTCGACCCCGAACAGTTCTTCCCGGACAGGCCCGCTGTCGTCCCAGGGGGACGCAATCACCTGACGGCCAAAAAGAGGAAAAATGGGAAACCGCATGGAAGCCTTTCCAGCCAAGCCGGCTGCGCCAAGTACCCGTATCCGTCTTTAATACCAACCGGCCAATGAATTGCCCGGTTGTATCGTCCCTCGCCGGGCGGCGGCATCCGCCGCCTTGGCCGCTCGCTCAAGGCTCGCTGGAGACCGGCCAACGAG
>JAJZGK010000097.1 GCA_021798485.1 Pseudomonadota bacterium
CGTTCGGCCACCTACAGGGCCTCGTCCAGCAGTTCGGCGGCGGGCACCACGCGGCTGACCAGACCGCAGCGTTCGGCTTCGACGGCATCGATCAGGCGGCCGGTCAGCACCATTTCCATGGCCTTGGACTTGCCGACGAAACGGGTCAGGCGCTGGGTGCCGCCGGCACCGGGAATGATGCCCAGGGTGATTTCCGGCTGGCCGAACTTGGCATTGTCGCCGGCCAGGATGAAGTCGCACATCATGGCCACTTCGCAGCCGCCGCCCAGGGCGAAGCCGGCCACCGCGGCGATCACCGGCTTGCGCACCTTGGTCACCGCTTCCCAGCCCTTGGTGATGAAATTGCCGAGATAGCAGTCGGTGAAGCTCTTGGTGGACATTTCCTTGATGTCGGCGCCGGCGGCGAAAGCCTTCTCGCTGCCGGTGATGACGATGGCGCCGATCTCGTCGTCGGCCTCGAAGGCGTCCAGGGCCTGGCCCAATTCGGCCACCAGGGCGCTCGAAAGCGCGTTCAGGGCCTTGGGGCGGTTCAGGGTGATCAGGCCGACATGGCCCTTGGTTTCGACGATGACGTTTTCGTAGACCATGAAAGGCTCCCCTCGTGTGAACTCTGTTGTGTTAACGCGGCTCGACCGAGAAATGCACCGCCAGCGGGCGGCGGTCGCCGTCCACGGTGATGCGCAGGCGCTCGGTATCGCGCCGATAGCTGCCGTCGGCCTGACGGGCCCAGCCCAGAGCGGGCAGGGTCTGGCGGTAGAAGCCGTCCACCGCCGCCGCCGTGGTGTCGCCGCCGGCGGTGGCATCGATGATGCGGCCGCCGGGGCTGTCGAACAGCACCCCGCCCGGATGTTCCACCAGGCCGGGGGCCAGGGGAAGATCCTCCAGTTCCGACAGATAGGCCTGGCCGGCCCAGGCCGGCGCGGCCAGAACCAGAAACAGGCAGGACGCCAGAACGGCGCAGGGACGACGCGGATGCAGCATGAACTCTGTCATATCATCACCGTCCGGTTGAGGTCACTTAAACTTGCCGCTTGTCACAATAATATGTCGAGCGGCCCGCCTGGGTGATGCGGCGGATGCCCTCCTTGCAGGTGCAGCCGGGGCAGGGGCGGCCCTCGCGGTCGTAAACGGCGAAGGCGTGCTGGAAGCAGCCCAGTTCGCCCGAGGGTTGACGGTGTTCGCGCAGCGACGATCCGCCCGAGGCGATGGCCTCGGCCAGAACCGCCTTGATGGCCGCCACCAGGGCGCCGATCTCGGCGCCGCTTAACCCGGCGGCGGGGCGGGCGGGGTGCAGACCGGCGCGGAACAGCGCCTCGCTGGCATAGATGTTGCCGATGCCGGCCACCACCGTCTGATCCAGCAGCGTCACCTTGATGGGGCTTTTGCGCGCCGCCAGCGCCGCCGCCAGCACCGCCGGGGTAAAGGCGGCGTCCAGGGGCTCGGGGCCGAGGGCGGCCAGCAGCGGATGGCGTTCCAGGTCGGCGGCGGCCACCAGATCCATCAGGCCGAAGCGGCGGGCATCGTTGAAGGTGACGCGGCCGCCGTCATCGGTCTCGATCACCACATGGTCGTGCTTGCCGGGAGGGGCATCGTCGGCCCGGCCCACCAGCATGCGGCCCGACATGCCGAGATGGCACAGCACCACCCAGCCATCGTCGAGATGCCAGCACATATATTTGGCCCGCCGCGACAGGGCGGTGACGGTGCGCCCGCTCAGGCGGCGGGCGAAATCGGGGGGAAAGGGGCGGCGCAGATCGGGGCGGCGTATCTGGGCCGAGACGATCTTGCGTCCCTCCAGGGCTTGGGCCACGCCACGGCACACCGTTTCCACTTCGGGAAGCTCAGGCATGACCCCAGCATGACCCCGGCGCCGCTCCGGTTCAACAGGGAAACGGCCCGGCACTTGGAACCGGCGCAGCCGGTGACTGGCGCACCCTCGCGCCCCGCAGCGACGACGGAGCGTGAGCGGAGGAGGGGAGCTGCCGTGGCAGCCGACGCCCGGAGGGCGGTCCGCAGCATCGCTGCGGATGGGCAAAGCCCACAAGCGGAGGAAAGCCAGGCTGGGCGGAGCCCGGCGCCCGGCGCCCGGCGTCTGAGGGACAGATAAAAATCAGGGGCGCCCGGCGGACGCCCCTGATCGGCTTTAGTGGCGGAAATGCCGCATGCCGGTGAAGACCATGGCCAGGCCCTTTTCATCGGCGGCGGCGATCACCTCGGCGTCGCGCATGCTGCCGCCGGGCTGGATGATGGCGGTGGCGCCGGCATCCGCCGCCGCCAGCAGGCCGTCGGCGAAGGGGAAGAAGGCATCGGAGGCCACCACCGAGCCGACGGTGCCGGGCTGGTCCAGCTTGGCGGCCTCGGCGGCCTCGCGGCTTTTCCAGGCGGCGATGCGCGAGCTGTCCACCCGGCTCATCTGGCCGGCGCCGATGCCCACGGTAACGCCGTCCTTCACATAGATGATGGCGTTGGATTTCACATGCTTGCAGACGCGGAAGGCGAACAGCAGATCCTGCAGTTCCTGCCGGGTGGGCTGGCGCTTGGTCACCACCTTGAGATCGGCCAGGGACACCCGGCCGGAATCGCGGCCCTGCAGCAGATAGCCGCCGGCGATGGTGCGCAGGGTCATGGCCTGCTCGGCCGGATCGGCCAGGCCGTGCGTCAGCAGCAGGCGCAGGTTCTTCTTCTTGGCGAAGATGGCGCGCGAGTCGGCGTCGGCGTCGGGGGCGATCACCACCTCGGTGAACAGCTTGGAGATTTCCTCGGCGGTTTCGGCGGTCAGCGGCCGGTTGAGGGCGATGATGCCGCCGAAGGCCGAGACCGGATCACAGGACAACGCCTTCAGATAGGCCTCCTTCATGGAGGCGCCGGAGGCCACGCCGCAGGGATTGGCGTGCTTGATGATGGCCACGGTGGGCTCTTCGAATTCCGACACCAGCTCGAAGGCGGCGTCGGTATCGTTGATGTTGTTGAACGACAGTTCCTTGCCCTGCAGCTGCTCGGCGGTGGCCACGCCGGGGCGGGCCTTGCCGGTCACGTAAAGGGCGGCCTGCTGATGCGGGTTTTCGCCGTAGCGCAGGGTCTGCTTCAGTTCGGCGCCCACCGCCACGCGGCGGGGGAAGGTGTCGCCGATCTGGGCGGCCATCCAGCCCGAGATGGCGGCGTCGTAGGCGCCGGTGCGGGCATAGGCGGTGGCGGCCAGCTTGACGCGGGTGGCCTTGGTGGTGGCGCCGCCGTGGGCGCGCATCTCGTCCATGACCAGGGTGTAGTCCTCGGTATCCACCACCACGGCCACGTCCTCGTGGTTCTTGGCGGCGGCGCGGATCATGGCGGGGCCGCCGATATCGATATTCTCGATACAGTCGTCCCAGGGCGCGCCCTTGGCCACGGTGGCCTCGAAGGGATAGAGATTGACCACCAGCAGATCGATGGGGGCGATGCCGTGCGCGGCCATGGCCTGTTCATGCCGGGCGTTGCCGCGGATGCCCAGAAGCCCGCCATGCACCTTGGGGTGCAGGGTCTTCACGCGGCCATCCAGCATTTCGGGGAAACCGGTATGCTCCGACACGTCCTTCACCGGCAGGCCGGCCTCGCGGATGGCCTTGGCGGAGCCGCCGGTGGACAGAAGCTCGACACCCTGCGCCACCAGGAAGGCGGCGAAGTCGATCAAGCCGGATTTGTCGGAAACGGAAATGAGCGCGCGGCGAATAACGGGTTCGGCCATGGTAATCCCCAATGGGTAGGACAGCGGTAGGATGGAAGATCGCCGGGGATATAGCACGATCGGCCGCCGATCGCCACGGTGGAGGGAGGGGGATAACCGGGTAATCGGGGGGAATGCGCAAAAATTGCGTGGCTTGCGCGCTATATGTCGCGCCCGGCGTTGCCGGAATATTCGGGCACCAGGGCGCGCAGGCTGGTCATGGCGGCGGCGAAATCCCGGCTCCGGCAGGCCTGTTCCAGGCGGTCCAGCGCGGCGGCGATGGCGGCCTGATCGCTGGCGCGCACGGCGGCCACCAGGATGCCGCCCACTCCGGTGGGCACCGGCGGCTCGGCGCCGTGGAAGATTTCCTCGAACAGTTTTTCGCCGGGACGCAGGCCGGTGAAGGTGATGGCGATATCCTGATCGGGGCGCAGGCCGGCCAGGCGGATCATCTGCCGCGCCAGATGCACGATCTTCACCGGCTCGCCCATATCCAGCACGAAAATGCGGCCCTGATAGAGGGCGGCCTGCTGCATGCCTAAGGTGGCCGCCTGCAGCACCAGTTCCACCGCCTCGCGGATGGTCATGAAATAGCGGGTCATGTCGGGGTGGGTTACGGTGATGGGCCCGCCCGCCGCCAGCTGTTTCTGGAACAAAGGCACCACCGAGCCGGTGGAGCCCAGCACATTGCCGAAGCGCACGGTGACGAAGCGGGTGCCGCCGCCGGCCATGTCCATGGCCTGGCAATAGCGTTCGGCCATGCGTTTGCTGGCGCCCATGACGTTGGTGGGATTGACCGCCTTGTCGGTGGAGATCAGCACCATCAGCGCCACATGGTGGGCGATGCAGGCATCGGCCACGATGCGGGTGCCCACGGCGTTGGTCAGGCAGCCGTCCAGCGGGTTGCCCTCCACCATGGGCACGTGCTTGAGGGCGGCGGCATGGAACACCAGCTCGGGCGTGTGGGCGGCCATGATCTCGGTGATGCGGGCGCGGTCGCGCACATCGGCGATCAGCGGCAGCCGGGCCAGGCCGGGATGGCGCAGGCCCAGTTCCTGATCGATGGTGTAAAGGGCGAATTCCGAGGCTTCGGCCAGCAGCAGCAGGGAGGGCCCGCAATCGCTGATCTGGCGCACCAGTTCCGAGCCGATGGAGCCGCCGGCGCCGGTGACCAGCACCCGTTTTCCGGCGATCAGGCCGGTGAGGCCCGAGCGGTCCAGCACGGTTTGCGGCCGGCCCAGCAGATCCTCCACCGCCACCGGCTTGATCTCCATGCGGTCGGCCATGCCGTCCTTGAGGTCGGTCAGGCGCGGCAGCCGGGCCAGGGGCAGTCCCAGGGCGTCGGCGCG
The DNA here is from genome assembly GCA_021798485.1 of Pseudomonadota bacterium. Lineage (GTDB taxonomy): Bacteria > Pseudomonadota > Alphaproteobacteria > Rhodospirillales > Magnetospirillaceae > JAJZGK01. The sequence goes on from JAJZGK010000097.1 coordinate 5,050, forward strand.
GTCGAAGAGATCGCGCACCAGGCCGCCGTCGAAATCCTCCTCGGTCAGCACCAGCCGTTCCGGGGCCAGGCCTTTGGCGGCCAGGCCGGCCACCACCTCCTCCAGGGCGTCGAAAAGGCCCAGAATGATCACGCCGTGCATGCCCTGCCCCACCTGGGCCTTCTTGGCGGTCAGGATGCCGACGGCGCGGTACTGGACATCGCCCTGCTGGGTGGCGCGGATGAAAAGATCGGCGCCGTCGCCCGAGCCCACCAGCAGCACCGGAATACGGCGGGCGCCGCTTTCCTCGCGCTGGCGTTCCAGTTTGAGATCGAGGCGGCGGTCGCGCAGAACCCGGTAGATGAAGCGCGGCCCGCCCAGCAAAGCCAGCAGCACGAACCAGTTGATGCCCAAAAGCGAGCGCGGCAGATCGTGCAGCCGGGTGAACAGGAACAGCACCGGAATGAAGATCAGCACCGTGAGGGTGGCGGCGCGGGTCAGGGCCAGGAGATCGGTGGTGGAGGCATAGCGCCAGACGCCGCGGTAAAGGCGCAGCGACAGGAACACCGTGGCCGCCGTCAGGGTGAAGAGGCCGGTGGCCAGGGCCAGATTTCCGGGGGTCCAGTCGGCGCGCAGCTGCTGGCTGCCCAGGCGCAGCCACAGGGACAGCAGAAAGGACAGCGCCGCCATCACGGTATCGTGGGCGAAGGCGACGCGGGCGCGGCTTATGACGGGCGATCTGAACATGAGGTGCGGACCTTAGCCCGGAATTTCGGCACTGTCATCTCCGGCATCAAGGCCCGGCACCCTTTTCCATCGCGCCGCCGCGGGCTACACTTCCCGCAGGATGTATTTCTGACAGGAGACGGCAGATGGCGGACACCGTTCCGGACTCGGACAAGGCCCTGAACGGCGGCGATGCCAAGGCAAGGCGGGCGCACCGCTTCCGCATCTTCGGCGCGGTGCTGGCGGTGGCGGCGCTGGCCGGCGGCGGCTTCTGGCTGATGACCCATAACGAGGAAAACACCGACGACGCCTTTGTCGAGGCCGATGTGGTGCAGGTGGCGCCCCAGGTGGGCGGGCCGGTGGCGGCGCTCTATTTCACCGATAATCAGTGGGTGCGCAAAGGCCAGCCGCTGCTGGATCTGGACCGGCGTGATACCCAGGCCGCCTTCGATGCGGCGCGGGCGGCGGTGGATGTGGCCCGGGCCCAGGTGGGGGCCGCCCAGGCCGATCTCGATCTGACCCGGGCCACCAGCGGCGCCGCCCTGGCCGGAGCCGGCCATGCCCTGATCCAGTCCCGCGAGCAGCAGGCCGAGGCCGAGCAGCAGGCGGTGGCGGCGGAAGCCGAGGCCGAGAGGGCCGCCGCCGACGCCAAACGTTACGACGCGTTATTGAAATCCACCTTCGCCTCGCGTCAGCGCTATGAGCAGGCCCTGGCCGATGCCCGCGCCTCGAAGGCGCGCTGGAAGGCGGCCGAACTGGCGGCCCGGGCCGCCCAGGCCCAGCGCGCCCAGGCCCGCGCCAAGCTGACCGACGCCCAGGCGGCGCCCACCCGGGTGGCCCAGAAGGCGGCCCAGCTGGCGGTGGCCCGGGCCCAGCTGGAGCAGGCCGAGGCGGCCTTGCGCCAGGCCGCGCTCAACCTCTCCTACACCCATGTGACGGCACCCCAGGCCGGGCGCATCGCCAAACGCGCCGTGGCGGTGGGGGATCTGGTGCAGAAAGGCCAGATCTTGACCGAGTTGGTTACAGAACCGCAATGGGTGGTGGCCAACTTCAAGGAAACCCAGCTGACCCGCATGGAACGCGGCCAGCCGGCGCGCATCACGGTGGATGCCTTTCCCGGCCATGTCTTCAAAGGGCGGGTGGACAGCATCCAGCCCGGCAGCGGCGCCCGCTTCGCGCTGCTGCCCACCGAGAACGCCACCGGAAATTACGTGAAAGTGGTGCAGCGGGTGCCGGTGAAAATCACCTTCGACGATCCCTCCGATCCCTTCCTGCGCCGGCTGGCACCGGGCATGTCGGTGGAGCCGGTGGTGGATGTCGGCTTTGATCCGACGTCGAAATGAGCGAGGATAAAGGCCATAGCAAAGCCGGGATCAATCCCTGGCTGGTGGCGCCGGTGGTGGCCCTGGCGGCCTTCATGGAGGTGCTGGACATCTCCATCGCCAATGTCTCGCTGCAGCATATCGCCGGGGATCTGTCGGCGGGGCAGGATGAATCCACCTGGGTGCTCACCTCCTATCTGGTGACCAACGCCATCGTTCTGCCCATCTCGGGCTGGCTGTCGTCGGTGATGGGGCGCAAACGCTTCTTTCTGGCCTGCATCGCCGGGTTCTCGGTCAGCTCGCTGCTGTGCGGCCTGGCCCCCACCCTGGCGCTGCTGATCACCGCCCGCGCCGTGCAGGGGCTGACCGGCGGCGGCCTGCAGCCCTCGGCCCAGGCCATTCTGGCCGATACCTTTCCGGCCCGGCAACGGGGCATGGCCTTTGCGCTTTACGGCATGTCGGTGGTGTTCGCCCCGGCCATCGGCCCCACCCTGGGCGGCTGGATCACCGATACCGCCAGCTGGCGCTGGGTGTTTTTGCTGAACGTGCCGGTGGGGGTGGTGCTGTCGTGGCTGGTGACCATGATGGTGGAGGATCCGCCGCAGATGGTGGAGGCGCGGGAGCGCAAGCTCTCGGACGGCATCCGTATCGATTATCTGGGCTTTCTGCTGCTGGCCCTGGGGCTGGGTCTTTTGCAGGTGGTGCTGGACCGGGGCGAGCAGGACGATTGGTTCGCCTCGCCCTTCATCTTCTGGAGTTCGGCCGCCTCGCTGGTGTCGCTGATTTCGTTCGTGCTGTGGGAGCTGGGGCAGGACGATCCCATCGTGCATCTGGATTTGTTGAAAAGGCGGAACTTCGGTCTGGCCAATCTGCTGATGTTTCTGCTGGGCTTCGTGCTGCTGGGCAGCACGGTGCTGCTGCCGGCCCTGGTGCAGCGTTTGTTCGGCTATACCGCCACCGAGGCCGGGCTGGTGATCACGCCGGGCGGTTTTTCCATCATGCTGCTGATGCCGCTGGTGGGGCGTCTGGTGTCGGTGGTGGATCCGCGCTGGATCATCGCCACCGGACTGGCGGTGACCGCCGGGGCGCTCTTCTATATGACCGGCTTCGATCTTTCCACCGATTACAACCACTTCATGCTGGCCCGCATCTATCAGGCCATGGGGCTGGCGCTGCTGTTCATTCCCATCAACACCCTGGCCTATGTGGGGCTGGAGCGGGCGCATAGTTCCTCGGCCTCGGCCCTGATCAACATGTCGCGCAATCTCGGCGGCAGCTTCGGCATCTCGCTGACCATCAGTTACCTGTCGCACCGCAGCCAGGAGCATATGACCTATCTGGCCTCCCATGTGGTGTCGGCCAATCCGGCCACGGCCACCTGGCTGTCGGCGCTCAGCCATCGCTTCCTCCTGACCGGAAAAACTGCATCCGAAGCCAGTGGGCAGGCCTGGGGGCAAATTGCCGCCGAGGTGGGGCGCCAGGCCCAGATGATGGGCTTCATCGACGACTTCGCCGTGCTGGGAACGCTTTTTATCCTACTGATTCCCTTCGTTTTTATGATGACGCCCAGCCGGGGTGGAGAAACTGCGCCCGTAGATGCGCACTAGCCGGACAGGGGTGTTTCCCCGGCAACAAGATCGCATTTTAAAGAAATTGGCGGCAAATGCAGTTGCATCGGCGGCAGGGCTGAACCGCATGTGTAACGATTTATTAAGATTTGCCTGCACATGCAGTACAACGCCCTGGGGAAGGGCGTTCTGCCTGCACATGCGGTTGCAGTGCGTCTAATTTATTGAAATAAAACAAAAAATGATATTTCTCCCGCGAGGTGGCGCCGGGCGGTGCTGCGTTGCGGTCTGCGAAATTGTGTCTATTTTTAAAAAAATCATGGTGCGAAAACGGGGAAGACAGGTAATTATAATAAAGTATGATAACCTCCAGACGTTTGTGGGGGAGTGGCGGCGCGTGAGGGGACGTCATGACGGGTGACAGCTCTGGTCAGTTCAATATCCTGCTGGTCGAAGATGAGGCGGCCGATGCCTGTCTGGTGCGTCTGGCCCTGCGCGATCGCCAGGAAACCTCGATTCTGCACCATGTCACCGACGGCTCCGAGGCTCTGGCCTTCGTGCAGCACAAGGGCGAACGCTATCTCGATGCGCCGCGGCCCGAACTGATCCTGCTGGACCTTAATATGCCGCGCATGAACGGCCGCGAGTTTCTGCGCCATTTCCGCGGCGACGACAGCTTCCGCGATATCCCGGTGGTGGTGTTCTCCACCTCGGAATACGAGCGCGACAAGGAAAGCTGCGCGGCTCTGGGCGCCGACGATTTTGTCACCAAGCCGGTGGATATCGATGATTTCATCGCCGCCGTGCAAAATATCGAACATCACTGGCGCCACAGCGCCCGGACACCGGCCTAGAGCCGTATCATGATAACCAAGGCTCGGGACGAGTGAGGATGACAGCGCGCGCCGATTTCCAGATCCTGCTGGTGGAAGACGATCCCGCCGACGCCTACCTGGCGAAGACGGCCATCCGCGATTCCAAGGTGGTGAGCGACGTGCATCACGTCTCGAACGGCGATCAGGCCCTGGATTTTCTCTATGCCCGCGGCGCCTTCGCGGCGGCGCCGCGCCCCGATCTGGTGCTGCTCGATCTCAATATGCCGGGCCGCAACGGCCGTCAGGTGCTGGCCGAGATGAAGGGCGATCCCGCCTTGAAGGAAATTCCGGTGGTGATCCTCACCACGTCCGATGCGGTCAGCGATATCCGCGACTGTTACGGCGCCGGGGCCAACAGCTTCGTCACCAAGCCGGTGGATCTCGACGGCTTTCTGGCCGCCATGCGCTCCATCGAGGATTACTGGTTCGCCGTGGTGCGCCTGCCCTCCAAGGCTTAAACCCCGGCGGCGGGCCGCCGGGGTCCCTTGTGCGGCCTCAGGCCTTGGGCTTGCCCTGGCCCAGCATCTGTTCCTGCAGATTTTTCAGGCGGTTCTGGAATTCGGCCAGCGAGGTTTCGGCCGGGTTGCCGGCGGCGCCGTAAAAGGGCGCGAACATCTTCATGGCGTTTTCGAACAGGGTCATATTCTGCTTGTTCAGCTCTTCCAGCGGATTGAAGGGGAACAGGCCCTGCATGTACTGGCGCATCTGCTCCTCGTTGCGCTGGAAGGCCTGCATGCTGACCTCCAGATAGCGCGGCAGCAGGCCGCCCAGGGAATCGCCGTAAAAGCCGATCAGCTGGCGCAGAAAGCCGATGGGCAGCAGATTTTGCCCGCCCTTGGATTCCTCTTCCACGATGATCTGGGTCAGCACCGAACGGGTGATGTCCTCGCCCGATTTGGCGTCGTAGACCACGAAGTCCTCGTTGTTTTTCACCATCTGGCACAGATGGTCCAACGTGACGTAGCTGCTGGTCGCCGTATTGTACAAGCGGCGATTGGCATATTTCTTGATCGTAATCGGCTTGGCGCTGCTTGTCATCGGATCAGGGCTTTCTCGTGCGGGCGATGGGTGAAGCGGTGGCGATGAAAGGCAAGATAACATCTTTGCGCGAAAATTGTATCAGTTCGAAGCGCTTATGGCCAGAAAGAGCCGGCGCGGCGGCAGGGCAATCGGGTGAAGCCGATTGCCCTGTTTGATGTGCGTCCCTCATACCAACCGGCCAATAAATTGACCGGTTGTATCGCCCCTCGCCGGGCGGCGGCATCCGCCGCCTTGGCCGCTCGCTCAATGCTCGCTGGATACCGGCCAACGA
>JAJZGK010000098.1 GCA_021798485.1 Pseudomonadota bacterium
GGCTGCTATCACGGGTATCATTCCAAGGGCGGTGCGCAAGGCGTGGGACAGGCGACAACCAATGCGGTGGTGTCGGCCTCGATCCTGATCCTGACCCTGAACTACACCCTTACCGCGCTGTTTTTCGACAAATGACCCAGACACCCAAGATCCAACTGATCGACGTGCATAAAAGTTTCGGCGCCAAAACGGTGCTGGATGGCGTCACCGTCGAAATCGCTCCGGCGGAAAGCTTCGTCATCATCGGCGGCTCGGGTTCGGGCAAATCGGTGACCCTGAAATGCATCCTGGGCCTGATGCGGCCCGATCGGGGCCGGATTCTGGTGGATGGCGAGGACGTGGTGGAGATGCAGCCCCGCGACCGGGAACAGGTGATGCGCAAGTTCGGCATGCTGTTCCAGGGGGCCGCCCTGTTCGATTCGCTGAAGGTGTGGGAAAATGTCGCCTTCGGCCTGATCCAGGGCCACAAGATGGAACGCCGCCGCGCCAAGGACAAGGCGGTGGAGAAACTTTACGCCGTCGGCCTGGGTGCCGAAGTGGGCGAGCTTTATCCGGCCGAATTGTCGGGCGGCATGCAAAAGCGCGTGGGGCTGGCCCGCGCCATCGCCACCGAGCCCGAGATCATCTTCTTCGATGAACCCACCACCGGCCTCGACCCCATCATGGCCGACGTCATCAACGATCTCATCGTCAAATGCGTGAAGGAGTTGGGGGCCACCGCCGTCTCCATCACCCACGACATGCATTCGGCCCGCAAGATCAGCGACCGCATGGCCATGCTCTACCACGGCCAGCTGGTATGGGTGGGCCGCACCGCCGAGGTCGATCAGGCCGACAATCCGTTCGTGGACCAGTTCATCCATGGCCGCGCCGAGGGGCCGATCAAGATGGAACTGCGCCGTTAGGGGCCTGTCCGGATAGGCTGGACAGGCTCTAACGGTTTTCTGCCTTTGGCGCTCAAGCGCCGCCAAGGCTTTACGCGCGCACCGGCGTTGCCAGACCGCGCTTCAGTCAGGACACCCGGTTTGGCCAAAAGCACCTCCCGTTACGTTTGCCAGGAATGCGGCGCCGTTACTCCGCGCTGGGTAGGAAAGTGCGAGGCCTGCGGCGCCTGGAATTCCATCACCGAGGAAGAGGCGCGTGAAAGCGTGCCCAAGGGCCTGGGCGCCGGGCGGGGCGGCAAGCGTCTCGATTTCGTCAGCTTGCGCGGCGTCTCGGCGCCGCCGGCGCGGCGGGTGACCGGCATCGCCGAGCTGGACCGGGTGTGCGGCGGCGGGCTGGTGCCCGGTTCCTGCCTGCTGGTGGGCGGCGATCCCGGCATCGGCAAATCCACCCTGCTGCTGCAAACCGTGGCCGCCCTGGCCCAGGAGGCGCAGTGCCTCTACATCTCGGGCGAGGAGGCGGTGGATCAGGTGCGGCTGCGCGCCCTGCGCCTCGGCCTGGCGGAAGCGCCGGTGCAGCTGGCCTCGGCCACCTCCTTGCGCGATATCGTCGCCAGCCTGGAGCAGGGCGAGCCGCCGGCGGTGGTGGTGATCGATTCGATCCAGACCATGTATCTCGACAGCCTGGATTCAGCGCCGGGCACCGTGGCCCAGGTGCGGGCCAGCGCCGCCGAACTGATCCGCCTGGCCAAGCGGCGGGGCTTCACCCTGTTTCTGGTGGGCCACGTCACCAAGGACGGCCAGATCGCCGGGCCGCGCGTGCTGGAACACATGGTGGACTGCGTGCTTTATTTCGAGGGCGAACGCGGCCATCAGTTCCGTATCCTGCGCGCCGTGAAGAACCGCTTCGGCGCCACCGACGAGATCGGCGTCTTCGAAATGTCGGACCGCGGCCTCGACGGCGTGCCCAATCCCTCGGCGCTGTTCCTGGCGGAACGGCGCGGCAATGTCAGCGGCTCTTGCGTGTTTGCCGGGGTGGAGGGCTCGCGCCCCATGCTGGTGGAAATCCAGGCCCTGGTGGCGCCTTCGGCCCTGGGCACGCCGCGCCGGGCGGTGATCGGCTGGGACAGCGGGCGGCTGTCCATGATTTTGGCGGTGCTGGATGCGCGCTGCGGCCTTGCGCTGGGCGGCAATGATGTATATCTCAACGTCGCAGGCGGTTTGCGCATCGGCGAGCCGGCGGCCGATCTGGCCGTGGCCGCGGCGCTGCTCTCCTCCTCGACCGATATCCCGGTGGATGCCGACATGGTGGTGTTCGGGGAAATCGGTCTTTCCGGCGAGGTGCGCGCCGTCAGCCAGATGGATGCCCGTCTGAAGGAGGCCGCCAAGCTGGGCTTCGCCCAGGCCCTGGCCCCGGCCCTGCGCCGCCAGGGCGGCAAGGGCGGCAAGCCCCCCGGCGACGGCGCCATCACGGCGCGGCGCATCGGGCATGTGCAGGATCTGGTGTCGTTGTTCCGCCCCGCGGGCAAAGGCTGAAACTCGAAGGCAGGGGTGCTGGACGTTGAACGCTGTTGATATCGCCGTCGTGGTGTTGCTGCTGGCCTCGGGCGTTTTCGCCCTGATGCGCGGCTTCGTCTATGAAACCCTGGCCATGGCCGGCTGGGTGGCCGCCGGTCTGGCCGCCTTTTGGGGCCTGCCCTATACCCGCCCCTTCACCAGCAAATACATCTCCAGCCCCACCGTGGCCGATGTGGCCGGCGGCGTGGCGCTGTTCCTGGCGGTGCTGCTGGTCAGCTCGCTCATCACCCACGCCATTTCCCGCAGCGTGCAGAAAAGCGCCATCAGCTCGGTGGACCGTTCGCTGGGCTTCGCCTTCGGGCTGGCGCGCGGCCTGGTGCTGGCCAGCCTGGTGTTCATCCTGGTGACCAAGCTGATGGCCCCGGGCGAGCCCCAGGTGCTGACCGAGGCCAAAACCCGGCCGCTGCTGGCCTTCGGCGCCCATATGCTGCAATCCATGGTGCCCTCGCAGCTTTCCAGCATCGAGGACAAGGCCCGCGCCGCCCAGGATGCCGCCAGCCAGGCCCAGAAAATGCAGGAAATGTACGAACGCCTGAATTCGCCGCGCCCGGCGGGCGCCGATCAGGCTCCGGCGGCCCCCGCCGCCCCCGGCGCCGCCCCGGCGGCCAAGCCCGCGCAGAAGACCGAAGCCACCCCCTCCTACGACAACCGCGGCCTTGAACGGCTGATCGAGACGACGAAATGACCCAGGATTTCTCCCAGATGTTGACCACCAATCCCTTCGATGACGACAAACTCAAGGAAGAGTGCGGTGTCTTCGGCATTTTCGGCCATAACGGCGCCGCCTCGCTCACCGCGCTCGGCCTGCATGCCCTGCAGCATCGCGGCCAGGAGGCGGCGGGCATCGTCAGCACCGACGGCGAACATTTCCATTCCCACCGCGGCTCGGGCCACGTGGCCGACAATTTCGGCACCGAGGCGGTGATCAAGAAGCTGCCGGGCACCATGGCCATCGGCCATGTGCGCTATTCCACCACCGGCGAAACCATGCTGCGCAACGTGCAGCCGCTGTTTGCCGATTTCGAGTTCGGCGGCCTGGCCATCGGCCATAACGGCAACCTGACCAACGCCCTGACCTTGCGCAAGCAGCTGGTGCGGCGCGGCTGCCTGTTCCAATCCACCACCGATACCGAGGTGATCGTCCATCTGATCGCCATCAGCCTTTATTCCACCGTGGAAGAGCGGGTGATCGATGCCCTGCGCCAGGTGGAAGGCGCCTATTCTCTGGTCTGCCTGACCCAGAACTCGGTGATCGGCGTGCGCGATCCCTTAGGGATCCGCCCGCTGGTGCTGGGCAAGCTGGGCGGTTCGTGGATTCTGGCCTCGGAATCCTGCGCCCTTGATATCGTCGGCGCCGAGTTCGTGCGCGATGTCGAAGCCGGCGAACTGGTGATCATCGACCACAACGGCCTGCGCTCGCTGAAGCCCTTCCACAAGGTGAAGCAGCGCTTCTGCATCTTCGAATACATCTACTTCGCCCGCCCCGACAGCGTGATGGAAGGCACCAGCGTGTACGAGGTGCGCAAGCGCATCGGCCAGGAACTGGCCCGCGAAAGCCATGTCGAGGCCGACGTGGTCATCCCGGTGCCGGATTCCGGCGTGCCCGCCGCCCTGGGCTATGCCGCCCAGGCCAACATTCCCTTCGAGCTGGGCATCATCCGCAACCACTATGTGGGCCGCACCTTCATCGAACCCACCGACAGCATCCGCCACCTCGGCGTCAAGCTGAAGCACAACGCCAACCGCGCCCATATCGCCGGCAAGCGCGTGGTGCTGGTGGATGATTCCATCGTGCGCGGCACCACCTCGACCAAGATCGTGGAAATGGTGCGCCAGGCCGGCGCCACCGAGGTGCATATGCGCATCTCCAGCCCGCCCACCACCTATTCCTGCTTCTACGGCATCGATACCCCGGAGCGCGAAAAGCTGCTGGCCGCCCGCTACGATGTGGCCGGCATGGCCAAGCTCATCGGCGTCGACAGCCTGGCCTTCATCTCGCTGGACGGCCTCTACCGCGCCGTGGGCGAGGAGGCCCGCGACGGCGAGCATCCGCAATATTGCGACGCCTGCTTCACCGGCGACTATCCCATCACCCTGACCGACCAGAGCGGCGGCGAGGATCCGTGCGCCTTCAGCACCCTGACCGGAGGCCATTGAGCACATGACGACCGAACAGACCCCCGCCGCCGAGGACACCCCGCGGAGCAAGCGCCTGGAGGGCCGGGTGGCCCTCATCACCGGCGCCTCGCGCGGTATCGGCGCCGCCGTGGCCAAACGCTTCGCCGCCGAGGGTGCCCAGGTGGTGCTGCTGGCCCGCAGCCAGGCCGGCCTGGAAGAGGTGGACGACGAGATCCGCGCCCTGGGCGGCAAGGCCACCCTGGTGCCGCTGGATCTGCGCCAGCCCGAGGATATCGACCGCATGGGCGCCTCGCTGTTCCAGCGCTTCGGCAAGCTGGACATCCTGGTGGGCAATGCCGGGGTGCTGGGCGGGCTGTCGCCGGTGGGGCACTATTCCTTGAAAGACTGGAACGAGGTGATGGCGGTGAACTGCACCGCCAACTGGCGGCTGATCCGCGGGTTCGATCCGCTGCTGCGCCATTCCGACGCCGGGCGGGCCATCTTCACCACCTCGGCGGTGGTCAACGAACCCCACCCCTTCTGGGGCGCCTACGCCGCCAGCAAGGCGGCCCTGGAAACCCTGGTGCTGACCTGGGCGGCGGAAGTGGCCCGCACCACCAAGCTCAAGATCAATCTGGTGGATCCCGGCGTGGTGTCCACCCGCCTGCGCATCGAGGCCTTCCCCGGCGAGGATCAGGCCACCCTGGCCACCCCGGACAGCGTGGCCGATGTTTACGTGGATCTGGCCGATCCGGCCTGCACCACCAACGGCAAAATCGTGCGGGCGCAATAAGCTGTACCAACCGGCCAATGAATTGACCGGTTGTATCGCCCCTCGCCGGGCGGCGGCATCCGCCGCCTTGGCCGCTCGCGCTCAAGGCTCGCTGGATACCGGTGGCCGCAAGCGGTCACCGGCCACCGCCCTTATCCGCCGTAAAGCCAGCGGCAGATCAGCACCGAGCCCGCCAGTCCGGCCAGATCGGCCAGCAGCCCCACCAGCAGGGCATGGCGGATGCGGCGGATGCCCACGGCGCCGAAATAGACCGCCAGCACGTAAAAGGTGGTTTCGCTGGAGCCGTAGATGCTGCCCAGCAGGATACCGAGATAGCTGTCGGGGCCGATGCCGCCGGTTTTCATCAGGCTGGCCAGATAGCCGAAACTGGCCGAGCCCGACAGTGTGCGCAGCGCCGCCATGGTCAGGGCCTGGGGCGGCAGGCCCAGCGGCGTCAGCAGGCGGCCCACGGGCTCCAGCAGCAGCGCCATGGCCCCGCTTTGCCGGAACAGCCCCACCGCCATCAGAATGGCCACCAGATAGGGGATCAGGCGCAGGGACAGCAGCAGCCCCTCCCTGGCTCCGGCCACGAAGGCGGCATAGATGTCCACCCGCCGCGCCAGCCCCGCCGCCAGAATCAGCACGATCAGCGCCGGAATCACCCAGGGCGACAGGGTCCGCCCCCACAACAGGGTGACCGGCAGCAGCGCCAGCGCCGCCAGCACGGCCAGACCACTGGCCCAAAGCGGGGCCGGCGGCGGCACCGCCTGAGGCTGGTGGCGGCCTTGGGGCGCCGGGGCCGCGCCCGACGGCGGGCGGACGGGAAACCAGCGCCGCCCCGCCTTGGCCAGCAGCACCGCCAGCCCGCACGACCACAGGGTGGCGAACAGGGTGGTGGCGATCACCGCCGCCGGATCGTGCGAGCCCACGGCGGCGCGCAGGGCCATCACATGGGTGGGCAGCAGGGTGACGTTGGCGGTGTTCAGGGCCAGGAACAGCACCATGGAATCGCTGGCGGTGCCGGGAACGGCGTTCAGGCGCTCCAGCTCGCGCATGGCCTTCAGGCCGAACGGCGTGGCGGCGTTGGACAGCCCCAGCATGTTGGCCGCCACATTCATCACCATGGCCCCCATGGCCGGATGATCGGGCGGCACCTCGGGAAACAGCCGGTGGAGGACGGGGCGCAGCAGCCGGGCCAGGCCCCGCATCAGTCCGGCCCTGTCGGCCACCGCCATCAGCCCCAGAAACAGCGCCAGAGCGCCCACCAGGCCGATGCCCAGGCTCACCGCCTCGCCCGCCGAGGACAGGGCGGCCTGGCCCAGGGCGGCCATGGGGCCATCGCCCGCCGCCCCCGTCCACAGCCATTGCCGCCAGGCGGCGGTGGCGAAGGCGCCGGCGATGAGAAGGAAGAAGACCATGTCCATGGCTGCGATGGAGACATACTCCCGGCGGGAACGCATCCTTTTTCTGTGCCCGTTCCCCGGCCCTCCTGTGGCATAAGAGGCCTCCCGTCCCCAAGAGCCGTCCCCGCCCCATGATCCGTTTCGAAAACATCAGCAAGCAGAACAGCCACCGCATCCTTTTTTGCGAAGCCTTCGCCGCCCTCAACCGCGGCGAGAAGGTGGGGCTGGTCGGCCCCAACGGCGCCGGCAAAACCACCCTGTTCCGCATGATCACCGGCGAGGAACAGCCCGACGACGGCCAGGTCTCGGTGGAGAAGGGCGTTTCCATCGGCTATTTCAACCAGGATGTGGGCGAGATGGCCGGGCGCAGCGCCGTGGCCGAGGTGATGGACGGCGCCGGCCCGGTCAGCGCCGTCGCCGCCGAGCTGGCCACGCTGGAGGCCGCCATGTGCGACCCCGAGCGCGCCGACGAGATGGACGGCATCGTCGAGCGCTACGGCGAGGTGCAGGCCCGCTTCGAGGAGCTGGGCGGCTACGAGCTGGAGGGCAAGGCCCGCGAGGTGCTGGCCGGCCTGAGCTTCAGCCAGGAGATGATGGACATGGACGTGGGCCGCCTGTCCGGCGGCTGGAAGATGCGCGTGGCCCTGGCCCGCATCCTTCTGATGCGCCCCGACGCCATGCTGCTGGACGAACCCAGCAACCACCTGGATCTGGAAAGCCTGATCTGGCTGGAAGCCTTCCTCAAGGGCTACGAGGGCGCCCTGCTGATGACCTCGCACGATCGCGAGTTCATGAACCGCATCGTCAGCAAGATCATCGAGATCGACGACGGCGGCCTCAACAGCTATGCCGGCGATTACGCCTTCTATGAGCAGCAGCGGGCCTTGAACGAAAAGCAGCAGCAGGCCCAGTTCGAGCGCCAGCAGGCCATGCTGGCCAAGGAGATCAAGTTCATCGAGCGCTTCAAGGCCCGCGCCTCGCACGCCAGCCAGGTGCAAAGCCGGGTGAAGAAGCTCGACAAGATCGAACGTTTCGAGCCGCCGCGGCGGCGCCAGTCGGTGGCCTTCGAATTCCCGCCCTCCCCCCGCTCGGGCGAGGATGTGGCGGTGCTGAAGGATGTGCACAAGCGCTACGGCGCCAAGGTGATCTACGACGGTCTGGACTTCATGATCCGCCGCAAGGAGCGCTGGTGCGTGATGGGGGTGAACGGCGCCGGCAAATCCACCCTGCTGAAGCTGGTGGCCAAAACCGCCGATCCCGATCAGGGCAGCGTTACCGTGGGGGCCAGCGTGCGCATGGGCTATTTCTCGCAGCACGCCATGGACCAGCTGGACGGCGAGCGCAGCCTCTTCGAAACCCTGGAGGATCATTTCCCCCAGGCCAACCAGGGATCGCTGCGCGCCCTGGCCGGCTGCTTCGGCTTTTCCGGCGATGATGTGGAAAAACGCTGCCGGGTGCTGTCGGGCGGCGAAAAGGCCCGGCTGGTGATGGCCCTGATGCTGTTCAACCCGCCCAATTTCCTGGTGCTGGACGAACCCACCAACCATCTCGATCTCGATACCAAGGAAATGCTGATCAAGGCCCTGGCCGACTACGACGGCACCATGCTGTTCGTTTCGCACGACCGCCGCTTCCTGGCCGCCCTGTCGAACCGGGTGCTGGAGCTCACCCCGGAGGGCGTGCACCAGTATGCCGGCGGCTACAGCGAATATGTGGCCAGCACCGGCCAGGAAGCCCCCGGCCTGCATAGTTAGGAGCCCGCCCATGCGCCGCCTGTTCATCGCCTGCGCCCTGCCGCCCTCGGTGGTGGCGGAGTTCGCCCGCGCCTTCGCCGTGACCTATGCCGGCGACGGTCCGCCACTTTCGGCCGACGACATCGTGGCCGGGGCGGCCGGGCACGATGCCCTGGTGGTCACCGCCCCCACCCGGGTGGACCGCGCCCTGATCGGCCGCCTGCCCGCCAGCCTGCAGGCCCTGGCCACCTATTCCGTGGGGCACGACCATCTGGATCTGACGGCGGCGGCGGAAAAGGGCCTGGCGGTGTTTTCCACCCCCGACGTGCTGACCGACGCCTGCGCCGAGGCCGCCCTGCTGCTGATGCTGGGAGCGGCGCGGCGCGCCACCGAGGCCATCGCCCTGCTGCGCGAACGGCGCTGGACCGGCTGGACCCCCACCCAGCTGAACGGCTGGGACATCACCGGCAAGCGTCTGGGCATCGTCGGCATGGGGCGGCTGGGCCGGGCCATCGCCGACCGGGCCCGCGCCTTCCGCATGCCCATCCATTACCACAACCGCAGCCGCCTGCCCGCCGACCTGGAGGGCGGCGCCACCTATCATCCCAGCCTCGACGCTCTGCTGGCCGCCGCCCAGGTGCTGGTGCTGGCCTGCCCCGGCGGCGAGGCCACGCGCGGCCTGCTGAACCGGGAACGCATCGCCCGGCTGCCGCCGGGCGCCATCGTCGTCAATATCGGCCGCGGCAGCGTGGTGGTGGACGCCGATCTGGCCGATGCCCTGGACAGCGGCCATGTGGCCGCCGCCGGACTCGATGTTTTCGATGGCGAACCGGCGCTTTATCCGCGCTACTACACCCTGCCCACCCTGTTCATGCTGCCCCATATCGGCAGCGCCACCCTGGAAACCCGCAACGCCATGGGCCGGCTGCTGGCGGAGGGGCTCGAGGCCTTCTGGAGCGGAGGGGCGCCGGTCAACCGCCTGGTGTAAGACCGGCCCGGCGTGTTCAAGCGCCGATCCCGGACAGACCGCGCTTTCCCTGGACCCCGGCCCTAGGCTGTGATAGCCCATGCCGCCATGATCGCCTTTCGACCGTTTCTTCCGCTTTGCGCCGTTCTGCTGCTGGCCATCCTCCGGCCGGCCATGGCGGCCGATCCCGGCCTGCCGCCCCTGGCGCGACCGGGGCAGTGGTATTACGTCACCCAGAGCGACGGCAACAGCTCCAGCCATTGCATCGGCAGCCCCGCCACGCCGCTCTGCGCCGTGGAAACCCTGCTGGCCTGCTTCCAGCGCGGGCAGATGGCCCTGTGCCGCCTGGTGGACGACGGCGCCGAGCAATATGCCCAGGTGTTCACGGCGCCGTCCGATCCCGGCAAATATCTGGCCTACCGCATCCTGGCGGCGCGGCGCATCGAGGCCGGGCAGGGCAACATGCCGGCCCGCGCCCAGCCCGGCGACGTGCTTTTGACCGTGGATCAGCGCGAAGGCCAGCTGGGCCGCTACGCCCGCGCCACCGGCGCCCCGGCGCAGGATTTCCTGCTGCACCGCCGCCCCGACGGGCGCTGGAAAATCGTCAGCTGGGGCGACCCCGGGGAAAACCTGGGCGCGCATTGATCCGCCCCGGTTTTTTTATCGCGCATTTGCATACTCCCTGGTGAGGGCTATTGCCTGCGGCCCCGCCCTGCCCCACTTTGTAGAACGAAGATCACCGGCAGGACCACCAGGGGAAGCGATCACGTTGCACAACATCACATGCCATACCGCTCCTGTGCCGGATGAGGCCGCGCCCGCGCCGCCCCGCTGCGGCAAACTGGACATGCGCATCGCCCGCGACGGCAAATGGTACTATCAGGGTTCGGTCATCCCGCGCAAAGAGATGGTCTGCCTGTTCTCCTCCATGCTGACGCGCCGCGCCGACGGCGCCTATTGGCTGGAAACCCCCATGGAACAGTGCGAAATCGAGGTGGAGGATGTTCCCTTCGTCGCCGTGGAACTTTTCACCTGCTGTTCCAGCGGCCAACGCTGCTACAGTTTCCGCACCAACGTCGATGAGATGGTGACTTTGGATGCCCAGCATCCGTTGCGCATCGTCGATGGCGGCAGCGGCGGCGCCCCGCCCTATCTTACGGTGCGCCCCGGCCTGGAGGCGCGTCTGGCCCGTTCGGTCTATTACGAGCTGGTGGCGCTGGGAAACGAGGAAGTCATAGGGGGGGAAACCCTGTACGGCATATGGAGCAAAGGCATTTTCTTTCCACTAGATC
>JAJZGK010000099.1 GCA_021798485.1 Pseudomonadota bacterium
GGCCCCTCGGGTCAAGCCCGAGGGTGACGAATCATACCAACCGCCCAATGAATTGACCGGTTGTATCGTCCCTCGCCGGGCGGCGGCATCCGCCGCCTTGGCCGCTCGCTCAATGCTCGCTGAATACCGGCCAACGAGTCACTTCAATGGTTGGCCGGTATCAGACGCATCGGCGAGCCAACCTGATGCAGGGGGATAAGTCATATCATAAGAACGATGAATTTTAGTTCTTTAATGTCCATTGGTATCGATGGTGAAATTTTTCAGGCTTTTGTATTAAAGCGTGATGCGTTTCCCTCAGTCATTGCGAATGAAACGCAGGTAAATTGTAAGAGCGGATTATGAGTATTGTGAGTTTTGCTGCTGCGGAAACGGAACGGGGCCGGAGATGCACTCCGGCCCCGTTCCGTTTCAAAAGCGGATTATACCAACCGGCCAATGAATTGCCCGGTTGTATCGTCCCTCGCCGGGCGGCGGCATCCGCCGCCTTGGCCGCTCGCTCAATGCTCGCTGGATACCGGCCAACCCGTCACTTCAAGGGTTGGCCGGTATTACAGCTGGCGGATGCTGGCCAGGAAGTTGGTTACCTCGCCCTGCAGCGATTCGGCCTGCTGGCGCAGTCCTTCCGAGGCGGTCAGCACCTCGTGGGCGGCGGCATCGGTATCGGTGATCACCTTGCCCACCTGGGTGATGTTCTCGAATACCGAGCGGGCTCCGGCCACCGCCTGCTCCGAGGAACTGGCGATGTTCTGGATGGCCCGGCCCTGGGTGTCGATGGCGTTGGCGATGGCCATGGCCACCTCGGCCATGCGCTCGATGGTTTCCGACATGCTGCCCACGGCGCCGTTGGCCTGCAGCGAGCCCTCTTGAATGTTCGACACCTGCTCGGCCACCGATTTGGTGGCGGTCACGGTGCCCACCGACAGCGCCTTGACCTCGGAGGCCACCACGGCGAAGCCCTTGCCGGCGGCGCCGGCGCGGCTGGCCTCGATGGTGGCGTTCAGGGCCAGCAGGTTGGTCTGGCTGGCGATATTGCTGATGGTGGTCACCACCTCATCGATCTGGCGGGCCATTTCGGCCAGTTCGGTGATGCGGTCGTGGCTGTTCTGGGCCTGGCTGCGGGCGGTGCCGGCCACCTCGTAGGAATTGGCGGCGTCGCGGCGGATGGTCTCCATGGTGTGCGAAACCTGCACGGTTTCCTGGGCCACGCTTTCGGCGCTGCGGCGGGCATCCTCGGCGTGCTGAATGGCGCTTTCGGTGCGCACCGAGGCATCGGAGGCGCCGTCGGCCATGCGCCGCGCCGTGCCCATCAGCTGGCCGGTGGCCTGGCCCACATTGCCCAGCACCCTGGACACCACGCCGTCGAAGGTGGCGATCATTTCCTCCAGGCGGTGCATGCGCCGCTCGCGCTGGGCGGTTTCGGCATGGGCGGCCTCCTCCATGCGCTGCTTGTGGATGGCGTTTTCGCGGAACACCTGGATGGCGCGGGCCATGGCCCCCATTTCATCCGAGCGCTCGAGGCCGGGAATGTCGATGGAAACGTCGCCGTTGGCCAGACGCTCCATGCGGTTGGTCATGGAGGCCACCGGATTGGTCACCATCCGCCCCAGCGACCAGCGGCAGAACAGCACCGCCGCCAGCCCGATCAGGATGCCGCCCACCGACAGGGTGATGATGGTGCGGGTCAGCCGGGCGTCGGCGGCCTTGGTGGAGAGCGAGGTGGACATCACCGCGATCACCATGCCGTCCTTCAGCCCCATGGGGCCGTGGCACATGTGGCACACCTCCTGGTTGGCCCCTTCCGTCACCCCCAGCACGATGGGCTGGCTGTAGCGGTAGCTGTCGCCGACGCGGCGGGCGATGGGCTTGCCGGTGGCCAGAACCTCGCGGTCGATGGCGTCGCGCGGGGATTTGGGCGGGCGCGAGGGATCGGTGTCGGCGATGTATTTGGTTACCTCCGGCGACCAGGCGCTCCACACCTGCCCGGCAAAGTCCTTGTTGCGGCTTTTGAACCAGTTGTTGAACACCGTTACGCCGATATTATCGGGATCCTCGGGGCGCTTGGCCATGACGTTGACGATCAGCGTCTGCAGCGACTTCATTTCCGACTGCGCCAGATCGTGCAGCCGCTTTTCCGTATCCTGCCGGGCCATGTTGGCCACGATCAGCACCACGCTGGCCACGATCACCAGGATGGCGACGCCGATGGCCAGAGTGAAACGGGTGGGGATGCTCAATTGGGATCGCATTACGAAGCTCCCGGGACAAGAGTGGGCAGAGTGAAGCCGCTTTGGCGGCGGGCCTGTTTTGGCGCCAGGTCGTGGCTGGTTGCCCTGTCAGCGGAATAAGAGGGATGCCGGCGTGGGAAAAAGATCAGCAAGAGCCATGCCAGAAAAGAGGAAAAGGTTCGGGCGGTGAATATCCCTTTTCCGGGGAAGGAAAAGGGCGCCTTCAAGAAGGTGACATGTGTATATTTTATAAATATTTCATAAAAACGCATGGGTTTGTGCCGTTTGCTTTGCATTCTGCAACGCGTTAAGCGCTGGTGCCGTCTTAAGGCCGTGAAGCCGCGCAAGAGGCGGAATCATGGCGCAAAACCAGCGGGATTGAAAGGATAAAGCCCGCCGCCTCCATTTAGGATTATTGTATATAAGACGGCTGTGACTTGATGTTTATCAACCTCTAAAAGCCGTTACAATGTAAAATTGCCGCAGTGCGATAGCGGGCGCCGCTCCGCCGCCGCAGTGGGGACGACGGAAAATCCTCCTTGAATCCCCGGCATCCGGAAGGGCATGCTACGCCCCTTCGCCGTTCCTGGTTCCGGATCTTTTCCCTTGGATAAAAGCGCTCTCGCCGCGCGGCTCGCCGGGTTCGGCAGCGCCTTGCGCCACCGTAATTACCGGCTGTTCTTCTTCGGTCAGCTGATTTCCCTGACCGGCACCTGGATGCAGACGGCGGCGCTGTCCTGGCTGGTCTACCGCCTGACCGGCTCGGCCGAACTGCTGGGGCTGACCGGCTTCGCGGCGCAAGGCCCGGTGTTCTTTCTGGCCCCCCTGGGCGGTGCCCTGGCCGATCGCCATCCCCGCCGTCCCATTCTTCTGGCCACGCAAAGCCTGTCCATGCTGCAGGCGCTGATCCTGGCCGCCCTGGTGCTGAGCGGGCATATCCAGATCTGGCAGGTGTTCGTGCTGGCCGGCGCCGTGGGGGTGGTCAACGCCTTCGATATTCCCACCCGCCAGGCCTTCCTGGTGGAGATGGTGGGGCATGACGATCTGCCCAACGCCATCGCCCTCAATTCCTCCATGTTCAACATGGCCCGGCTGCTGGGGCCGGCGGTGGCCGGCCTCCTGGTGGCGGCGTTGGGCGAGGGCTGGTGCTTTCTCCTGAACGGCCTCAGCTATATCGCGGTGATCGCCGGACTGCTGGCCATGCGGCTGGGTCTCCGGCGCGCAGGCGGCACCGCCCGCACCCGCCTGCGCGACGAGATCGGCCAGGGGCTGGGCTTCACCCGCCGGCATGGACCCATCCGCCGGGTGCTGCTGCTGTTGGGGGGGATGAGCCTGATGGGCATGCCCTATGTGGTGCTGCTGCCCATTTTCGCCAGCCGCATCCTGGGGGGTGGGCCGCAGCATCTGGGCCTGCTGATGAGCAGCGCCGGTCTGGGGGCGTTGCTGGGGGCTCTGGCCCTGGCCGGACTCCGCAACCAGGCCGGCATCGAGGGGCGCATCGCCGGGGCCGGGCTGCTGTTCGGCCTGTCCCTGATCGCCTTCGGCTATTCCACCAGTTTTCCGCTGTCGCTGGCGCTGCTGCTGGCGGTGGGCTTCTTCCAGATGACGCACATGGCCTCGTCGAACACCCTGATCCAGGCCCTGGTGCCCGATGCGTACCGGGGCCGGGTGATGGCGCTTTATTCCATGATGTTCATGGGCATGGCCCCGTTCGGGGCGCTGCTGTCGGGCGATCTGGCCGACCGCATCGGCCCGCCCGCCACCATCGCGGCGGGCGGGGCTCTTTGCATGCTGGGGGCGCTGGTGTACCGGTTCCGTCCGGGGGCTTATTTTTGCAGGTCGGGCGGCGTGGCCGCCACCGCCTGCCAGCCGCCGGGGCAGGACGAGACATAAGGGTAATAGCCCTTGGGCTTATGGCAATAATACCAGGTGGAGGGGGCCGGCGCGGCGGGAGCCGCCTGCACGGCCTGCTGTGGCGGGGGCGCCACCACCGTCGGCGCCGGCACCACATAGGTGGTGGGCGGCGCGACATAGACCGGAGGGGGCACATAGACCGGAGGGGGCATATAGATCGGAGCGGGTGGCCCCCACCAGGGATCGCCCCAGCCGCCGCCCCAGCCGCCTTCCCAGCCACCGCCCCAGCAGCAATGACGATGCCACCAGGCCTGGGCCGGGATGGGGGCGAGCGCCGTGCCCGCCAAGGCCGCTATGGCGGCGATAGGCAGCAGGCGTCGGCGCAAACGGGAGGAGAGGATGATCATGATCCGCACTCACAAAGGAAGGACGCTCCATCTCTTAACATAATTCCGGCGTTTTCCCCGTCAATAACACGCCGGCCCGGCACCTGGGGGGCAGGCAAAAGCCGTCAGCGGGGGTGAGCGATCGCGGCATCGACCGGAAGGGGCAAAGCCCTTAGCATGGAGGAAAATCCCATCTTCAGGAGGTTTTACGCCATGACGCCGTTTTCCGATCTTCCCCCCGCCCGTTGCGATGTGTTCGAGGCCATGCGGAGCCGCCGTTCGGTGCGCGCTTTCTCCAGCCGGCCGGTGGAGCGCCGGGTGGTGGAGCAGATCCTGGAGCTGGCGGCGCGGGCGCCGTCGGGCACCAATATCCAGCCCTGGCGGGTGTGGGCGCTGTCGGGGCGCCCCTTGCGCGATCTGACGGCCCGCATCACCGCCGCCCATGCCGCCGACGAACCCGGCCATGCCGAGGAATATCCCTATTATCCCGACCAGTGGGTGGATCCCTACCTGACCCGGCGGCGCACCCTGGGGCGCGAGCTTTATCGGTTGGTGGGCATCGCCAAGGGCGACACCGAGGCCATGAAGCGCCAGCACGGGCGCAATTACAGCTTCTTCGGGGCGCCGGTGGGGCTGTTCATCACCATCGACCGCGCCATGAACACCGGCAGCTGGTTCGATCTCGGCACCTTCCTGCAGTCGATCCTGCTGGCGGCGCGCGGCTTCGGCCTGCACAGCTGCCCGCAGCAGTCGTTCTCGCAGTATCACAAGATCATCCATCAGGATCTGGGCATCCCCGGCGATCAGGTCATCGCCTGTGGCGTGGCCCTGGGCTACGAGGACGAGACGGCGCCGGAAAACCGCCTGGAAACCGAACGCGAGCCGCTGTCGGCCTTCGCCACCTTCAACTGGACGGAGTAGCCCGCGACAGGGTGCGGCGGTATTCGCCGGGATTGGCGCCGGTCCACTTCTTGAACGCGCGGTGGAAGGCGCTGGTCTCGGCGAAGCCCAGCTCGGCGCCGATATCCATCACGCTCATGCCGGTGCCGTTCAGCAGGTTGATGGCCATGTCGCGCCGCACCTGATCCTTCAGGCCCTGGTAATACTGCCCCTCGGACTCCAGGCGGCGGCGGATGGTGGAGGTGGAGGTGCGCAGATCCCGGGCCAGCTGCTCCAGGCTGGGCCAGTCGGCGGGGGCCATGCTGCCCAGGCGGCGCAGGATCTGAATGGTCATGCTGTCGCCGTTCTTGTACTGGAACAGCAGGTTTTCCGGGGCCTTGCTTAAGAAATCCCGCAGGCTGTCGGCGCGCCGGGCCACCGGCAGGGTCAGACTGCGGGCCTCCATGGCCAGGCCGGTGAAGGGCTGGCCGAAGGCCTGCCCGGAACAGAACAGCAGGTCGTATTCGCCGTGATGCGGCGGCGCCGCATAGCTGAAGGCGGCGCGCTGGATGGCGATGCGGCGGTTGACCAGCCAGCAGGCCAGGCGATGGATGAACATCAGCATGGTTTCCTGGGCGAACACGCCGACGGGCCGGCCGGCATCGCGCGGGTGCAGGGCCAGCCACACCAGATCGCCGTCGCGCCGCAGCGAGCCGTACACATCGTCCAGCTGCAGGGCGTAATAGCGCAAGGCCAGATCCAGGGCCTTATCCAGGCGGTCGCAGTGGATCAGGATGCGGCCCAGCATGGCGAAGCTGCCCACCTTCATGCGCCGCCGGTCCTGGCCGAAAAATTCGTCGTCCAGCACCTGGGCGGTCAGGCGCAGCAGCGTGGCGTAGCTGGCCGCCGAAACCCGGGCATGGGGCAGGGCGGTCAGCGCCGGCGGGATGCCCGCCTTGTCCAGCAGCTCATCGCCATCGAAGCCGCGCCGGCGCAGCCCCTCCAGCAGGGGGGTGACGAAGGCGACGGAAATGGTGCTTTTTTCCATGGGCGTTCCTGAGCGGCCGGGCCTTTTGCCAGGCCCGGTTCCGCTCTCGACAGTACCGTAAGTCGCAAAAGCTGTCAGGCGCTTTGATCGATCCAGGCATCGACCGCGCCGGAGCGGCCCCGTACCCTGCCGTCAAAAGCCGGCCTGCCGGGCCGTTTGAACCAAGGGAGAGCCTTTGCCATGCAGATCGAAAACAGCACCTTCGTCGTCACCGGCGCCAGCTCCGGCCTGGGGGCCGCGGTGGCCCGCATGATCGTGGGGCAGGGCGGCCGCGTGGTTATCGCCGATGTCAACGAAGGCGCCGGCGCCGCCCTGGCCGCCGAACTGGGGGCGGGGGCGCGCTTCCAGCGCACCGATGTCACCAGCGAGGCCAGCGGCCAGGCCGCCATCGCCTGCGCCCTGGAGGCCTTCGGCGGCCTGAACGGCCTGGTCAACTGCGCCGGCATCTGCCCCGGCGAAAAGGTGGTGGGCAAGACCGGCCCCCATGCGCTGGAAACCTTCAGCCGCACCATCACCGTCAATCTGGTGGGCAGCTTCAACATGCTGCGCCTGGCCGCCGCCGCCCTGGCCGGTCAGGCCGCCAATGCCGACGGCGAGCGCGGCGTGATCATCAACACCGCCTCCATCGCCGCCTTCGACGGCCAGATCGGTCAGGCCGCCTATGCCGCCTCCAAGGGCGGCGTGGTGGGCATGACCCTGCCCATCGCCCGCGAACTGGCCCGCTCGGGCATCCGCGTCATGACCATCGCCCCCGGCATCTTCGCCACCCCCATGGTGGAAGCCATGCCGCAGGAGGTGCAGGACTCTCTCGGCAAGCTGGTGCCGTTCCCGTCCCGCCTGGGCCGCCCCGCCGAATTCGCCGCCCTGTGCCGGGCCATCGTTGAAAATCCCATGCTGAACGGCGAGGTCATCCGCCTCGACGGCGCCGTGCGCATGGCCGCCAAGTAATCATCAAAGGGTGAAGGAAACAAAGCCATGAGCAAGCAGGACCCCATCGTTATCGTCGGCGCCGCCCGCACGCCCATGGGCGGCTTCCAGGGCGATCTCAAGGATCTGGCCGCCCCGCGCCTGGGCGCCGCCGCCATCGCCGCCGCCCTGGCCCGCGCCGGGCTGGCGCCCGAGGCCGTCGAGGAGGTGATCATGGGCTGCGTGCTGCCCGCCGGTCTGGGCCAGGCTCCGGCCCGTCAGGCCTCGCTGGGGGCCGGGCTGCCGCTGGCGGCGGGCTGCACCACCGTCAACAAGATGTGCGGCTCGGGCATGAAGGCCGCCATGCTGGCCCACGATCTGCTGCTGGCCGGCAGCGCCGAGGTGATGGTGGCGGGCGGCATGGAAAGCATGAGCAACGCCCCCTACCTGTTGGACAAGGCGCGCGGCGGCTACCGCATGGGCCACGGCAAGGTGTTGGATCATATGTTCCTCGACGGCCTGGAGGACGCCTACGACAAGGGCCGCCTGATGGGCACCTTCGCCGAGGAGTGCGCGCAAAGCTACGGCTTTACCCGCGAGGAACAGGATGATTGGGCCATCACCTCGCTGACCCGCGCCCAGAAGGCCATTGCCGAGGGCCTGTTCGCCGATGAGATCGTGCCGGTGACGGTGAAGGCCGGCAAGGCCGAAAAGGTCATCGCCTCCGACGAGCAGCCGCCCAAGGCCAATCTGGAGAAGATCCGCACCCTGCGTCCGGCCTTCCGCGAGGGCGGCACGGTGACGGCGGCCAATTCCAGCTCCATCTCCGACGGCGCCGCCGCCCTGGTGATGATGCGCCGCTCCCAGGCCGAGGCGCGGGGCCTGACCCCCATCGCCACCATCCTCGGCCACAGCACCTTCGCCGACAAGCCGGGCCTGTTTCCCACCGCCCCCATCGGCGCCATCAAGGCCCTGCTGGCCAAGACCGGCTGGAGCCGGGACCAGGTGGATCTCTTCGAGGTGAACGAAGCCTTCGCCGTGGTGGCCATGGCCGCCCTGCGCGATCTGGGCCTGCCCGCCGAAAAGGTCAACGTGCACGGCGGCGCCTGCGCCCTGGGCCATCCCATCGGCGCCTCGGGGGCGCGCATCGTCGTCACCCTGCTGGCCGCCCTGCGCCGCTACGGCCTGAAGCGCGGCGTGGCCTCGCTGTGCATCGGCGGCGGCGAAGCCACGGCCATGGCCGTGGAACTGGCCTGAACGGAGCGCCGCGCATCATGCTGCTGACAGAAGAACAGACGCTGATTCAGGATATGGCCCGCCAGTTCGCCGCCGAGCAACTGGCGCCCCATTCGGCCGAGTGGGACCGTTTGTCCCACTTTCCCGCCGAAACGGTGCGCCAGATGGGCGAGCTGGGCTTTCTGGGCATGCTGCTGCCGGAGCAATGGGGCGGCTCGGGCAGCGATTACCTCTCCTACGTGCTGGCCCTGGAGGAGATCGCCGCCGGCGACGGCGCTCTTTCCACGGTGATGAGCGTGCATAACTCGGTGGCCTGCACCCCCATCCTGCGCTTCGGCAGCGAGGCGCAAAAGCAGCGCTTCCTGCCGCGCATGGCGTCGGGCGAATGGCTGGGCGGCTTCGCCCTCACCGAGCCCCATGCCGGATCGGATGCCGCCGGCCTCAAGGTGCGGGCGGTGCGCGACGGCGATGCTTATGTGCTGAACGGCACCAAGCAGTTCGTCACCTCGGGGCGGTCGGCCCAACTGCTGATCGCCTTCGCCGTCACCGATGCCGCCGCCGGCAAGAAGGGCATCTCGGCCTTCATCGTGCCCACCGACACCCCCGGCTATCATGTGGCGCGGGTGGAGGAAAAGATGGGCCAGCATGCCTCCGACACCTGCCAGATCGTGTTCGAGGATCTGCGTCTGCCGGCCGGGCTGCGCCTGGGCGCCGAGGGCGAGGGCTACAAGATCGCCCTGTCCAACCTGGAGGGCGGGCGCATCGGCATCGCCGCCCAGGCGGTGGGCATGGCCCGCGCCGCCTTCGATGCGGCCCGCGCCTATGCCGCCGACCGCGTCACCTTCGGCAAGCCGCTGCTGGAGCATCAGGCCATCGCCTTCAAGCTGGCCGATATGAAAACCCGGCTGACGGCGGCCCGCCTGATGGTGCACAACGCCGCCCGGCTGCGCGATGCCGGCCAGCCCTGCCTGACCGAGGCCTCCATGGCCAAGCTGTTCGCCTCGGAAATGGCCGAGGAGGTGTGCTCGGCGGCCATTCAGGTGCATGGCGGCTACGGCTATCTGGCCGATTATCCGGTGGAACGGCTGTACCGCAATGTGCGCATCACTCAGATCTACGAAGGCGCCAGCGAGATCCAGCGCATGCTGATCGCCCGGAGCCTTTAAACGATGGGCGGCCCTTTGAGCGGTTTCAGGGTGGTGGAGCTGGCGGGGCTCGGCCCGGCGCCCTTCTGCGCCATGCTGCTGGCCGACATGGGGGCCGAGGTGCTGCGCATCGACCGCATCGGCGGCGCCGATCTTCTGGGCCAGCGCCACGATGTGCTGGCCCGGGGCCGCCGTTCCGCCGCCTTCGATCTGAAGCACGAGCGGGCGGCGCCGGCCCTGCTGCGGCTGATCGCAGGCGCCGATGCCCTGGTGGAGGGCTTCCGTCCCGGCGTGATGGAGCGGCTGGGCCTGGGGCCCGAGGTCTGCCTGGCCCGCCAGCCCCGGCTGGTCTATGGCCGCATGACCGGCTGGGGGCAGGAAGGGCCGCTGGCCAGCCGCGCCGGGCACGACATCAACTACATCGCCCTCAGCGGGGCGCTGCACGCCATCGGCGGCGAGGCGCCGGTGCCGCCGCTCAATCTGGTGGGCGATTTCGGCGGCGGCGGCCTGCTGCTGGCCTTCGGCCTGCTGGCGGCGCTGCTGAGCGTGCAAAAAACCGGCCAGGGCCAGGTGGTGGATGCCGCCATGACCGATGGCGCCGCCCTCTTGATGGCCATGATCTACAGCCTGAAGGGCAATGGCGCCTGGAGCAACCGGCGCGGCGACAATCTGTTCGACGGCGGCCTGCCGCTTTACGGCACCTACCGCTGCCGCGACGGCAAATGGCTGGCGGTGGGGCCGCTGGAACCGCAGTTCGCCACCCTGTTCCTGCGGCAGGTGGGGCTGGAGGCGGAAAACCCGCGCGCCCCCGCCTTCCGCGCCGTTCTCGCCGCCAGACTGGCCGAGCGCGACCGCGACGACTGGTGCGCCCATTTCGAGGGCCTGGATGTGTGCGTGGCCCCGGTGCTGGATCTGGACCACCAGCGCAGCGCCGTGGTGGGCACCCGTTCCTTTGAGGGTGACCCGGAGCGCGCGGCCCTGCTGGCAGGCGCTTTTATTCAGGGCATGAATGAGGCCGGCATG
>JAJZGK010000100.1 GCA_021798485.1 Pseudomonadota bacterium
GGGGCCACGTGGCCCCGTCTGGCCGTGTGCCAAGCGGAAAGACGTGGATGGCCGGGTCGGAGCCCGGCCAAGACGCGGTTGGAAAGGCAGGCGTTTCGTGGCGCCGGAACCATAGGGATAAGCCACCCGCTTAATTCCCATCGGAGCCTCCGCATGCCATCGCGGGACCCTATGAATCACATAGAGCCTTCCCTGGGAATCCTAAATGTCGATCGGTCCTAGGCCAGGGCCAGCGCGACGGCGGCATCGGCATGCAGGGCGGTGGAATCGAACAGCGGGCCGTCCTGCATCTGCGGTTCGATCAGCAGGCAGATTTCCGTGCAGCCCAGAATGACCGAATCGGCGCCCTCGGCGCGATGGCGGGCGATGATGTCGAGCACCGCCCGCCGCGACTCCTCGCGGATCACGCCGTGGCACAGCTCCTGGAAGATGATGTCGTGCATGCGCTGGCGCTCGGCGGCGGCGGGGATGCGTAAGGTCAGACCCTGGCGGGCCATGCGGTCGGCGTAAAAGCCCTGTTCCATGGTGTAGCGGGTGGCCAGCAGCAGCGGCTGGGCGCAGCCGTTCCGGCGCACGGCGGCACCGGTGGCATCGATGATGTTGAGCAGCGGCACCGACAGCGCCGCCGCCACGGCGTCGGCCACCAGATGCATGGTGTTGGTGCAGATCAGCACCATGTCGGCCCCGGCCTGTTCCAGGTGGCGGGCGCTGGCCGTCAGCAGGTCGGCGGCCTGATCCCAGCGGCCCGCCGTCTGGCAGGCGACGATCTCGGCGAAGTTCACCGAATGCAGCAGCAGATCGGCCGAGTGCAGGCCGCCGTGCCGCCGCCGCACCGCCTGATTGATCAGGCGGTAGTAAACCGCCGTGCTTTCCCAGCTCATGCCGCCGATCAGGCCGATACGCTTCATGATGATATGCTCCGCGATATGCTTGAAACCGCGATGATAATGGCCGGAGCTTTGCGCAAAATGCGCCGATTATGGAGCGCATTCTTGCTCAATTTTGCAAAAATATTGCATCATATGCGGAGTATGCGCAAAGGAATCGACGATGCTTCTGGATGACCGCGACCGCCGGCTTCTGACCCTGCTGCAGGAGGATTGCGCCCGCTCTCTCACCGATCTGGCGGCGGTGGTGCATCTGTCGGTTTCGGCCTGCGCCCGCCGCATCCAGCGCCTGAGGGAGGGCGGGCTGATCGCCCGCGAGGTGGCGGTGCTCGACCGCGACAAGGCCGGCCTGCCCACCACGGTGTTCGTGCTGATCCGCAGCGGCCGCCACAGCATGGACTGGCTGGAACACTTCCGCCGGGCGGTGGGCGATATCCCCGAGATCGTCGAGGTGCACCGCCTGACCGGCAATGCCGATTATATCGCCAAGATCGTGCTGCCCACGGTGGAGCATTACGACGTGATCTATAAACAGCTGATCTCGCGCATCGAGCTGTTCGACGTTTCGGCCTATATCTCCATGGAACGGATCAAGGACAGCCCCATCCTGCCCACCGGCCACGCCGGGCGGATGCGGCCGTCCCCGGAAAAAACTTAAACCGCCGTGCCGCCCACGGTCAGGCCGTCGAGGCGCAAGGTGGGCTGGCCCACCCCCACCGCCACGCCCTGGCCGTCCTTGCCGCAGGTGCCCACGCCGGCATCGAGTTCCAGATCGGTGCCGATCATGGAAACCCGGGTCAGGGCATCGGGGCCGTTGCCGATCAGGGTGGCGCCCTTTACCGCCGGCCCCACCTTGCCGTTTTCGATCAGATAGGCCTCGGTGGCCGAGAACACGAACTTGCCGTTGGTGATATCCACCTGGCCGCCGCCGAAATTGACGGCGTAAAGGCCGTTTTTCACCGAGGCCAGAATTTCGGCCGGGTCTTTGTCGCCGGCCAGCATGAAGGTGTTGGTCATGCGCGGCAGCGGCTGATGGGCGTAGCTCTGGCGCCGGCCGTTGCCGGTGGGGCTGGCCTTCATCAGGCGGGCGTTCAGGCGGTCGAACAGATAGCCCTTCAGGATGCCGTCCTCGATCAGCACGGTGCGGCCCGAGCGGGTGCCCTCGTCGTCGATGGAGATGGAGCCGCGGCGGTCGGGCAGGGTGCCGTCATCCACCACGGTGACGCCGGGGGCGGCCACCCGCTGGCCGATACGGCCGGAAAAGGCCGAGGTGCCCTTGCGGTTGAAATCGCCTTCCAGGCCGTGGCCGATGGCCTCGTGCAGCAGCACGCCGGGCCAGCCCGGCCCCAGCACCACCGTCATGTCGCCGGCGGGGGCGGGCACCGAATCGAGATTGACCAGGGCCTGGCGCACCGCCTCATCCACGGCGCCGCGCCAGGTGGCGGGGTCGAGCAGGCCGTCGTAGGGCACGCGGCCGCCGGTGCCGTAGCTGCCGCTTTCCATGCGGCCCTTGTCGGCCATCATCACCGCCACGTTCAGGCGCACCATGGGGCGGATGTCGGAGGCGTGGCCGCCATCGGCCCGCACGATGCGCACCGCCTGCCACGAGCCCACCAGCGAGGCCATGACCTGCTGCACGCGGGGATCCTTGGCGCGGGCATAGGCGTTGATCTCCTCCAGCAGCGCCACCTTGGCCTCGAACGGCACCAGCGGCAGCGGATTGAGATCGGTATAAAGCGACTGGTTGGTGCCGGCGGGGCCAACGGCCATGCTGCCGGCATGGTCGCCCTGACCGGCCCGCACCGCCTCGCCGGCCCGCAGCAGCGCCGCCTCGTTCAGATCGCTGGCATGGGCGTAGCCGGTGGCCTCGTCCAGCACGGCGCGCAGGCCGAAGCCCTGGGCGGTATCGAAGCTGGCGCTCTTGATGCGGCCATCGTCCAGCGACAGGCTTTCCGACTGGCGGTATTCCAGAAACAGCTCGCCGTCGTCGCAGCCGGCCAGGGCCTTGCCGACGATTTTTTCCACCCGGTCGCCATCCAGGCCGGTGCGATGGAAAAACAGCTCTTCGGTGGTGGCGCTGTGGGGCATGAAAAAACTCCCTTTGATAAACGGCGCGGCGCTTCAGGATTTCCGCTCGCCGCATCTTCCCCTCCGCCGAAACCGTTGGCAAGGGCGGCGCGCTCGGTGAATAGTAGGGCGCGGCTTAAAATCATATGGGAAGGGGCGGCGCCGATGTCAGCCGAGGTGAATGCGGGTTTCCTCCTGAACGAGCATCCCATGCGCCGTGCCCTGGCCGACGAGGTGCACGCCCGGCCCTTCGCCATCCTGCCGCCGCCGGTACGGGCCAGCCATCTGGCCCTGGCGCACGGCGATGGCGGCGCGGCGGCCGATCTGGCGGCCCTGGCCGCCCTGTGCGCCCGCCACGGCATGGCGCCGCCGGCGGCCGGGCAAACCCATTTCGCCGCCGATTTCGGCGCCTTCCGCCTGCGCTGGGAAGGCCATACCGAATTTTCCACCTATACCTTCTACCGGTTCGACGCCTTCGACGATCCCTTCGCCGCCACGGCGCTGGCGTTATGCCCAAAAGACTGGCTGTCGGCGCTGCCGGGCACGGTGCTGGTGGCGGTGCATCTGGCCCTGGACGGCCAGCGCCGCGATGCCGAGCGCCTGAACGCGCTGTTCGCCGGCCATTCCATCATCGGCAGCACCATGGTGGGCGGCCGGGCCGAGGCTTTTACCGATTTCCGCATTCATTCCGATGGCTTCGGGCGCATCCTGGTTTACGACCAGGGCCTGACGCACGGCCAGGCCGGCCGGGTGACGCAGCGGCTGCTGGAAATCGAAACCTACCGCATCCTGGCTCTGCTGGCCTTTCCGGTGGCGCGGAAGCTGGGGCCGGAACTGGCGGCCATGACCACGGTTCTCTCCGATATCACCGCCGCCCTGGCCCAGCCGGGCGGCGATGCAGACGACCGCGCCCTGCTGGAACGCCTAAGCGCCCTGGCGGCGCGGGCCGAACAGCAGGAATCGGCGCACGGCTACCGTTTTGCGGCGGCCGAGGCCTATGCCGCCCTGGTGGGCAAGCGCATCGCGGATCTGCGCGAAACCCGCATCGCCGGCATGCAGACTTTCGGGGAATTCATGGACCGCCGCCTGGAACCGGCCATGAAGACCTGCCAGTCCACGGCGCGGCGCCATACCGCCCTGGTGCGCCATATCGCCCGTACCGGCGCCCTTTTGCGCACCCGGGTGGATATCGCCCTGGAAGAGAAGAACCGCGATTTGCTGAAATCCATGAACCGGCGGGCCGAACTGCAATTACGCCTGCAGGAAACCGTGGAAGGGCTGTCGGTGGTGGCCATCAGCTATTACTGCCTGGCCCTGCTGGGCGATGCCGCCCGCGGCCTGCACGCGGTGGGCCTGCCCATCGACAGCGAGGTGGCCATGCTGGCCGGCCTGCCGGTGGTGGTGATCATGGTGGCCCTGGGGGTGCGGCGCCTGCGCAAGGCGGTCTCGGGCCACACCGAGCCGTAACGTTTGGAAGCCGCTTTAGCGGCTGACTGGCCCGTTGAGGGCCCCGCAGCGACGACGGAGCGTGAGCGGAGGAGGGAAGCGGAGGAAAGCCAAGCTGGGCGGAGCCCAGCGCCCGGCGCCTGAGATACCGTGTTGGAGGTCAAGCGACTTCGAAGTGGCGTCCTGTTTTTATGACGCCATAGGCGAGGACGAGCAGTTTGCGAGCGACGGCGATCGGTATGACCTTCGGCGTCTTGCCGCCCTCCTTGAGCCGGTCGGCGAAAGCTTTGAGAGTGGGATTGTGATGACGGGCAGACAGTGCGCACATGTAGAGGATAGCGCGAACCCTGGCATTGCCGACCTTGCTGATGCGGGGGCGGCCGCGCACCGAGCTGCCGGATTGGTGGTCCTGTGGATTGAGGCCGACGAAGGCGGTGATCTGCTTGTTGTGGCTGAAGGCCCGGAAGTCGGGGATTTCGGCCAGCAGGACGGCCGCCGACTGTGGGCCAATCCCTGGAATGGAGATCAGCAAATCGTGGTTTTTGCGCAAGGCGTCGTCGTCTTGGATCAGTCTGACAACCGCCTCGCTGATGGCTTTGATTTCTGCATCCAGCCACTCGATGGTTCGTTCCAGCGACTTTGCCACCAGCGGTGTCGCCATCCCTTGAGCGCGGCGTTGAAGTTCCTGAACCCGCATTTCCTTCAGGGCGGCACAGCGCCGCACCAATGCCCGAAGCTCCCGCAGACAGGGCGATGGTGGGATCCACAGGTTCGGCGATTGACTACGACAAAAGCGAGCGATCACGCCCGCATCCACTTTGTCGGTCTTGGTCCGGACCATCTCGCTCTGACCAAACGCTTTGATCCGCAGCGGATTGATGATGCTGACAGCGATCTTACGTTCGTGAAGGAACAGCGCCAGGTCGTCGCCGAGGCCGCCAGTAGCCTCCATGCATGCATGGAGGCTACTGGCCTGATCACCCAGCCAGGCAATCAGCGCTTCAAAGCCGCTCTCGTCATTGTCGAAGACTTTGTGCCGCTTGCTTTCGTCCAGAAGCAGAACTGCATCGAACTTGCGTTTGGCAATGTCGATCCCAAGAAACCCCTGCATTTTTCCCTCCGAGCCAATCCAAGGCGGGCCGCGCTCCCGACCATCCTTGTGCATCCAGGCTCACCAGGAAAAAGGGCCTCCGATACCGTCCGATCTCGTGCACGGCAACGGCGGAGGGGGCCTGATCTCAAGCACGCACTCTTCGGATGAAGGGACAAACAAGCTCACCCTCCGCCAGCCTACTGGCTTATTGCCGCGGCTGATGGAGACATACAAGGGACATAAATTTGGAAGCCGCTTTAGCGGCTGACTGGCGCATTGAGCGCCCCGCAGCGACGACGGAGCGCGAGCGGAGGAGGGAAGCGGAGGAAAGCCAAGCTGGGCGGAGCCCAGCGCCCGGCGCCTGAGGGACATAAATTTGGAAGCCGCGCACGCGGCTGACTGGCCCGTTGAGGGCCCGCGCGAGCGTTCGCGCGCAAGCCCAGCTGGCGGGACGGCGACGCCCGGCGTCTCGCGGGGCACATAAAAAAACCTCTACAAAACCCCAAATTCCCCGCCGGCCTGAATTTTGCCATAATTCCCATCAAAATTATTGATGTTGTGATGCGGTGGGTTTATTCAGCGGGGCGCTGAATGATCCCCTTGCGCCGCAACGGCCGCGCGGCAACGAAACGTGCCCCTGAAATGAATATCGATCTGGCAAAAACTTTCCTGGAAATCGCTGAAACCGGGAATTTCAACAAGGCGGCGGAACGCCTCAACGTGACCCAGTCCACGGTGTCCATGCGCATCAAGGCGCTGGAGGATGAGCTGGGGCGGCCTTTGTTTGCCCGCAGCAAGGCCGGCACCGAGCTGACCGCCGCCGGCACCCAGTTCCGCCGCTACGCCACCACCATGGTGCGGGTGTGGGAACAGGCCCGCCAGGAGTTGGCGCTGCCGCCGGGCTTCCGCTCGGTGCTGACGGTGGGCGGCCAGTTCTCGCTGTGGGACCGCATGCTGCTGCGCTGGGTGCCGTGGATGCGCGAGGCCAAGCCGGATGTGGCGTTGCGGGTCGAGGTCGGGCTGTCGGACGGGCTGATGCGCCAGCTGTCGGAGGGGCTGCTGGATATCGGCGTGATGTATTCGCCGCAAAGCCGCCCCGGCCTGGTGATGGAAAAGCTGCTGGAGGAACGGCTGGTGCTGGTTTCCACCACGCCGCGCGTCATGGGCCAGTGGGACGGCGGCTATGTGTTCGTGGATTGGGGGCCGGAATTCCGCGCCGCGCACAGCCAGAATTTCCCCGATCTCTCGACGCCGGCGGTCTCGGTGGGGCTGGGGGCCTTGGGCCTGCAGCATATTCTGGCCAATGGCGGTTTCGGCTATTATCCCATGCGGGTGGCCCGCCCCTATCTGGCCGCGGGCCGCCTGCATCTGGTGGCGGATGCGCCGGATTTCCGCCGCCCGGCCTATATGGTCTATCCCGCCGCCGACGATCAGAGCGAGGATCTGCGCATCGCCGTGCGCGGCCTGCGCCATGTGGCGGCGCTGGAAAGCGAGGATTAAATCTTATAGGTCTGGCGGATATGGCTGATCAGGCCGGCCACGCCGGCTTCGATCATGGCGAACACCTCTTCGAAGCCGTGTTCGCCGTAATAGGGATCGGGCACTTCGTCCTCGCCGTCATAGGCGGGGGCGAACGACATAAAGAGATGCAGCCGCTCGGCCCGTTCGGGCGGGCAGTGGCGGGTCAGGGCGTCGAGATGGCCGCGATCCATGGCGGCGATGATATCGAAGCGGTGAAAATCCTCGGGCTCCACTTTGCGCGCCGTCAGCATCGAGAGATCGACGCCGTGCTTAAGGGCGGTTTTCTGGCTGCGGGCGTCGGGGGGTTCGCCCTGGTGATAGCCATGTGTGCCGGCGGAATCGACGGCGATGGCCGCCTCCAGCCCCAGGGCGGCCACCCGCGCCCGCATCACGCCGTCGGCCGTGGGCGAACGGCAGATGTTGCCGGTACAAACAAACAAGACACTGACCAACGGATTCTCCTGCCCCGCGCTTCAAGGCGGCATTTTTTAGTGCATGTTTCCCCGGAAGGAAACAGGCACCATTCTGTCCGGCCACAGATAATTATCATTCCGGGATCGCCTGCCTTCGATCAAGGCATTTCATCCCCCTTTTGACGAAAGATAAATACCATGATCCAGGGGCCCATCGTGATCCTGACCGGCGCCGGCATCTCGCAGGAATCCGGCCTCGACACCTTCCGCTGCGCCGGCGGCGTATGGTCGCGCCATGATCTCGAGGATGTGGCCACGCCGCAGGGCTACCGCCGCAATCCGGCGCTGGTGCAGGCGTTCTACAACGACCGCCGCCGCCAGCTGGAGGATGCGGCGGTGCGGCCCAACCCCGCCCATCTGGCCCTGGCCCGGCTGGAGCGCGATTGGCCGGCGCCGGTGCTGCTGGTAACGCAGAATATCGATGATCTGCACGAACGGGCCGGCAGCCGCGCCGTGCTGCACATGCATGGCGAGCTGCGCAAGGGCCGCTGCGAGGCCTGCGGCCGGGTGCTGGAGTGGGCGGGCGACATGACGGTGGAGAGCCTGTGCCCCGCCTGCGGCAAAGCGGGCCGGGTGCGGCCGCATGTGGTGTGGTTCGGCGAGGTGCCGCTGGAGATGGAGCGGATTTTCCAGGCGCTGGACGCCTGCGCCCTGTTCCTGTCCATCGGCACCTCGGGCCATGTCTATCCGGCGGCGGGATTTGTGGCCCATGTGCGCGAGCGGGGCCTGGCCCCCACCGTGGAACTCAATCTGGAACCCTCCCAGGGCGCCAGCCTGTTCCATCAGGCCTTTTATGGTCCGGCCAGCGATGTGGTGCCGCGGTTTGTCGAAACGGTGCTGACGGGCGATGACCTGGGACCTGTTTGAGGCGCGCGATCCGGCGCCGCTGGTCCTGGCTCCCGGCGCCTGGCTGCGGCGCGGCCGGGTGCTGGCCGAGGCCGAAAGCATCCTGGCCCTGGTGGCCTTGGTGGCGGCCGAGGCGCCGTTCCGGCGCATGGAAACGCCGGGTGGCTTCACCATGAGCGCCGCCATGACCAGCTGCGGCCGCGCCGGCTGGCTGACCGATCGGTCGGGATACCGCTACGGCCCGCTGGATCCTTTGAGCGGCCGCCCCTGGCCGCCCCTGCCGGCATGGTTGAGCGCCCTGGCCGCCGGCCTGGCGGCGGAATGCGGCTATCCCGGCTTTGCGCCGGATTCCTGCCTGATCAACCGCTACGAGCCCGGCGCCCGCATGGCGCCGCATCAGGACAAGGACGAGCGCGACCTCACCGCCCCGATCGTTTCGCTCTCGTTCGGAATATCGGCGCGCTTTCTGTTCGGCGGGGCGCACCGCAGCGATCCGACACAAAAAATCCTGCTGCATCATGGCGATGTGGTGGTATGGGGCGGGCCGTCGCGGTTGTTTTTCCATGGCATCGGCGCCGTGCCCAAGGGCCATCATCCCGCCGTGGGGGCCATGCGCCTCAACCTGACCTTCCGCAAGGCGCTGTAGGCGGTCAGATCATATCGTCGCGGCCGCCCGGCAGATGGATGATGAAGGTGGTGCCCTCGCCGGGCACCGAGGCGATCTCGATGCGGCCGCCATGCAGTTCCACGAAGCTTTTCACCAGCGACAGGCCAAGACCGGCGCCGCTGTTGCGCGATTCGGTGGCGATGCCGCGCACGAAGCTGCCGAACACCCGGTCCTGTTCCTCGGGCTGAATGCCCTGGCCGGTATCGGCAACGGTGAACAGCAGCTCGGTATCGCCGGTCTGTTCGTTCTGGGCGCGCATGGCCGCCAGGGTGATCTGGCCGTGTTCCGGCGTGAATTTGACAGCGTTGGACAACAGGTTGAACAGCACCTGACGCACGCGCCGCTCGTCGGCCACGATCCAGCCGATATCCAGCGGACAATCGAAATTCAGCACCAGCCGCTTTTCCCGCAGCCGTTCGCGGGTCAGCTGCAGCACCGAGGTGAGCATGGCGTGAACATCGACGGTATTGAGGCTCAAGGTCA
The DNA here is from genome assembly GCA_021798485.1 of Pseudomonadota bacterium. GTDB lineage: Bacteria > Pseudomonadota > Alphaproteobacteria > Rhodospirillales > Magnetospirillaceae > JAJZGK01. The sequence goes on from JAJZGK010000100.1 coordinate 9,484, forward strand.
TCTGCCCGGCCTCGATATTGGCCAGATCGAGAATATCCGACATCACCTGCAGCAGGGTGTGGCCGGCCTGATGGATGCCGCGGCTGTATTCCGACTGGCGGGGGTTGAGCGGCCCGAAATAGCCTTCGCTCAAGACCTCGGAAAAGCCCAGGATGGTGGTCAGCGGCGTGCGCACCTCGGCCGAGACGTTGGCGATGAATTCGCTTTTCAGGCGGTCGGCGGCGGCCAGGGCCTCGTTGCGTTCGCGCAAGGCCCGCTCCACCCGGGCGGTATCGGAAACGTCGAGCCAGGTGGTGAGCACGGCGCCGTCGGGCAGCGGCACCGAGGCGTAATCGAGGATCGAGCCGTCGGAGCGCTCCAGGCGGCCATGGCGGGCGATGCGTTCCGAGAACAGCGCCGTCATGCCGTCGCGCACCTCGGGCCAGTCCACCGCCGCGAAGAAGAAATCCTTGTGCCGGTCCACCAGCTGGCTGAGATGGGGCTCGCCGGCCAGTTCCTCGGGCGAAAGCGTCCAGATGCGGCCGTAGGAGGGGTTGGACAGGCGCAGCCGCCCGTCGGACGAGAACACCGCCACCCCTTCATGCAGGTTGTCGATGGTTTCGCGGTGCACCGCCAGCGAGGTCTTGTGCTGGCGTTCCAGGGCCAGGGCGTCGGTCACGTCCTCGTAGGTGAACAGCAGGCCGCCGAAGGGATGCGCCGAGACCACCCGCCGCAGGGTGCGTTCGTCGGGCAGATGCAGCAGATCCTCGCGGGCATCGAGCAGTGAGGTGAAGCGGCGCAGTTCCTCGTCCTTGTAGGCGCGGAAATCGGCCACTTCCGGCAGGCGGCGGTTTTCGCGCAGCACATCGATGAGATTGCCGTAGGTGGGCTTGGTGGCCAGCCAGTCGGATTCCAGGCGCCACAGCATGGAAAAGGCGGTGTTGAAAAAGGTAAGGCGGGTGTCGCTGGAGAAAATGGCGATGGCGGTGCCCAGATTTTCCAGCACGTCGGCATGGGCGGCCACATGGCGGTCGAGCTGGCCGGTCAGTTCCTCTTCGCGGGTGCGGTCGATGGCCATGCCCACGGTCATCAGGCCGTCGCCGCCGCTCAGGCTGGGCAGCGGCGCCTCGGTCAGTTCCACCAGGCGGCGGGCGCCGCCCATGACCAGATGAAAGCGCTCGCTGCGGGCGGTGCCGGCGGCGCGGGCGCGGGCGGCCAGGGCGCGGGCCTCACGCATGGCG
>JAJZGK010000101.1 GCA_021798485.1 Pseudomonadota bacterium
CAGACCACCGGCTATTCGGCCAAGCTGGCCGCCGCCGAGCGCGAGGCCGCCGCCGCTGAGAAGAAGAGCAAGCAGGGCTGAGTTCCGGCCCGGCTGGTTTTTTCCAAAGCCCTTCCTGGGGCGGCCGCGGACTGCGGGGCCGCCCCAGGAAGGCTCGCCGTAGTTTTCCGGCGTGGGGCGGGACGGGGCCGGTTCCCGGCTCCTGCCCTTCGCTTTGTCTTCAATAGATGAGTGGGCTGCTGATCCCCGAACGCCCGTCAGGGACTTCGGGAGCAGGACACTGAAAGCGTGGAGCAGCGTAGAACGCCATGGCCAAACCCCGCACCCTGTTCGAGAAGATCTGGGACAGCCATCTGGTGGATGTCCAGAACGACGGCACCTGTCTGATCTATATCGACCGCCACATGGTCCATGAGGTGACCAGCCCGCAGGCTTTCGAAGGTCTGCGCACCGCCGGCCGCACCGTCCGCCATCCCGAGGCGACACTGGCCGTGGCCGATCACAACGTGCCCACCACCGATCGCTCCAAGGGCATCGAGAACGCGGAATCGCGCATCCAGGTGGAGGCTCTGGAAGCCAACGCCCGCGATTTCGGCGTGGAATATCTGGCCATGGACGACATCCGCCAGGGCGTGGTGCATATCGTCGGCCCCGAACAGGGCTTCACCCTGCCCGGCGCCACCATCGTCTGCGGCGATTCCCACACCTCCACCCATGGCGCCTTCGGGGCTCTGGCCTTCGGCATCGGCACCTCGGAAGTGGAGCATGTGCTGGCCACCCAGACCCTGGTGCAAAAGCCGGCCAAGACCATGCTGGTGCGGGTGGACGGCGCGCTGCCCAAGGGCGTCGGCGCCAAGGATCTGGTGCTGGCCATCATCGGCCGCCTGGGCACCGCCGGCGGCACCGGCTACGTGATCGAATATGCCGGCGAGGCCGTGCGCGCCCTGTCGATGGAAGGCCGCATGACGGTCTGCAACATGACCATCGAGGCCGGGGCCCGCGCCGGGCTGATCGCCCCCGACGAGGTGACCTTCGCCTATATCCAGGGCAAGCCGCGCGCGCCGAAGGCCGCCGCCTTCGAGGCCGCCGTCAGCTACTGGAAGACCCTGAAGACCGACGAGGGCGCCGTCTACGACGCCGAGGTGATCATCGACGCCGCCAGCCTGGAGCCCATGGTCACCTGGGGCACCAGCCCCGAGGACGTGCTGCCGATCTCGGCCCGGGTGCCGAACCCGGCCCAGGTCGCCGATCCGGCCAAGCGCGCCGCCGTGGAACGCGCCCTGGCCTATATGGGCCTGACCGCCGACCAGCCCTTGAGCGAGATCAAGGTGGATACGGTGTTCCTGGGCTCTTGCACCAACGGCCGCATCGAGGACTTCCGCGAGGCCGCCGCCGTGATCAAGGGCCGCAAGGTGGCTCCGGGCGTGCGCTTCCTGGCCGTGCCGGGCTCGGGCCTGGTCAAGGAGCAGGCCGAGGCCGAGGGCCTGGACAAGGTGTTCCTGGAGGCCGGAGCCGAATGGCGCGAGCCCGGCTGCTCCATGTGCCTGGCCATGAACGGCGACCAGCTGAAGGACGGCGAACGCTCGGCCTCCACCTCGAACCGCAACTTCGAGGGCCGTCAGGGCCGCGGCGGGCGCACCCATCTGGTCAGCCCGGCCATGGCCGCCGCCGCCGCCGTGACCGGCCGGCTCACCGACTGGCGCACGCTGTAAGGAGACGCCGACATGGATAAGTTCACCAAGCTTACCGGCGTTGCCGCGCCGCTGCCGATCCTCAATGTCGATACCGACATGATCATCCCCAAGCTGTTCTTGAAGACCATCAAGCGCACCGGGCTCGGCAAGAACCTGTTCGACGAGATGCGCTACGCCAAGGATGGCTCGGAAGTGGCTGATTTCGTGCTGAACAAGCCGGCCTACCGCAAGGCCTCGATCCTGGTGGCCGGGGCCAATTTCGGCTGCGGCAGCTCGCGCGAGCATGCCCCCTGGGCGCTGCTCGATTTCGGCATCCGCTGCGTCATCGCCCCCAGCTTCGCCGACATCTTCTACAACAACTGCTTCAAGAACGGCATTCTGCCCATCAAGCTGGCGCAGGCCGATGTGGACAAGCTGATGGACGATGCCCAGCGGGGCGCCAACGCCACCGTGACCATCGACCTGGAACAGCAGGAGATCACCGGACCCGACGGCGGCCGCATCGCCTTCGAGATCGATCCCTTCCGCAAATACTGCCTGCTGAACGGCCTCGACGATATCGGCCTGACCCTGCAAAAGCAGGAGCGGATCGAAAGCTTCGAGGCGGCGCGCAAGCAGAGCCAGCCCTGGCTGTAAGCCTGTTCCGGCGGGCCGCCCCCTCCTGGCGGCCCGTCCCTCTTCACGTCGGCGGGCCCGCCCGCCACCCCTCGCGGAGATCTTTCCCATGACCACCAAGAAGCTGCTTATCCTTGCCGGCGACGGTATCGGACCGGAAGTGATGGCCCAGGTGCGCCGGGTCATCGACTGGATGGCCAAGAAGCGCCACATCACCTTCGACCTGACGGACGGCCTGATCGGCGGCGCCTCCTACGACAAGTTCGGTCATCCCCTGACCGACGCCACCATGCAGGACGCCTTCGCCGCCGACGCGGTGCTGCTGGGCGCCGTGGGCGGCCCGAAGTGGGATGATCTGCCCTTCGAGGTCAAGCCCGAGCGCGGTTTGCTGCGCCTGCGCAAGGATCTGCAGCTGTTCGCCAATCTGCGTCCGGCCTTCGTGTTCGACGCCCTGGCCGAGGCCTCGTCCCTGAAGACCGATCTGGTCAAGGGCCTCGATATCATGATCGTGCGCGAACTGACCGGCGGCGTTTATTTCGGCCAGCCGCGCGGCATCACCACCCTGGAAAACGGTGAACGCCAGGGGCTGAACACCCAGGTCTACACCACCTCCGAAATCGTGCGCATCGCCGAAGTGGCCTTCGATCTGGCCAAGAAGCGCGGCAACAAGCTGCATTCGGTGGAAAAGGCCAATGTCATGGAATCGGGCCTGCTGTGGCGCGAGGAAGTGACCAGGCTGCATGCCGCCAAATACCCCGAGGTGGAACTGCAGCACATGTATGCCGACAACTGCGCCATGCAGCTGGTGCGCAATCCCAAGCAGTTCGATGTGATCGTCACCGACAACCTGTTCGGCGATCTGCTGTCCGATTGCGCCGCCATGCTCACCGGCTCGCTCGGCATGCTGCCCTCGGCCTCGCTGGGCGCCGCCGATGCCGCCGGCAACCGCCGCGCCGTCTATGAGCCGGTGCACGGCTCGGCCCCCGATATCGCCGGCCGCGATATCGCCAACCCCCTGGCCACCCTGCTGTCGTTCGGCATGATGCTGCGCTACAGCTTCGACATGGCCGAGGACGCCGCCCTGCTGGACCAGGCCGTGAAGAACGTGCTGGACGGCGGCCTGCGCACCGGCGACATCATGCAGCCCGGCAAGGCCAAGGTTTCGACCACGGTGATGGGCGAAGCCATCGTCCGCGAACTGGACAAGCTGGCCGGCTGACCCCGCCAACGCCCCGCCCGCAAGGGCGGGGCCCGTCCAGGGCAATCGGGTGAAGCCGATTGCCCTGTTTGATGCGCGTCCCTCAAACGCCGGGCGCTGGCGTGCCGCCAGCTTGGCTTACGCGCGAACGCTCGCGCGGGCGCTCTCATACCAACCGGCCAATGAATTGACCGGTTGTATCGTCCCTCGCCGGGCGGCGGCATCCGCCGCCTTGGCCGCTCGCTCAATGCTCGCTGGATACCGGCCAACGAGTCACTTCAATGGTTGGCCGGTATAAAGCGCCATCGCGCCGAAGATGGTATGGTGTAAAACAACGCCCACGCGTTCATCCGATTGCCGTGGGGCCTGTCCGATAAGCCTTGCCTTCCCGGAACGGGTACGGTAATGCTGGCGATGAAAAAACGGAGCTTGTGACCGCGATGTCGCAGTTTGACCCCAGCCTGACGATGCAGGCCGCGCCCTTCGGGGATGCGGGGTCGCCCGTTATTGTTTCGACCAAAACCCTCACGACTAAAAAGACCCTGGCGTAAGGCGGGCTGGTCGGTACTTTGTTTGCACCACCAAAAGGCCCGCGGGATCAGCCCGGCGGGCCTTTTCGTTGAGATGAGGTCCGGCTGGGCGGCAGGGGCCGAAAACGCGAAAAGGACAGCACAATGGGTTACAAGGTTGCGGTGATCGGCGCCACGGGCAATGTGGGCCGCGAAATGCTTCAGACGCTGGCCGACCGCCAGTTCCCGGTGAGCGAGGTGGCGGCCCTGGCCTCGTCGCGCTCGGTCGGGCGCGAGGTGTCGTTCGGCGATGACAAGATCCTGAAGGTGCAGGATCTGGAAACCTTCGATTTCACCGGCTGGGATATCGCCCTGTCCTCGCCCGGCGCCAAGGTTTCGGCACAGCACAGCCCGCGCGCCGCCGCCGCCGGCTGCGTGGTGGTGGACAACACCTCGCACTTCCGCATGGACCCCGATGTGCCGCTGGTGGTGCCGGAAGTCAATCCGGGCGCCATCGCCGGCTACAAGAAGAAGGGCATCATCGCCAATCCAAACTGCTCCACCATTCAGATGGTGGTGGCCCTGAAGCCGCTGCATGATCTTTTCCGCATCAAGCGCGTGGTGGTCGCCACCTATCAGTCGGTGTCGGGCGCCGGCAAGGAGGCCATGGACGAGCTCTTCAACCAGACCCGCGCCATCTATGTGAACGATCCGGTCAAGCCGGAGCGCTTCACCAAGCAGATCGCCTTCAACTGCATTCCCCATATCGACGTCTTCATGGATGACGGCGCCACCAAGGAGGAATGGAAGATGGCGGTGGAAACCCGCAAGATCCTCGATCCCGATGTGGCGGTGCATGCCACCTGTGTGCGGGTGCCGGTGTTCGTCAGCCATGCCGAGGCGGTGAACGTGGAGTTTGAAAAGCCGGTGGACGAAGCCCGGGCCCGCGAGGCCCTGAGCCATGCTCCCGGCGTGGTGGTGGTGGATCACCGCGCCAACGAAGGCTACGTCACCCCGGTGGAGGCCACCGGCGAGGATGCCGTCTATGTCAGCCGCATCCGCCGCGATCCCACCATCAAGAACGGCCTGTCGTTCTGGTGCGTGGCCGACAACCTGCGCAAGGGCGCCGCGCTTAACGCCGTGCAGATTGCGGAAGTTCTGGCCAAGGACTACCTTAAGAAGTAATGCTTTAGCGATGTCTTATGAAGCCCGGCCCCCGCTATGGCGGCGGCCGGGTTTTTTTTGGCGGAAATCCGCTGATGCGCCCCTGTTGTCACGCAAAAGAATTTGCTATTTACAGGCGAGTACGGTACCAGCACCCTTCATGGGGTGGGATTAAATGCATAAACCCGGCTGGGGGCGCCGGGAAAGAAGGAGGCAGGAGATGTCTGGATCGGGAATGACCGGCCGGGTCAGTGTGCGCACGCGCATTTATGCCGGTTTCATCGTGGTGCTGATCCTGCTGGTGGTGGTGGGCGGTCTGGGCGTGCACGGCATGCGCACGGCGCTGGAAACCTTCAACGGCTATGCCCGCAATTCGTCGGATACGGTGCGGATCCTGTCCATCGACCGCGATGCCGCCACCTTGCGCCGTCTGGTGCTGTCTTACAGCGAGGATGGCGATGCCGCCCATTTGCAGGCCGTGAAGGCGGGGCTGGCCGAACTGGATCAGCAGCTGGCCGCGGCCCGCGCCGCCACCCCTCTGCCCAGCGTGGGTGAAAAGATCGCCGCCGCCCAGGCGGCCTTGAAGAATTACGCCGACGGCGTGACGCAGCTGGAAGCCATGCGGGCCCAGCGTGACCGCGTGTTCAATCAATTGGTCCTGGTGGGCGGCAAAGCCGTTGACGGCTTGTCCGACGTGGTGAAGAACGCCGTTGCCGATCAGGAATTCGACAGCGCGGTGCTGGCGGGGCGGGCGCAGACCACCCTGCTCAATGGCCGCATCAACATCTATCAGTTCATCCTGAAGGCCGATCCCGCCCTGGCCGATGCCGGCCTGGTCAAACTGAAGCAGGTGGACGGCCTGCTGACCGAGCTGGAAAACCATCAGGCCAACACCGCGCACCGCGAGCGCACCAAGGCGGTGGATGCCGATGTGGCCAATTACGTCGCCGCCCTGGCCGATCTCAAAACCGCCATCCTGGACAGCGCCCATCTGCTGTCGGTGACCCTGCCCGACCAGGCCGATGCCTTTGGCCAGGCCACCGCCGCCGCCCGCGAACTGGAGGGCCGCATCCTGACCGATACCCGCGACAGCTCCGAACAGGCGCTGGATCAGAGCAGCTCCAGCGTGCTGTGGCTGTCGCTGGCGGCGGTGCTGGCCGGTCTGGCCTTCGCGGTGCTGGTGGCGCGCAGCATCGTTCTGCCCATCCGCTCCATGACCGGGATCATGGGACTGCTGGCCAATGGCGACAAAACGGTGCTGGTGCCGGGGCTGGCCCTGCATGACGAGATCGGCGCCATGGCCCGGGCCGTGCAGGTGTTCAAGGAAAACGCCCTCAGGGTGGAACGGCTGCAGGCCGAGCAGGAGGCCATGAAGCGCCGCTCCGAGGAGGAGCGCCGCGCCCTGATGCTGAAGATGGCCGATGATTTCGAGGCCAACGTCAAGGATGTGGTGCATGCGGTGTCGGCCTCGGCCACCCAGCTGCAATCCTCGTCGCAGGCCATGGCCTCGGTGGCCGAGGAAACCAGCCGCGAGGCCAGCGCCGTGGCCGCCGCCTCGGAACAGGCCGCCGCCAGCGTGCAAACCGTGGCCTCGGCCGCCGAGGAGCTTTCGGCCTCCATCGGCGAAATTTCCCATCAGGTCACCCTGGCGGCGCAGGTCTCGGCCGAGGCGGTGACGGTGGCCGGCGATGCCGACCGCGTTATGACCGGGCTCGATCAGGCCACCAACCGTATCGGCGAGGTGGTGGATCTCATCAACGATATCGCCAGCCAGACCAATCTTCTGGCCCTCAATGCCACCATCGAGGCGGCCCGGGCCGGCGATGCCGGCAAGGGCTTCTCGGTGGTGGCCAACGAGGTGAAGCATCTGGCCAACCAGACCGCCAAGGCCACCGAGGAGATTTCCAGCCAGATCGGCGAGGTGCAAAGCTCCACCCACAACGCCGTGCAGGCCATCGGCCAGATCACCGCCATCATCGGCCGCATCAGCGAGATCAACGCCACCGTGGCCTCGGCGGTGGAGGAGCAGGGCGCGGCCACCCGCGAGATCGCCCGCAATGTCGAGCAGGCCTCGGCCGGCACCCAGGAGGTGTCGAGCAATATCGTCGGGGTCAATCAGGCGGCGGGCGAGGCCGGACGGGCGGCGGGCGAGGTGCTGGAGGCCGCCACCGAACTGGGCCACCAGTCGTCGCGGCTGACCTCTTCGGTGGACAGCTTCATCGCCACCATCCGCCGGGGCTGAGCCGGCGGCTTGCGGTCAGCCCCAGCGGCTCCAGCCCAGGCTGGCCAGGATCCCGGCGCCGAACAGCATCAGGGCGGCGCCGGAGATGTGGTTGAGGCGGGCCAGCGCCGCCGGGGTGAATTTGGCGCGCAGGGCGCTGGCGAGCCCCGACAGCACCAGCCACCACAGGCTGGAGCCGGCGAACACCCCTAAAATCAACAGGCGCGACGGGGCGGCGGCAGTGCTGCCGCCCATCACCCCCATGGCCGCGAACACCCCCATGGAGGCCAGAATGGTGGCGGGGTTCGACAAGGTGATGAGAAAGGTCGAGAGAAAATCGCGGGCCAGGCCGGGCCCGCTGACCGGCTGCGGATCGAAACGCGGCGGGGTGCGCCAGGTGCGCCCCCCCAGCACCATCAGGAACAGGCCGCCCACCAGCCGCAGGGTGGTGGCATGGCTGACCAGGAAGGCGCTGATCACGGTGATGCCGAGGCCGGCCACCGCGCCATAAAAGGTGTCGGCGCAGGCGGCGCCGAGGCCGGCGATGAAGGCGGCGTAGCGGCCGTCGGCCAGGGCGCGGCGGATGCAGAGAATGCCCACGGGACCGACGGGAGCGGCCAGGGCGAATCCGATCACCATGCCGCGAAGGAAAAGCAACGACTCCATGGTCTCCGCTCAAGACTGGCTTTACATCGTCCCCTGGGCGGGAGAGCGCGCGGGCGGGACGGGGAATGGGCCTTTTGTGATAGGCCCAAGCGTCTTGTGGCGCAAAGGAAAAGTGTGCTGTTTTCGGCGGCGGTGCGCGGTCATACCAACCGGCCAATGAATTGACCGGTTGTATCGTCCCTCGCCGGGTGGCGGCATCCGCCGCCTTGGCCGCTCGCTCAATGCTCGCTGGAGACCGGCCAACGAGTCACTTCAATGGTTGGCCGGTATCATACCTTGAAGCGCAGACTTGGGGTATCGAGCACCGGTGCCGGACGGGTGCGGATTTCCGGCGCCTTGCGCAGGCTGCGCCGTTCCGCTCCGCTCCAGGGGGCGGCATGGCGGCGGCGGTCGGGGCCGAAATACTCGGCGGCGTTGATGAAGGGGCGGCGGCTGTCCAGCGCGGCGGAAATGCGGCTTTGCAGGGTTTGCGGCGACAGCGGCTTGACCATGAATTCATTGACCCCGGCATCGCGCGCCGCCACCACGCGCTGGCGGTCGGCGTGGCCGGTCATCATGATCAGGGGGATGCGCTTGTCGGGGCAGGCGGGCGAGCGGCGGATGAAGCGGGCCAGATGCAGGCCGCTGATGGGCTCCATCTCCCAGTCGCACAAAATCAGTCCGGGAGGCTGGTGCTTGATGGACTGGATGGCGCTTTCCCCATCCATGGCCTCGTCGATCTGCTCGGCGCCCAGGCCTGTCAGCAGGGCGTGGATCAGTTTGCGCTCGGCGGCGCTGTCGTCGACAACCAGAAAGCGGATCATGCTGAGCGGTGGGGCCATGGCGCGCTCCAGGCAACAAAAGGGGCTTCCATAGAGCTTTGATAGTGCTGCGTTCCCTCACGTCCGGCAAGAGCGCATAAGGACCTTATCCAGAAAGGCATATCTTCCTGCCTTCGCAGGGGGGGATTTGGCGATTCGAAGGAGGAGGCGGGAAAATACGGTAAGAATGCATCGGAACGGCGGGCGGATGCGTTAGAAAATTGCGCCGCGCCCTTGCCAGCGCCCTGCCGCTCTTGTTAGTGTGCCGCACTGCAAAAGTCCTGTTCCGGACCTTCTGAAGGGGAGACTGTTATCATGGCCACGACCGCCCGTCCGCGCCGCAGTGTGCTTTACATGCCGGGGTCCAACCCGCGCGCGTTGGAAAAGGCCAAGACCCTGGGGGCCGATGGTCTGATCTTCGATCTGGAGGATGCGGTGGCCCCCGACGCCAAGGAGGAGGCCCGCCGCCAGGTGGTGGCGGCGGTCACCGGCGGCGGCTATGGCCGCCGCGAGATCCTCATCCGCTCCAACGGTCTCAACACCCCCTGGGGCCAGGCCGATCTGGCCGCCGCCGCCGTCTCGGGCGCCCATGCCGTGCTGCTGCCCAAGGTGGAAAGCGCCGACATGGTGCGCCAGGCCGAAAGCATTCTGGCGGCGGCCGGCGCCCCCGACGATCTGGCCATCTGGTGCATGATGGAAACCCCGCGCGGCATTCTGCGCGCCGAGGAGATCGCCGCCGCCAGCCCGCGTCTGGGCGGTTTCGTCATGGGCACCTCGGATCTGGCCAAGGATCTGCATTGCGCCCATACCCGCGAGCGCCTGCCCATGCTGACCTCGCTCGGCCTGTGCCTGCTGGCGGCCCGCGCCCAGGGTCTGGCCATTCTGGACGGCGTGCATCTCGATCTCAACGATGACGAGGGCTTCGACTATGCCTGCCGCCAGGGCCTGGAGATGGGCTTCGACGGCAAGACCCTGATCCATCCCAAGACCATCGAGGCCGCCAACCGGGTGTTCGCCCCCTCCGAGGCCGAGGTGGCGTGGTCGCGCAGGATCATCGCCGCCCATGCCGAGGCCGAGGCCGCCGGCAAGGGCGTGGTGGTGGTGGAGGGCCGCCTGATCGAAAACCTGCATGTCGTCAATGCCCGGCGCCTGGTGGCGCTGGCCGAACAGATCGAGGGCTGAAGCATGGCCGCCAAAACCAATCCCGGCAATTATTTCGAGGATTTCCGCCTGGGGCAGGAGATCGTTCATGCCACGCCGCGCACGCTGACGGTGGGCGATGTCGCCCTCTATTGCGCCCTTTACGGCGGCCGTTTCGCCGCGCAGTCGTCGGATGAGTTCGCCCGCCGCATCGGCTTCAAGGGGGCGCCGGTGGATGATCTGCTGGCCTTCCACGCGGTGTTCGGCAAAACCGTGCCCGATATCTCGCTGAACGCGGTGGCCAATCTCGGCTATGCCGAGGGGCGTTTCGGCGTCCCGGTCTATCCCGGCGATACCGTGCGGGCGGTGTCCCGGGTGATCGGACTCAAGGAAAATTCCAACGGCCAGACCGGCGTGGTCTATGTGCGCTCCACCGGTCTTAATCAGCGCGATGAAATGGTGGTGGAGTATGTGCGCTGGGTGATGGTGCGCAAGCGCGACCCCAAGGCGCCCGCCCCGCAGGAAACCGTTCCTGACACCGCCAAATGCGTGGCGGCGGCCGATCTGATCGTGCCCGAGGGGCTGGCCCTGGGCGGCTACGATGCCGCGCTGGCCGGATCGGCCCATCTCTGGGACGATTACGCCGTCGGCGAGCACATCGATCACGTGGACGGCATGACCATCGAGGAG
>JAJZGK010000102.1 GCA_021798485.1 Pseudomonadota bacterium
CGTTGGCCGGTATCCAGCGAGCATTGAGCGAGCGGCCAAGGCGGCGGATGCCGCCGCCCGGCGAGGGACGATACAACCGGGCAATTCATTGGCCGGTTGGTATAACGTCTCCCGATCCGGGGCGCGGGGAAACCCGCGCCCTAATTGGCGGCGGCGGCGGCCCGGCGCATCACCTCGGGGATCAATTCGGGTGCGATGGGGCGGCTGAACAGATAGCCCTGGATCACATCGCAGCCCTGGCCGCGCAGATAGTGCAGCTGGCTTTCCTCCTCCACCCCCTCCGACACCACCGTCAGCCCCAGGCTGTGCCCCAGGGTGATGATGGCGCGGGCGATGGCGGCATCGTGGCCGCCCTGATCGAGGCTGCGCACGAAGCTCTGATCGATCTTCAGCTTCTGCACCGGAAACCGCTTCAGATAGCTCAGCGAGGAATAGCCGGTGCCGAAATCGTCGATGGCCAGCTTGATGCCGCTTTTGTCCAGGGCGTGCAGCACCGCCTCGGCGGCCATGGCATCCTCCATGACGCTGCTTTCGGTCAGTTCCAGCTCCAGCAGCCGGGGATCGACATCGAACTCCTCCACCACCCGGCGCACATGCTCGGCCAGGCCGTCGCGCTTCAACTGCACCGCCGACAGATTGACCGCCACCGGCACCATGGGCAGATCCGCCGTCACCCAGTCGCGGATCTGCCGGCAGGCCATGCGCAGCACCAGATCGCCCAGGGGAATGATCAGGCCGGTTTCCTCGGCCAGGGGAATGAAGGTGGCGGGCGGCACCAGGCCGCGTTCGGGATGGCGCCAGCGCAGCAGCGCCTCCATGCCGACGACGCGGCCGCTTTCGGCATCGAACTGCGGCTGATAGTGCAGTTCGAACTCCTCCGCCGCCAGGGCGCGGCGCAGGTCGCGCTCCAGCGCCACCCGGCTGCGCATATCCTCGCTCATCTGCGTCGAGAAGAAGCGGAAGCCGCCCGGCGCCTCGTGAATGGCGCGGTACATGGCCATATCGGCATGCTTGATCAGGCTGTCGGGATCGGCGCCGTCGTCGGGATAAAGGGCGATGCCGACACAGGCGCCGAGATGGCAGTCGTTGCCGTCCAGCACGAACGGCATCCCCACGGCGCCGATCATGCGCAGGGCCAGGCTTTCCGCCTCGGCGGTCACGGTTTCGCCCGAGAGGATGACGGCGAATTCGTCGCCGCCGACGCGGGCCAGAAGATCGGCGCCGCGCGCCACCTGGGCCAGACGCTCGGCCACTCCCCCCAGCAGACGATCGCCGGCCTCGTGGCCCTGAATGTCGTTCACACGGCTGAAATGATCGAGATCGAGGAACAGCACCGCCAGCGGCGTCCCGGTGGTTTCGGCGCGGATCAGCCGCTGCTGCAGCTGATCGCGGAACAGCACGCGGTTGGGCAGACCGGTGACGGCATCGTGGGTGGAGAGGAAGGCGGCGCGCTCCTGGGCGCGCTTGCGCTCGGTGATATCCTCGTGCACCGCCACGAAATGATGGATATGGCCCTGGGCGTCCATCATCGGGGTGATGGTCTGGATCACGGTATAAAGCTTGCCGTCCTTGCCCCGCTCCAAAAGCTCGCCCGACCAGCTGCGGCCGGCCTGCACCGTGGCCCACAGATCCTTGTAGAAGGCATCGTCCTGCCGCCCCGATTGCAGGATCTTCGGCGTTTGCCCCAGCACCTCGTCCAGCGTGAAGCCCGACAGCCGGGTGAAGGCCTCGTTCACCCATTCGATATAGCCGTTGCCGTCGGTGATCATGATGGCGTTGGCCGCCGCCGACATGGCCGCCCCCTGCAGGCGCAGCCGCTTCTGATCGGCCACCACCTGCGCCGCCACGCCGATGCGCACCGCCAGCCCTTCCAGATCGCGCAGGGTGTCGCCATTCAGCGGATAGGGGGCGTAGAGGGTCAGCGCCCCGGTCACGCACTGCCCCACCTTCAGCGGCAGCGACACCGCCGAAACCGCGCCGCCCGCCGCATAGGGGGCGAGGCGCCCCCGCCACAAAGGCGAGGACGGCGGCACCAGTTCCAGGCTGCCGCTGTTCAGGGCGGCGATGGTGGGCCCCTCGCCCTCGTCGGGCAGGCAGCCCCAGCTTAGCACCGCCGAATGCAGCGCCGCCCGCAGCGCATCGGATCCGGCGCAGCCGTCGATGGCGATGCGGCCGTCGGGGCCGCGGTTGGCCACCCAGACCAGGGTCAGGTCGAACAGATCCGCCAGGCGGCCGCACAGCAGCGGCAGCAGGCTGTCCAGCCCCTCGCCTTCCAGCACCCGCAGATTGATGTCGGTCACCAGTTCGTCCACCGCCTCGGTGCGGCGGCGCAGGCTGATGTCGCGCAGAATCCCCAAGCGCAGAATGCGCCGCCCGGCATGCACCTCGCTGACCGACAGCCCCACCGACTGCATGCCGCCGTCGGCGCGGCGGATCCGGGTTTCGCACGAGGTCACCCCGGCATCGGCCAGCGACGCCACCAGGCCGCCGGGGGCCGCCGGATCGCGGCCGTCGGGCAGCAGCAGGCGGGCGGGCCGCCCCACCAGATCATCCTGCCAGCGGCCGAACAGGGATTGGGCGGCGGGATTGAGATGCTGTATGATGCCGTCGCCGTCCACCACCATGACCCCATCGGTCAGGCGGTCGAAAATCAGGTCGAGGGCGTAGCCCCCATCCAGCATATCCAGGGTGGGCAGATCGATGGCGGGCAGGCGCGGCGGGTGCTGAAGCGACACTCCGGCAATGCTTCTCCGGCGTTCCGGCATGAAACGCCGCCACAACGTAGAGAAAAAAAGACCATTGCCGACGGTCATTTCAGGAGTTGTACCCCAACTGGCAGAATTGTGTCAGTATTAACACGGTAACGGTGCCGCGCAACCATCATCATGGGCTCCTCCGCATACTTTAATACGTTTGTACAAGAGAATTAGCCCCTTGGATGCGCCCGCCGGCCATCGCCCCAATCGTAACAGCATGAGCAGCCAAGGCTGTATAAGGACCACGCCACCATGTCTGTCGCCACCGTTTTGGGCTTTCTTTTCGGCATCGGCCTGTTCATCGGCTCCATCGTTCTCAGTACCGACCATTATCTGGTTTTTCTTGAAGGCGCCGGCTTCATCATGGTGATCGGCGGCACCCTGGCCGCCACGTTCGTGGCTTTCGAACCGCTTTACGTCATCAATGCCCTGCGCCTGATGGTGTCGATCTTCTTTCAGCAGAAAACCGGCCGCGCCATCCTCACCGGGGAAGTGGGCCGCATGATCCGCTGGGGCTACATGGTGCAGAAGGCCGGTTTGCCGGCCCTGGAAACCGATGCCCGCCGCCTGCGCCAGCACGACCGTTTCCTGGCCTTCGGCATCGATCTGGTGATTTCCGGCTATAGCGGCCAGGAGGTGCGCGACATCCTCTCCAACACCGTGGAAACCACCTTTCAGCGCAACACCGTGCCCGCCGACATCATCCGCAGCATGGCCAACAACGCCCCGGCCTTCGGCATGATCGCCACCCTGGTGGGGCTGGTGATCATGCTGGACCATATGGGCGGCGATCCGTCGAAAATCGGCCCCGGCATGGCGGTGGGCCTGCTGGGCACCCTTTACGGCGTGACCTTTGCCCGCATCATCCTGCTGCCCACCGCCAGCAAGATCCAGCAGCGCGAGGAAATCACCCGCTTCCGCAATTTCCTGGTGGCGGAAGGCCTGGCCCTGCTGGCCGAGCGGCGCAGCCCGCGCTACATCCAGGACAAAATGAACAGCTTCCTCGATCCAGTGCTGCATTTCGAGATCGACCGCATGCTGCATCGCGGAGGAGCCTGACATGGGCAGCCGCTGGAACCTGAACCGCCGCGAGGAGCGCGAGGACTGGCTGATGTCCTACGCCGACATGCTGACCCTGCTGCTGGCCTTCTTCGTGCTGCTGCTGTCCATGTCGAAGATCGACGTCAGCCGCTACGAAACCGTGGGCAGCGGCCTGGCCAAGGAGCTGGGCAAGCATGAAAGCGATCAGCCCCTGCAAACCCTGCACACCAAGCTGGGCGAACTGCTGAAGGGCCTCAAGCTGAACGACACCCAGATCAGCCTGGGCAACGACAACCGCGGCCTGGTGCTGGAACTGGACGGCGCCACCTTTTTCGATCCCCGGTCGGCCAGCCTGAAAGCCGACGAGCTGCCGCCGCTGGTCAAGATGGCGGCGCTCCTGAACAGCCGCCGCTACAGCGCCTTTCAGGTGGAGGTGGAGGGCCATACCGATGATACGCCCATTTCCACGCCGCAGTTTCCCTCCAATTGGGAGTTGTCGGCGGCCAGGGCCAGCGCCGTGGTGCGCCTGTTCATCGCCCACGGCCTCAATCCCACCCGGCTGACCGCCGCCGGCATGGCCGACACCCGCCCCAAGGTGCCCAACCACGACGCCGAAGGCCGCCCCCTGCCCATCAATCAGGCCATCAACCGCCGGGTGACCATCCACATCGTTCCGCGCTGAACCAGGGCGCGTTCCGCGCTGAACAAGGCCCGCCTCACCCCGCCCGCGCAGCCATCCTGGGAAAACTGACGACGAAGCGGCAGCCTTCGCCGGGCGCCGGCTCCACCCAGATGCGGCCGCCGTGGTGCTCGGCGATCTTTTTGCACACCGCCAGGCCGATGCCGGTGCCTTCGTACTGCTCCTGCGTCACCAGGCGCTGAAAGATGCCGAACACCCGCTCGCGCTGCCCGGGATCGATGCCGATGCCGTGATCGCGCACGGCAACGCGCCAGCCGTCCGCATCCTCCTCCCAATCGATCCCGATCCGGGGCGGACAGCCGGGACGGTGATATTTCAAGGCATTGCCGATCAGATTCTGAAACAGGCGCGCCAGTTCGATGGCATCGCCCGCCACGTGGGGCAAGCCTTCGGCCACCCGCACCTCGGCCCCGCTCTCGTTCACCGCCATCTGCAGATCGTGCAGGCACTGCGCCACCACCTCGGCCAGGTTCACATCCTGCCAGGGGTTGGCGTCGCGGCCGGTACGGGAATAGTCGAGCAGGCCCAGAATCAGGGCATCCATGCGCTTGGCCCCGTCACGCGCGTAGGTGATGAAGGTTTTCAGATCGGCATCGATGCCTTCGCCCAGATGGCGTTCGATCAGCGCCACATAGCTCGACACCATGCGCAGGGGCTGGCGCAGATCGTGCGAGGCCACATAGGCGAACTGGGCCAGATCCTCGTTGGCCTGGGCCAAACGTCTCTCGGCGGCCAAACGCTCGGTGATATCCTCGGCCGACCACACCACGCCCAGCGCCGGCGCCGCCTCGTTGATCAGCCGCGCCGCCAGGGTCACGGTGATGTTGCGGCCATCATCCTGGCGGCGCATGGGCACCTGGGTGGTGAAGGTCCGCCCCGCCGCCACCTGGGGATAGGCCGCCCGCCCCAGCGCCTCGAACTCGGCCTCCGAGGCATAGAACAGACGGGTCGACAACCCCGCGGCCCCCTCTTGCGGCAGACCGAAAGTTTCGGCGAAGGTGCGGTTGACTCGCAGCAGGGTGCGGTCCAGAGCGATGATGGCGATGCCCACCGGGGTATTGTCCAGCACCGCCTCCAGCTGCGCATGCGCCTCGGCCAGGGCCGCCTGGCTCTGCTTACGCTGGGTCACATCCTCGCCGATGCTGACAAAGTGGGTCAGCCCACCGGCCTCATCGGTCACCGGAAAGATGGTGGTGGCCAGCCAATAGCTGCCGCCCTCCTTGCGGCGGTTGAGAAAATCGCCGCTCCAGATCCGCCCCGCCCGCAAGGCCGGCCACAGATCCGCCGGCTGCGGACCGCCGTTCCCCAGCATGGCGGCGGGGCGGCCGGCCAGTTCCTCCATGGCGTAGCCGCTGACGGTGCGCACAAAGGGATTGGCGTAATCGATGCGCCCGTCGAGATCGGTGATCAGCACCGCCAGCGGCACCTGCTCCACGGCGTTGGAAAACAGGCGCAGCCGGGTGGACAGCAGGGTGCGGTCGGTCACATCGGTGCCGATGGTGACCAGATAGAGCATCTGCCCGGCCTCGTCGCGGATGATGTTGTTGGTCCAGTCGAACAGCCGCCGCGTGCCGTCGGGGCGCACCCACTCGTTTTCGAACCGGTGCACCACATCGCCCCGCACCGCCTTGGCGAAAACCGCCTCCACCGCCTGGCGCTGCTCGGGGGGCAGGAAACGGCGCCAGGCGAAAGGCGCCCGGACCTCTTCCAGGCGGCAGCCGGTAAACGCCTCGGCGGCGCGGTTCATCCGCGCCAGGCGGCCCTGGCGGTCGATCATCACGATCAGGGTATCGGTGGCGGAAAAAAGGGTGTCGAGCAGGGCGGCATCGGCGCGACGCGCGGCGGCGCGGCAGCGGCGCCCGCCCCAGCGCGCCGCCGCGAACAGCAGCGGCAGGGCCAGCAGAAACGGCAAAGCAACGAATGAATGCAAGATACCCATGAAGAGAGCGCCCCCTCAACATCCTGGCGGCGAGATGGGACCGCCCCCACACACACACCGGAGAAATGCAACAGCCTTACCACCCTGCCCCGGGGGCAAGTCTAACACTTTCGATAGCCCCCCTCCTCAAGAGATATCTCGGCCCCCTCCTTTACCGTCTGGACGGAACTGGCGGGAGGGCGGAAAGTTTCACAACTAGGCTTCACTAATATGCGTGGACTTTCATCATGTTGGCTAACTTCAGAAGCATCCGGACCCCCCTGCTGGCCATTGCGGCGATTGCCGCTCTGGTGCTGGTGGCGCTGTCCGGTTACGCCGTCTGGCAGCTCCGCGCCAACGGCATGAACGCGGACATCGCCCTGACCCGCAGCGAGGCGGAAACGGCGCTGTCCATCGTCCGTGAATTCGACCATCGCGCCCAAAGCGGCGAAATCAGCCAGGCTGTCGCCAGGACCATGGCCAGGGACGCCTTGCGCGCCATCCGCTATGGCCGGAACGAATATATTTTCGCCTACGACAGCAACGGCACCAACATCGTCCACGGCTCGAAGCCCGACCGCGAGGGCAAGAACTACATCGATTCGGCCGATTCCAACGGCGTGCACTATTTGCGCGAATTCATCCGTCTGGCCCATGAACAGGGCGGCGGCGTGGTGCATTATTCGTTCCCCAAACCCGGCAGCACCGTCCCCTTGCCGAAGATTTCCAGCATCGTTTATTACCAGCCCTGGGACATGATCATCGGCACCGGCGTTTACGTCGATCAGATCGACCGCGACTTCCGGGAGAATATCGTCGTCTTCGGCAGTCTCTTCGTGCTGGCCCTGGCCGCGCTGATCGGCAGCGCCCTGCTGCTGTCGCGGGCCATCACCCGGCCCCTGGCCGAGCTTTCGCAAGATACCCAGTCCCTGGTGAACGGCCATACCGACATCACCGTGCGCAACACCGCGCGCCGCGACGAGCTGGGGCCGCTGGCCCAGGCCCTGGAGCGCTGGCGCACGGGTTTGATCGAAAACGAAACCCTGCGCCGCCAGCAGCAGGACAACCAGCGGCGCATGGCCGAGGAGCGCCAGCGGATGATGGCCGCCACCGCCGATACCCTGGAACGGCGCGTTCAGGCCATCATCGGCGCCATCCTGGCATCGGTACGCCAGCTTGACGAAGCCTCGACCGCCCTGTCGGCCAATGCCGAGCAGGCCCAGCGCCAGAGCACCGCCGTGGCCGAGGCCACCCAGGAAGCCAGCAGCAACGTGGAAAGCGTCTCCTACGCCAGTTCCGAACTGTCGGCCTCGATCCAGGAGATCTCCCAGCAGATGTCGGAAGCGGCCGGAGTGGCGCAAACCGCCAGCCTGGAGGCCCGCTCGGCCACCGACAAGATCACCGGCCTGGCCAACGCCGCCCAGAAGATCGGCGAAGTGGTGCAGCTGATCAACGATATCGCCAGCCAGACCAACCTTCTGGCCCTGAACGCCACCATCGAATCGGCCCGCGCCGGCGAGGCCGGCAAGGGCTTCGCCGTGGTGGCCGGCGAAGTCAAGCATCTGGCCGGTCAGACCGCCCGCGCCACCGACGACATCACCCTGCAGATCACCGCCATCCAGACCGAAACCCGCGAGGCGGTACGGGCCATCGGCTCCATCGCCCAGGTGATCGGCCGCATCAACGAAATGTCGGCCTCCATCGCCGGAGCGGTAGAGGAACAGGGCGCCGCCACCAGCGAAATCGCCCGCAACGTCGAACAGGCCTCGGAAGGCACCCGCCGGGTGGCCAGCAACATCACCGGCGTCGCCGATGCCGCCACCCATACCGGACAGATGGCCACCAACGTCGCCGGCGCCGCGCAAAGCCTGGCGAAAGACATCAACAGCCTGCAAGGCGAGATCCAGGGGTTCCTGGGGGATCTGCGCAAGGGCTGACCCCCTCGCCTCGGGTGCCGCTCAGCCAGGGCGGCACCCGGTCATACCGGCCAACCCTTGAAGTGACTCGTTGGCCGGTCTCCAGCGAGCCTTGAGCGAGCGGCCAAGGCGGCGGATGCCGCCGCCCGGCGAGGGACGATACAACCGGGCAATTCATTGGCCGGTTGGTATCATACCGGCCAACCATTGAAGTGACTCGTTGGCCGGTCTCCAGCGAGCCTTGAGCGAGCGGCCAAGGCGGCGGATGCCGCCGCCCGGCGAGGGACGATACAACCGGGCAATTCATTGGCCGGTTGGTATCATAGGTATAATTTCATACACCTTTCGCACTCTTCCCAGCTCCGCCGGATTAAAGCGACACTCGCGTATAAAATTGAGGGTGGGCGTTTTTAAGACTTTTTCGGGAACAACTTTCCCGGAACACCTGGCGGGTTGGGGGCAAAGATGAACTTCAGAAGTATTCGCACACCGTTGCTGGCAATCGCCGCGATCGCCGCCTTCATCCTTATTCTCCTGTCAGGCTATGCCGTCTGGCAGATCCGCGCCAACGGCATGGAGGCCAAGCTGGGCCTGACGCGCGACGAGGCCCGCGCCGCCCTTTCCATCGTGCAGGAGTTCGACCGCCGCGCCAAGGCCGGGGAAATGAGCGAAACCGCGGCCAAGATCATGGCCCGCAACGTTCTGCGCGCCATCCGCTACGGCGACAACGACTATATTTTCGCCTACGACAGCCACGGCACCTGCCTGGTGCTGGGGCCGAAACCCGATCACGAGGGCAAGAATTACATCAATGCCGTCGATGCCAACGGCGTGCATTATCAGCAGGACATTATTCACACCGCCCTGCGGGGCGGCGGCGTGGTGCGGTATTCCTTTCCCAAGCCGGGCACCGATGTGGCCCTGCCCAAGGTGTCCACCGTGCTTTATTACCAGCCGTGGGATTTCATCATCGGCACCGGCATTTATGTCGATCAGATCGAGCAGGACTTCCACGCCAACCTCATCACCTTCGGCACCATGTTCGTGCTGGCGCTGGCGGTGCTGACCGGCAGCGTGTTCCTGCTGTCGCGGAGCATCGTCACGCCCCTGACCCAGCTTGCCGAAGATACCCACGCCCTGGTGGCGGGCCGCACCGGGATCCGCGTGCGCAATACCGAACGGCGCGACGAGCTGGGACCGCTGGCCCAGGCCCTGGAGCGCTGGCGCGCCGGTCTGATCGAAAACGAAACCCTGCGCCGCCAGCAGCAGGACAGCCAGCACCAGGCCCACGCGGAACGCCAGCGGGCCATGGCCGCCATGGCCGACCGCCTGGAACAGCGGGTGCAGGCCATCGTTTCGGCCATCTTCAAATCGGTGCGGCAGCTGAGCGACACCTCGGCCACCCTGTCGGCCACCGCCGAGAAAACCCAGCGGCAAAGCGCCGCCGTGGCCGCCGCCACCCAGGAGGCCAGCGGCAATGTGGAAAGCGTCTCCTCGGCCAGCACCGAGCTGTCCGCTTCGATCCAGGAGATCGCCCGCCAGGTGGCCGAGGCCGCCGAGGTGGCCCACGCCGCCAGCCAGGAGGCGCAATCGGCCACCAACCGGGTTTCAGGCCTGGCCGAGGCCGCCCAGAAGATCGGCGAAGTGGTGCAGCT
Organism: Pseudomonadota bacterium; assembly: GCA_021798485.1. GTDB lineage: Bacteria > Pseudomonadota > Alphaproteobacteria > Rhodospirillales > Magnetospirillaceae > JAJZGK01. The sequence goes on from JAJZGK010000102.1 coordinate 9,987, forward strand.
GATCAACGACATCGCCAGCCAGACCAACCTTCTGGCCTTGAACGCCACCATCGAATCGGCCCGCGCCGGCGAGGCCGGCAAGGGCTTCGCCGTGGTGGCCGGCGAGGTGAAGAGCCTGGCCGGACAGACCGGCCGCGCCACCGACGATATCGCCCAGCAGATCGCCGCCATCCAGGCGCAAACCCGCGAAGCGGTGGCGGCCATCGGCTCCATCGCCCAGGTGATCGAGCGCATCAACGAAATGTCGGCCTCCATCGCCGGCGCGGTGGAACAGCAGGGCGCCGCCACCGGCGAGATCGCCCGCAATGTGCAGCAGGCCTCCGACGGCACCCGCAAGGTGGCCGGCAATATCACCGGCGTGGCCGAAGCCGCCACCCAGACCGGCCAGATGGCCGTCAGCCTGACCGGAGCCACCGCCGCCCTGTCCAAGGAGCTCGACGCCCTGCAAGGCGAGATCCAGGGCTTCCTGGAGGATCTGCGCAAGGGATGAGCCCCGGCCCCTTTGTCGTCGTCCGCAGGGCGGCATCCCCCTCTTGTCGTCATGCGCGGGCTTGACCCGCGCATCATAAGACGGCGTCTCCCCCCCCACATGGATGGCCGGGTCAAGCCCGGCCAAGACGGCTTAAGGGAGGGACTGTGGCGCCA
>JAJZGK010000103.1 GCA_021798485.1 Pseudomonadota bacterium
AGCGTTCTTTTTCAATTTGTTAGGCAGAACTTTAACAGTATCGCCTCCGCGCGATTCCGGCGCGGATGCCACCGTCCGCCCGTCCGGCGGCGGCGTTTCCGGGCGCTGGTCCGGCCCTGGCCCCGCTGCGGGATCCGCCCCGCCCCCCTGCTGTCCGGCGGCGGAGGCCGCCTTTCCCCGGCCGTTCCGCCGCCGCCCCGACGCCGTCAAAGCGGCCAGAATCAGAGTTCCGCCGCCGCCCCGCGCCGCCGCCGCCCGCAGCCGGATCAGGGCAGCCCGCAGCAGGCGTAAAAGGGCGATCAGCGCCGCCTGTTCGGCGGCGCGGCCGTCATCGCAACCGGTCATGGCCTACTCCTGCAGCGCCCGCAGCCGGGCGCGGTTATGGGCATCCACCGCCAGGATTTCCAGAAGGTCGTAAAGATCCTCGGCGCCCAGCCGGGTTTCCAGCTCGGCCAGCGTTGCCAGCCGGGCCGAGATCACCGCCGCCAAAGCGCGGGGCACATTGGGGGTGCCCGCCAGATCCCTGCCGCCGCCGCCGCCTCTCAAGGCCAGGGGGCGGCGGGTATGGAAAAACCCACATGCAGCTGGAACACCTCGCGGCGCAAAACCAGGCGGGTGGACACCTCCTCGATATCGTCCTCGATCAGCGGACGCCGGATGGCGGGGCGGGAGGGATCGGGCACCGCCTGCACACAGGCCATCATCTCGTCCATCAGGGGCTCGGCATCGTCGAAGGCCATGCCGCCCAGCGCCGCCAGGCCGATGCGGGCGATTTCCGGCAATCCGGCCTCGGCCGGATCGTCGGGCAGATCGATCCCGGCGCGGGCCAGGGCCAGCAGGGCGCGGAATGCCCACTTCTCGGCCTGCGAGGCGGGCATTTCCCGCAACAGGAACTGCTTGCCGCGATCGCGCCCCTCGGCCTCGATCACGATGGTGGCGGTTTTCCGGGCCATCAGAGGCTGGCCCCGATCACCGACTCCCAGGTGATGCCGAATTTCCGCGGCTGCAGCAGCTTTTTGGCCGTGGGCAGCGGGCTGTAGCTGGACAGCACGCCACGGCTGCAGGTGTAGATGCGGCCCACGCCCGGCAGCGTGACCAGGCCCTGGGCGAAGTAGACATCCCCCGCCGCCTTCTGGGCGGCCGACCAGGCCTCGAACATCAGGATGCTGGCGCTGTCGGCCTGGAAGGTGATGCTCTGCTTGACCGGCTGCGGCACATAGCCGGCGGACAGCGTGCCGTCCACCCCCATCAGCACCTCGACATCGCTTACCGCCTCGGCATCGAAAACATCGTCGGCGGAAAAGCCCTGCAGCTGCTGCGGCACGGTGTAAAGGCCGGTGATGGCCAGCATGACCACGGAATTGGCGGCGGAAATCGAAGCCATTTACTGAACCTCCACGGCGGGCACGGTGATGGACTGGACGGAGCCGCCGTCCATGTACCAGAAGGAAATGGGCGGGGTGCCGCGCGCGGCGCGCACGCTGGCGGCGGCATCGGTGATCTGCAGATACCAGCCGCGCGACGACAGCACGCCATCGATGGCGGTGCCGGCGGCGGCGTTCACCTCCGCCGCCTGCAAGGCGGAGAGCGGCACCCCCGGACGGATGGCCCCGAAATTCAGGGCGGCATTGATCGGATCCATGCAGGCGGCGTGGATCAGGGCATAGCCGGCGGCGGTGTAGGGCACGCTTTTCACCGAGGTCAGCAGCGTCATCAGCGCCAGCTGCAACTGGTTGTTCAGCCAGATCTGATCGACATAGGCGTCGATCCACAGATAATCGCCCGACACCGCGCCGGGATGAAAAAAGGTGAAGCCCTGATTGGCGGTGGCGTAGGCGCCGTAGAAATTATAGCCGTTGGCCATCAGGTTGGCGGCGGCGGTCTGATCGCTCACGCTGGCGGCAAGGCCCGACTGGCTTTTGAAGGCCAGGGTGGCGCGGCCATTGGTGGCGGCGAAATCCAGGCTGGCGACGGCGCCGCAGAGGAAAGCCGCCAGGGTGTAGTCGGGGCCGTGAATGCAGGCGGTGCCGCTGGTGGCGTTGGCCTTCAGGAGGGCCCCCAGGCTGGCGCTGGCGGTGGCGCTTTCGGTGGGGGTGATATCGCTGTCCCAGGCGGCATAAAGGTAGCGGTTGTTCTGCTGCCCGGTCCAGGCGGCGAAGGCCTGCTTCACGCTGTTGCCGTTGCCGCCATCGGGGTCGAACAGGGTCATGAAGCTGGCCCAGTTGGTGGTCTGGGCCACCACGGCGGTCAGGGCCGAGGCCGGAGTGGCGGCGGCGGCGCCCTGGCTCAGCACGGCACCGGTGGCACTGGTCAGGGCCAGCGATGCGGCCAGGGTGCCGGTGGCGAAGCTCATGGACGAGGCCGCGCCGCTGGTGCTGCTGGTGAAGACGAAGGCTTGGGCCACGCTGTCGTACGCCACCGTGAAGGGCGGGCTGGTGAAGGCGGCCTCGATCAGGGCGGCGGCGGCGGAAAAGCTGGTGGCCGAGGCCAGGGTGATGGCGGCGGAGGCGGAGGCGGTGCCGTTCACCGTGACATCCAGAGTGCCGGACAAGGCCTGCAGTTCGGCCAGGGTCAGCGCCGACAGCGCGCCGCCGCGCAGCCAGGCGGCCACGGCGGCGGCATTGTACTGGGAGAACAGCAGCGCGGCGGGCCGCGCCGTGGCGCCCTCGAAGCCGGCGAAATAGATGGCGGCGGCGGCATATTCCGCCGAGGACGGCCCGAAATAGGCCAACACATCGGCGGCGGCGGCGAAGGACAGCACCGCGCCGATGGGCACGCGGGCATTTTCGCTGAGAATCAGGCCCGAAAGATCAAGGGCCGAGCCGCCGGCGCTCAACACATTGGGCACCACGGAAACGATGGCCGAGGCGGGAATGCTCATATCGGAAAAACTCCTGGGGCTTTACGGGGAAAGGCTGTCCACCTCGATCAGGGCCGGGGTGAGCGTGGCGGCGAAATCCTGGCTGGAGGTCAGGGTTTGGGTGATTTGCAGCAGCAGCGGCAGCCGCCAGCGCTCCTCCATCTGCCGTTCGCCGTCGAGAAACGGGCCCTGGAGCGGCGGCTCGGCATAAAGCGGCTGAATGGCGGGATCGGGCCAGGGCGCCAGTTCCGTGCCCAGGGCGAACAGCCCGGCCACGGTCTGGGCCAGATCGCCGCTGCCGGGGCCGTAGAGATCCAGCATCAGCGCCAGACGGCAGGAAAGCTGATCGCAGCGGCTGCCCGGACCTTGCGGAAAACCGTCGGGGAAGCGGGTGACCGGGGTGGACAGGGCTTCCAGCCGCCCCGGCGTCAGAACGGCGAAACCGGGGCCTTTGGGCTGGGGCACGCGGTTATCCTGCCCCCGCACCACCTCGGTGCCGGCGGGCAGCAGCGCCAGCAGCCAGGCCCGCACCGCCGCCAGGATCTGGCTTTCATCGGGGCTGATGGACAGGCTCATGACGGCATCTGCCGTTCGGCCAGCACCCGCACCCAGCCGCTTTGCGGGAACCAGTCCTCCAGCACCGCCACCACCAGCCACAGCGAGCCGTCGGCCAGGGTCAGCAGATCGCCGCCGCCCTGATCGGGGCGGCTGGCGGCGCGGGCCGCCACCGGCAGGGTGAAACTGCGGTACTGGCTGGTCTGATCCAGGCCGGCGCGGGCCGCAAGCTCGGACGGCGTGGCCGGCTGCTGGGTCAGGCTCACCGTCACCGGCGGCGCGTAAAGCGGGGTGCGGCTGCCGTCGGCCGCCGTCTGGTAGCCCTGGGCGCTTTGCCAGCGGGCGGTTTGCGGCGGATTGATCCCCGCCAGGGCGGCGGCGGCGATGGCATGGAGGCTCATGGCACATACCTCATGGCGCGGAATTGCTGGCTGGCGGCCCAGAAGGCGGCGCCGTAGCGGCTTTGCTGCCACCATTGCGCCGATCCCGGCGGATACTGGTTTTCGGTTTTCACCAGCACGCTGCCCTCCTCGGCCTCCAGCACCCGCCCCACCAGGGTGCTGGCGGTCAGCGCGGCGATATGGGCGGTGATCATGTTCAGGAACAGGGCGCGCTGGCCGCCGGGGCTGTCGTCGGCCACCGGGCTGGCGGGGGTGTTGTCGCAATAAAGGCAGGCCTCGGCGAAATAAAGCGTGGCCTGGCTCTGCGGCACCCCCGCCGCCAGTTCGGGATAGCGGGCGCTCCAGGCGCCGTAATCGAAAGCGACAACACCCATGCCCCTACTCCGCCCTGGCCGCTTCCACCCCCGGCACGGCGGCCGGATCCAGCGGCGGGGCGATGGCCGGCACCCCGGCCTGCTCGCTGGCCTGGGCCTGCGTGGACTGGGCCTTCGGGGTGGCGAAAACGATGCGTTCGCGCAGCAGGGCGCTGTCCTTGTGGCGCTCGGCCCAGGCGGCCCAGTGATCGGCGTCCACCTCGGTCAGGGCGTAGCCGCCGACGGTGGCGTCGGCCTGGCCGAAGCGGCGGCCATTGCCGTTAAGGGTGACGCGGCGGCGGGCGCCGCGGCTGTCGATGAGATCCAGATGCAGGCCCTGCGGATGTTTGCAGGCCACGGTAACGGTGCCGGGCATGGACGTATCTCCAAAAGAAAAGGGCCGCACGGGGCGGCCCAGGGGGGAGGAACGGGGAAAATGTAAACTCTTACAAACCGGTCATCTGGGCGATACCGGCCGGGAAGGTGATGATGGCGCCCCAGGTGCCTTGCGTTTTCTTCTGGCGGAAGCTGGAGGCGCCGGCCACCAGGCGGTGCGCCCGCAGCTTTTCATTGAAGGCGCAATAGCCCACCTCCTGGCCCTGCACCTCCCGCACGATCAGCTGGGCGGAATAAACCCCACCCGACAGATACTGGGCCGCCTGCACCACCCGCAGATTGGGGAACACCACCTTGATCATGTCGAGGGCGCTGCGCCCGTACTGATTGGTGTTCATCAAGGCCAGTTCCGAGGCGGCATGCAGGGCCAGGGTCATCTCGGCGTCCATCTCCAGCACCGAACCGGTCTGGGCCTGCAGTTCGGCGAACAGGGCCTGGATATCGGCCAGAATCTCCTGCGGCTGCGCCGCCTTCCAGCCGGTGCCGCCCGCCGCCTTGGTGGCCGGGGTAATGGCCGCCGACAGGCTGGGATCGTTCAGCAGGCCATAGGTCTGCAGGCCGCTGATGCCGTAGAAGTAGGAGAGATTCTGGAACTTGTTCAGGGTGACCGCCGAGGCGATGTTGAGCCGCGCCGCCCAGTCCACCTTGGCCAGGCCCATGCGTTCCAGTTCGCGTTCGCCCCATTCGGTCATGGTCTGGTAGAGGTAGCTCTGGCGGTTTTCGAACTGCACATTGGCCCCCACCCGGCCGTTTTCGGCGAAATCGCCGTAGGCCGAGGTTTCGCCGGTGGATTCCACCATGGGAAAGAGGGCGGTTTCGGTCAGCCAGTCGCCCTTGCGCTGCTCGCCCAGGATCTCGGCGGCCTTGTTGGGGCTGACCAGCACCTCGATGAGCTTGGGGTCCACATAGGCGGAGAGAAAGGCCGGAATACCGGCATTGCTGGTGGTGACCAGACCGGGCTGGGCATCCATGCCCACCCGCAGGCCCGGTGTGGTGTGCTCGGCCAGGAAATCCTCGGCTTCGGGAAAATGGATGCCATAGGCCGCCGCCAGGGCGGCAAGTTCGGGATGCATGCGTATCTCCTTTAAGCCTGAGCGCGGGACGAGATCTTCACCAGCTCGCCAACGGCGCCGGCGCTGCGGCAGACCCAGGTGGTTTCGACGAAACCGGCCAGGGCGGTGCCGGTGGCGGCGCAGGCCACCTGGCCGGTGCCGGTGCCGGCGAACACCTTCTGGCCGGGCACGGCGGCGGCGGTGCCGGCGTTCCTGGCCCAGAAATCGCCCTCGTTGAACAGTTCCACCGGGAAACCGGCGGGAATGACCAGGCTGGCCTCGGCGCCATAGGCGGTGATCAGGCCGGCGCGGCTGTTGCGCACAAAGCCGTCGGGCTGGCCGGAACCGGCATTGGCGGCGGTGGTGTAGCTGGTGGTATCCAGCCAGGCGAAACAGCCCACGGTAACGCCGCCGGCGGCGGCCACCAGCCCGCCCGGCCCGGCCAGCACCGAGGCGCGCGGATTGGTCGAGGCGAAATCCCCCGCCACCGCCGGGGCCGGGGTGGCGTTCACTTGCGTTTGAAAACTCATGGAGCGGTCTCCTCAGCGCTTCAGCAGGGCGGCGGCGGGAAAGCGCCGGGCCAGGGCGGCCACGGCATCGCCGTTCAGGCCGGGGCGGGGCGGCGCGGCCAGGGCGGCCCTGTCGGCGGCCAGACGCAGCAGGGCGGCATAGGCGGACGGATGCACGCCGGTCAGATCCACCTTGAGATGGTCCAGGGCCAGGCGGTAAACCGCCGCGGCGCTGTCCTGGGCCACCGGCAGATCGCCGATGAAGGGGCGCACCGCCCGCTCGGCATCGCGGATGGCGTTCATGCGCGCCACCGTGCGGGCCTCGATGAATTTCAGGGCCTGATCCAGGCGGGCCGAGCCGCCGTCGGGGGCGGCGGCGGGATCCCCGGCCGCATCGCCGTCATCCCCGTCATCGCCGTCATCCTCCTCCGGCTCCTGGTCCGGCGGCGGCGGATCGGCCTCGGGCGGCGCCGTCTCGTCGTCGGGCGGGAAATGCTGCTCCAGCAGCGCCGCCAGGGCGGCGGGATCCTCGCCCTCCGCCAGTTTGGGGGTCAGGGCCGCCAGCAAGGCCGCCTTGCCCTTATGGGCCTGTTTCGTCATGAATGGTTCCTTCAGTTGAGAATCCCCGACCACCACGTCGGGACCGGCGCGGCCCATGACCACCAGGGCCACATGATTGCCGCGAATATCGCGCATGACCCCGTCATAGGGCTGGCCCTGGTACTGACCGGGGCTCATATCGGCGCGATAGCGGTAGGCGGCCGACAGCTCGCGCCGCTGGCCGCTTTCGATGGCGTCGATGGCGTCCTGCGCCCACACCACCAGCGAATTTTTCAGGTAAGGCGCCGCGAAAACCGCGTCGGTGCCGGTGCTGCCCACCACCAGATCGGGCTGGTGATCCCCGGCGGACACCGGCACATGCCGGGACAGCAGCGGCAGATTGTTGAAGCTGTCGGCGGCGGCGGCCAGTTCCTGCGGGTCGCGCAGCAGGCGGTACAGGCGGTCGGGCGCCAGGCCCAGGGCCCCGGCATCGGGGATTTCCGCCCCCCAATAGGCGCAGATATTGGCTTTGCTCAACGGGGTCACGGCCACATGCAGGCGGCCGTCGGCATCCAGCGACCGCACCGAGGCGCGGTCCAGGGCGAAGCAGGTCATCAGGCTCCCTTTCGTAACGGTGGGCAGCGGTCTCATACCGGCCAACCGTTGACGTGACGGGTTGGCCGGTTTCCAGCGAGCATTGAGCGAGCGGACGCCGCCGCCCGGCGAGGGACGCTACAACCGGTCAATGCATTGGCCGGTTGGTCTCACTCGAGATCGAGGGCGGCGTAAGGGCTGCCCTCGCGGCCCACCAGTCCGGCCCGCACCTCGGCGGCGCTCAGCACCCCCTGGCCGACATAAAGAGCCGCCGTTTCGGCCTCGGTCTTGCGGGCGGCGGCCAGTTCGGCCTCGTCCAGGCTCCACAGCGACTCCCAGCGCCAGGTGATGCCGGGATCGACGGCGCCGAACAGGGAAAGCTGCAAAAGCCGCAGCAGCCGCTGCAGCAGCGGCGCGAACAGCCGTTCCTGGCAGGCTTCCACCCAGTCGTAAAAGGCCCGCATCTCGCCCGCCGACGAGGCATTGAGGCCGGACGGCGTGATGCCCAGCAGTTTCACCAGCGGAATGCCGGTGACGGCGGCCATATGCTCCTGGGCCTGGGCCTGCAGATCGCGCAGGCCGCTCAGCGGCGTGGTGACGGCGGCGAACTCCTCGCTGTCCTTGTCCAGCACCATCAGGCCGCGGTTGCCGCGCATCTGGGTAAAGAGCTTCACCCGCTGCCACAGGGCGGTGGCCGCCCCGCCTTCGAGAATGCCGGCCATGTTGGTTTTCAACACCGAGGTGGAAAAGTTGTAAACGCTGTCGGCCACGCTCTGGCGGGTATGCAGCCAGTTGTCCACGTAAGGCTTCATCATCTGCGACAGCGACAGGCCGCCGAAGCAGTAGGCCGGCTTCAACAGATCGGGCACCGGGCGCGACACCAGGGTGAGCAGGCGCGAGGCATGCACCTTGCGGCCCTGCACGTACCAGCAATCGGGCTGGAAATAATCATCGCGCAGGGGATCGGCGGCGTTATAGCCGGCCGGGTAGGTCCACAAGGGTTCGATCACCCTGAGGGCGGTAATGCCCTTGCCCAGCTTGGCCGGGGTCTCCAGGAGCGGCTTGTCCAACTCCTCGGGCGGGGTGCGGCCGCCGTCCAGCTCCAGAAAGATCTGCGAGCGGCCGAAGAAACCGTCCTGCTCGGCGGCCTGGCGGAACACCTCGCGCACCTTCAGGCGCTGAAAGGCCGCGGTCAGGGCGCGCACCTTTTCGGCCTTGGCCCCGGCGTCGCTGTCGCCGATGGCCACCAGACGCAGCCATTTGCGCGTCATCTCGCTGGCCATGATCTCGGCGGGGCGGCGGTATTCCGGGCATTGGCACAGTTCGGCCAGGGCGGCATAGCCGGGAAAGCCCGCGCCGCCGCTCCAGGTCTGGCCTTGGTAAAGGGCGGCCATGTCGGCATCCACCGCCAGCTTGACGGCGGCGGGGATCACCCGCTCCGACGACCGGGGCAAGGCCAGCGGACGGGGCCGGGGCACCGGCGGCGGCGCCACCTCGCGCACCGCCAAACCAGGCCGGGTCGGCAGCCCGACGGGCGCCGCCACCCCGGAACGGGGCCGGAAGAACAGTCGCATCGCATCCTCGCTGATTTTTTGTTCTAAAAAGAGGCCAGCGCCTCGGGATCGATGGCCAAAGGTGCTGCCACCGGGGCGAAGGCCATCACCAGGGCATCGGCCAGATTGGGCGAGGCCACGGCGCGGCGGCTCAGATCCTTTTTGCTTTCCACCTTGACCCGCCCGGCCGGATCGAAATCGCGCCGGGGCGTCGCCAGTTCATCGATCAGCTGATCGAGATGGGGCAGATCGGCGGCCAGGCTGATCAGTTGCCCGGCCTGCAACGGCTGCCCCTGGCGCACGGCGGCATGGGTGGCGCGGAAGCGGTCGGCCAGCAGCCACCAGGCCTGGGCCTTCAGATTGGCGAACATGTCGCGGTTTTTCACGCCGCCGGCATAGGGGGCATCGGGCCGCGCCACCATTGCTCCGGCATTGAAACGGGCGAAGGCCACGGCGGCCCCGCCCCGGCCGTTCAGCTCGCCGAAGCGCGCCCCCGCCGCCGCCCCCACCCCCACGCAGTCGTAGATGATGGTGGCCTGGCGTTCCCGCGCCGCCTGATGCACGCGGGCGCAGGAGGCCAGAAGTTCGTCCTCGCCGGCCTGCCACTGCGCCGCCCAGGCCACCAAAGGCCCCCGCGCAAACACCGCCGCGCACTTATCCGGGCCGCTGTCGGCCACATCGAAGCCCAGGCGCCCGCGCCCGTCGGGCGGCAGGGCCAGGGTTTTGTGGGCATCGATGGCGGCCATGATCCAGGCGCGGCGGATCAGCACATCGTCGTCGTCGTCGCGCGGCACGCCCAGATAAACATGCTCGTACTCGCCGTAATCCTCGCTCCGGGCGGCGGCGATGATGCGGCGCATGGTGGCCGACAGAAACGGATTCTCGTCATAGTTGATTCGCCGCACCACGGTTTCCGGAGGCGGCGCCGCCACGAAACGCCGGTAGACGAAATCGCTCACCAGCCGGGGATTGAAGATGATCCACACCTGGGAATGATCCTTGCGGATGGTGGGTTCCAGCACCGCCCACTGGCCTTCGGTCAGATTGTGCGCCTCTTCGATCCACAGCAGATCCACCCCTTCCAGGGATTTGATCTCGTCGATGCCGCGCCACAGGCCGTGGAACAGGAATTCCGAGCCGGTTTTCACCCCCAGGATCCTGTTGCGCAGGATGCGGAACTGCGCCGACAGGCCGAAACGGCCGATCTGGTGCTTCAGCAGGCTGTAGACAGAATCCTCCACCTTGTTCTGAAACTGCCGGGCGCACAGGATGCGCAAGCGGTAATTGGCGGCCAGGAACACCGCGAAGCCGGCGGCATCCCAGGATTTCGACGAGGCCCGTCCGCCATAAAGCACGCGGTTGCGGGCCGGCGCCGTCCAAAAGCCTTTCAGCGCCGGATTAAGGGTCGGTTTCTCCATAGAAATACCCCAATCCGCAGCGGGTGGGCTCGTCATCCTCGCCCACCACCTCTTTCTTGGCGTTCAGCAGATTAAGGCCGATGCGGGCCGCCTCGTTGGCGCCGGCGATCAGGGCCAGCGTGCGCTTGACCTGATCGGGCGGCGCTCCGGCCGGATCGCCCAGCAGACCGGCCTGATCGTGGGCCAGTTCGGCCAGCCGGTGCGCGGTGGCGCTGCCGAAGGCCGCCGCCAGGGCCAGATGCCGCGATACCGCCCGCAACTGCCCGGCCAGCGAACGGGGCGGCTCCACATCGTCGGGCCAGGCGCATTGCGCCCGCATCACCGTCAGCCGGCCACGCATGCGCTTGCGGATGGCGCTTTCGCTGATGGCGAAACG
>JAJZGK010000104.1 GCA_021798485.1 Pseudomonadota bacterium
CGGGCTCGGCCTGGCCGCCGCGGCTTTGGCCGGCGATCACCGGGGCGGCCAGATGCTCTTGCGCGGCGGAACGTTCCAGAACGGCCTTGAAATCGGCCAGGGTGGGTTTGTCGGACATATCCAATCCTTGGGAATTGCGGCGGCTGGCGCCGAACAGATCATCGGGCAGGGGCATGCGCGGATGCGGCTTCGAGGCGGTGGCCAGGGTGCGTTCCACCGGGTCGGCCAGCAGGTCGTCGAGCGGCAGGTCGGCGTCGGCGATGCGGTTGACGAACGAGGTGTTGGCGCCGTTTTCCAACAGGCGGCGCACCAGATAGGCCAGCAGATCCTCGTGGGTGCCCACGGGGGCGTAGATGCGGCAGGGGCGGTTCCATTTCAGCGGCCCCACCACCTCGCCATAGAGATCCTCGCCCATGCCGTGCAGGCGCTGATATTCCCAATCGGGGGCATCGCCGGCGATTTCGGCGATGGCGGCCACGGTATGGGCGTTGTGGGTGGCGAAGGCGGGGTAGAAGGCCTGGGGATCGGCCAGCAGCCGCTTGGCGCAGGCCAGATAGGAAACATCGGTGGAGGCCTTGCGGGTGAACACCGGATAGGCCGAAAGGCCGCGTTCCTGCGCCATCTTGATCTCGGCGTCCCAGTAGGCGCCCTTGACCAGACGCACCATCAGGCGGCGCTCGGCGTGGCGGGCCATGCCGGCCAGCCAGTCGATCACCGGCAGGGCGCGCTTCTGGTAGGCCTGCACGGCCAGGCCCAGGCCTTCCCAGCCGGCCAGTTCGGGATCGTGGGCCAGGGCGGCCACCAGATCCAGCGAGATCTCCAGGCGGTCCACCTCCTCGGCATCGATGGTGAAGCCGATATTCTGCTCGCGGGCCTTGATGGCCAGGGCCTTCACCGCCGGGAACAGCTCGGCCTGGACGCGGGCCTCCTGGGCCACCTCGTAGCGGGGATGCAGGGCGGAGAGCTTGATGGAGATGGAAGGGGCTTCCAGGGCCGGGCGCCCGCCCGAGGCGGCGCCGATGGCGGCGATGGAGCCCGAATAGCTTTCGAAATAGTGCAGGGCGTCCTGGGCGGTGCGGGCCGATTCGCCCAGCATGTCGTAGGAATGGCGGTAGCCCTGCTTTTCATCGCCGCGGGCGCGGTCCAGCGCTTCCGGCATGGCGCGGCCCATAACGAACTGGCGGCCCAGAATGCGCATGGCGGTGATCACCGCCTGGCGGATGAAGGGTTCGCCGGCGCGGGCCACCAGGCGCTTCATGGTGGCGGCGAAGCCATCGTCCTGCTGCGCCAGATTGACGATGCGGCCGGTGAGCATCAGCCCCCAGGTGGAGGCGTTGACGAACAGGCTGTGCGAGGCGCCCAGGCGCTTTTCCCATTCGGTGGAGCCGATCTTGTCGCGGATCAGGCGGTCCACGGTGTCGGCGTCGGGGATGCGCAGCAGGGCCTCGGCGATGCACATCAGAACGATGCCCTCGCGCGAGGACAGGTCGTAGGTGTTGAGGAAGGCGTCGATGCCGCCGCTTTTCAGGCGCTGGTCGCGCACCGATTGCACCAGCGGGCGGGCGCGCCGCAGAATGCTGGCCTGCTGGTCGGGCGAAAAACGCGCCAGGGCCGAGAGTTGATCGACGAGGGTGGTTTCATCCATCCGCAGGGTCCGGCGGATGGCGCCGCGCAAGGACTCGAGGGGGGCGGTGGGGGATGTGGTCACGATAGCACCTGACTGCAGGAGAAAATAATGACGGCCCGCCCCGGAGGGGGCGGACCGTCATGGAAACGCGTTACTTCACGGTGTCGTACTTGCCGTTATGCCACTGATAGACCACGAAGCCCGGCGACTTGTCGTTGCCGTGGGCGTCGAAGGCGAGCTTGCCGATCACGGTGTTGTAGGTGCCGTTGGCCAGGGCATGCTGCAGCGGGGCGTACTTGACGCTGCCGGCCTGCTTGGCGGCATCGGCGAACAGCTGCATGGCGGCGTAGGCGTACATCACATAGCCTTCGGGCTCGATCTTGGCGTCGCGGAATTCCTTGACCACGGCGGCGGCCTCGGGGTTCTTGCGCGGATCGGGGGCGAAGGTGAACAGCACGTTGTTGGAGGCCGGACCGGCGGCGGTGACCAGCTCGGAGTTGGTCATGGTGTCGCCGCCCATCACCGTCAGCTTCAGGCCGGCCTGCTGGGCCTGGCGCAGGATCAGCGCCACCTCGGTGTGATAGCCGCCGTAGGCCATCACCGAAATGCCGTCGGCCTTCAGCTTGGAGATCAGGCTGGAATAGTCCTTTTCACCGGCGGTGATGGAATCGCGTAAGGCCGGGGTGACGCCGTGCGCCTTCAGGGCCTTGGCGGTCTGATCGGCCAGGCCCTGGCCGTAGGCGCTCTTGTCGTCGATGACGGCGATCTTCTGGCCCTTGAAGTGGGTGGCCAGATAGGTGCCGCCCACGGCGCCCTGCTGATCGTCGCTGCCCATGATGCGGAAGATGTTCTTCAGCCCGCGCGAGGTCACCTTGGGGTTGGTGGAGACGGTGGCCATGGGGATCTGGGCCTCGTTGTAAACGTCCGAGGCGGGAATGGTGGAGCTGGAGCACCAGTGGCCGTGCATGAAGACGATGCCCTTGTCCACCATGGTGTTGGCCACCGAGACGGCCTGCTTGGGATCGCAGGCGTCGTCGCCGATTACCAGCTTGATCTTCTGGCCCAGCACGCCGCCCTTGGCGTTGATGTCGGCCACGGCCTGTTGGGCGCCTTCGCGGATCTGATCCCCCGCCGAGGCGTACTGCCCGGTCATGGGCCCGGCGATGCCCACCAGATATTCGGCGTGGGCGGCACCGGCCACGGTCATCAGGCTGAGGCAGGATGCCAGCAGAACGTTCCTGTTCATAGACTACTCTCCTATACGGCGGTGGTTGTTGAGATGTTTGATAAGGGTGGCCCCGCCATCGAGGACGTGGGACCGGGTAAGCTCGGCCGCCGCCTTGGCGTCGCGGCGCGCGAAGGCGTCGAGAATGGCGGCGTGTTCACAATGGGTTTTCGGGGTTTCGGCGTGATTGAGCGCCAGCAGGGTGCGGATATAGCGCTCCAGCTTGTTGTAGAGCGTGCGCAGCTCGGTCATCAGGATGGGCCGGTTGGCATCCCGGTACAAGGTGGCGTGAAAATACCAGTTGAGGTTGGCCCATTCGCGCGGGCTGGTTTCCTGGCGGAACTTGTCCAGATAATCGGCGGCCAGTTCCAGGGTGCCGGGGGTGATGTTGGGGGCGGAAAGCTCGGCGGCCTTGCCCTCCAGCACGGCGCGGATATCCAGATATTCGCCGATCTCCTCGGTGGACATGATGGCCACCACCGCGCCGCGGTTCTGGATGAAGGTGACCAGCCCCTCGGCCTCCAGCCGCTTCAGGGCCTCGCGCACCGGGATCTTGCTCACCTGGAAGCGGGCGGCGATCTCGTCCTGCTTCAGGGGTTCGCCCACCGGGATCAGGCCGTCGACGATGGCGCCGCGCAGGGCGTCGGCAATATGATCCGAGGCGCTGACCCGGTTGATCTGTGGCATGGCGATCTTGTGAAGGGGCATGGGATCCGTCATGTCGCGCGGCGCGGTTGAGGAGGGGGCGGGGATGATCGTCTATGTTATATCGTATACGATATTCAGTTATGCATGGCTGCCATGAAATTGCAATCCTTTTTGTGCCCTGATTTTGATCTTTTGTGTGGCGCTGTTGGCTTTTTGTGCAGTGCACGGCGGCGGCATGAAAAACCCTAAAGTGGGTTCTTGCTTTTTTTGCAAAGCGGCACCACTTTGAGAAGGGCAGGGTATTTGCCCTAACGATAAATAATTTCCGAACTCAGAAGGGGGTATTTTATGTCGGTTGAAACCATTCTGAAGAACAAGGGAAACAATGTCTTCACGGTTCGCCCCGAGCATTCCTTGGGGGAAACCGCCATTCTGTTGTCCACCAAGAAAGTGGGCGTGGCCGTTGTCTGTGACAACAAAGGCAAGGTGGTGGGCGTTGTTTCCGAGCGCGATATCGTCAAGGCCCTGGCCCAGTACGGCAAGGGCGCCATCGAAATGGCGGTGCGCAACGTGATGTCTTCCCCGGCTCTGACCTGCAAGGCCAGTGATCAGGTGAAGAAGGTTCTGGAAATCATGACCGATAAGCGGGTACGCCACCTGCCGGTGGTGGATGGCGATGAACTGGTGGGCATCGTGTCCATCGGCGATGCCGTCAATCTGCGCCTGCAGCAGGCCCAGGCCGAGGTGGGGGTGCTGCGCGATTTCGCGGTGTCGCGGTAACCGGAACCGTTTGGGGTAACGGCGGGGTTTATGCCCGCCGGGCGGGGGGATATACTCCCCCGCCATGCCCGCCTCGTTTTTTTCATTCCCATCTCCCATCCGGCCCGTTCATTGTCTGAACGGCGCCAGCCGCCGCCCGCTGCTGCTGGTGTGCGACCACGCCAGCCCGTTGGTGCCGCCCGATCTGGACGGTCTGGGCCTGCCCGAGGCCGAGCGGCTGCGCCATATCGGCTGGGATCCCGGCGCGGCGGCGCTGACGGCGGCCCTGGCCCGGCGGCTGCGGGCACCGGCGCTGCTGGCCGGGGTGTCGCGTCTGGTCATCGACTGCAACCGCCCGCCCGGCCATCCCACCTCCATCTGCGCCGAAAGCGACGGCACGGCCATTCCCGGCAATCAGGGGCTGGATGCGGCGGCGCGGCGGCGGCGGGCGGCGGCGTGGTACGAGCCTTACCATCAGGCCATCGCCGCCGAACTGGCGCGGCTGGAGAGCGAGGGCGGCAGCGCCGCCCTGGTGGCGGTGCACAGTTTCACCCCCTGCCTGAACGGCGGCGCGCCGCGGCCCTGGCCGGTGGGCGTGCTGTGGAACCGCGATGGCCGCCTGGCCCTGCCGCTGATCCGCGCCCTGCGCGGGCAGGGGCTTCACTGCGGCGATAACGAACCCTATTCCGGCCGTGTGGCCAATCACACCCTCGACCGCCACGCCCAGGCGGCCGGGCGGCTGCATGTGTCTTTGGAAATCCGCCAAAGCGATTTGGCGGAGCAGGCGCAGATCGCCGCCTGGGCCGACTGTCTGGCGGCGCTTTTGGAGCATGCCCTGGCCGAAGCCGGCTTGGCCGACTGCGCCGAATAAGACCAACCGGCCAATGCATTGCCCGGTTGTATCGTCCCTCGCCGGGCGGCGGCATCCGCCGCCTTGGCCGCTCGATCAAGGCTCGCTGGAGACCGGCCAACCCGTCACTTCAAGGGTTGGCCGGTATAAGACCGGCATGCCGGGACGGTGTGCTCCGGCACCATAGCAAAACGCCGGGCCATGGGGCCCGGCGTTTTGCTTTCAAGGGTGGTCCGCTCTCAGTTCTGCCGTTGCGCGGCCTGCGCGGCCATGCCCTGTTCGGCCTGCACCCGCACGTCTTCCAGCTTCAGTTCGTCGGGCGTGCCGCGCTTCAGGCCCTTGGCGGCCTTGTCGGCGTGGTAGATGGCGTCTTTCCACTGGCCCACCAGCACGGAATATTCGGCCAGAGCGGCTTCGGCCTGGGCATCGTGGCCGCCGCGGCCATAGGCGATGGACAGCAGCCGCCAGGCTTCGGCGCTTTCGGGATCGGAGGCGGTGGAGTCCTTCAAAACCTTCTGCGCCTCGGGCAGCAGGGCGGGATTTTCGGTTTCCACCTCCACCTGGCCCAGTTCCTGCTCCAAGAGGGCGTTGCCGGGCAGCAGCGCCACCGCCTTCTGGTATTCGGGCACCGCTTCGGTGGCCCGTCCGTTCTCGAACAGCATCTGCCCCTTCAGTTCGTGGAAGTAGGGGTCGTTGGGGCGCTGGGCGATCAGGCCGTCGATCAGGGGAACGGCGTGGCCGAGATCGGGCTCGCGGTAATAGGCGATGGCGCGGGCGTAGCGGGCCTCGATGCTGGTATCCTTCTCGGAATAGCGCATCAGGGTGCTGATGGGCGGGTTCATGAAGGCGTAGAGCTTGGCCACCATGCGCCGGTGCGGCTCCACATAGCTGGGCGGCACCGGCACGTCGGAATAGGGCGAGGTTTCCACGTGGTGGCGGATCTCGTCGATGCGGTCCGAGGTCAGGGGGTGGGTGCGCACATAGGGATCCTGCATGGAGGTGCTGAGCATTTCCTGGTTTTCCAGCTTTTCCATGAAGGTCAGGAAGCCGCGCGACGACATATGCAGATTGTCGAGGAAGGTGAGCGCCGCCGTATCGGCCGAGGCTTCGATGCCGCGGCTGAAGGCCAGATAGTTGCGCACGGCGGAATCGTTGCCGCCCATCATCACCGCCGAGCCGACATCGCCGCGCCCCGAGGCGACGGCGGCGGCCAGACCCAGCAGGGTGGCGGCCAGGGAAATATCCTGGGCCTTGCCGATGGCGTCGGCGCCGCGCAGCAGATGGCCACCGGCGATATGGCCGCATTCATGGGCGATCACCCCGATCAGCTCGCCGGCATTGTCGGTCTTCATGATCAGGCCGGTGTTGATGAAGAGATTAAGCCCTTCCGCCACGAAGGCGTTGATGCTTTTGTCCTCCACCAGATGGATATGCACCGCCGCGGGATCCACGCCGGCCTGTTCGAACAGTGGCGTGGCGTACATACGGATGGTATTTTCGATTTCCGCGTCGCGGATGAAGCTCAGCTGCTGCGCCTCGGCCTCCATGGGGGCGAAGGCGGCGGCGATGCCGCAAAGGCTTAAGACGGCCAGAAAGGATATGCGTTTGAAGAACACGATGAACACTCCGGTTAGAGCGAAAGGTAGTCCTCGCGCCGCCGGAAATCAACGTGCCGCCGTACCGGCAGCTTTGCTGTGCCTGCTGTTGACCGCCTGCGGCGGCCCCGACCGGCCGGTGGGCGTGGTGGGCCATGTGGATGGATTTGCCGGTTTCGTCGCCGCCGACGAGCCGCGCGCCGCGCTGCTGGGCCGGGATATCCTCTCGGCCGGCGGCACCCCCGCCGATGCCGCCGTGGCCATGGCCTTCGCCCTGTCGGTCACCCTGCCGTCGCAGGCCGGGCTGGGGGCGGGCGGCTCCTGCCTGATCTATGATCACGACAAGGGCCGGGTGCGGGCGCTGACCTTCGTGGCGCCGCCGCCCTCGCGGCTGCAGGCCGGCACCACCCGGCCCACCGCCGTGCCCGAGCTGCCGCGCGCCATGTACGCCCTGCACGACCGGTACGGCCGCATGCGCTGGGAAAGCCTGGTCACCCCGGCCGAGAACATGGCCCGCTTCGGCGTCTCCACCTCGCGCGCCTTCGCTCTGCAGCTGCAGCCGTTCGCCACTGCGCTGCTGCAGGATCCGGCCTCGAGCGCCGTGTTCGGCGGCGGCGAGGGCACCGGCGTGCGCGAGGGCGACCTGCTGACCCAGAACGATCTCGGCGCCACCCTGGCCCGCCTGCGGGTGGAGGGCGTGGGTAATCTTTATACCGATCAGGGGGCCGATGCCCTGGCCGCCGCCGCCGCTGCCGCCGGCGGTTCGCTGAACAAGGCCGATCTGGCCGCCACCCAGCCGCGCTGGAGCGATCCCCTGGCGGTGGTCACCGGCAACGATACCGCCTATTTCGCCCCCGCTCCGGCGGCGGCGGGCATGGTGGAGGCCCAGATGTGGGGCATTCTGGCCGGGCAGGGCCGCTACGGCGATGCCCCGGCCGCCAGCCGCGCCCAGCTTATGGCCGAAACCTCGGCCCGCGTCTTCGCCGACCGCCAGGTGTGGATGAACCCGGAGGGCACCAGCAATCAGGCCGATGCCGCCCTGCTGAGCACCGCCCATCTCAACGGCCTGATGGCCGGCTATTCCGCCTCGGGCCATCAGGCGGCGGGCGGCAACCCCGTGACCGATGCGCCCGCCGGCACCGGTCTGGTGGTGGTGGGCAAGGATGGCTCGGCCATTTCCTGCGCCTTCAGCATGAACAACAGTTTCGGCACCGGCCGCATGCTGCCCAATATGGGCTTCTATCTGCCCTTCGCCCCCGGCATCAAGGGCCGGGGCCCCTACAGCCTGGGGCCGGTGCTGGTGCTGAACCATAACTCCAACGAGTTCCGCTTCGCCGCCGCCGCCGGCGGCGGGCCAGGTGCCGCCGACGCGGTGATCGAAACCATGGCCGCCGCCCAGCTCGAGCATGTGCCGCTGGACCAGGCCCTGGCCGCCAAGCGCGTTTATGCCCCCAACGCCCCCGATCAGGTGGTGGCGGAACCCGGCGCCCCCCAGGCGGCGGCTCTGCGCGCCGCCGGCCATCAGGTGGAGGAGGGCGGCCTCAATGTGCGCGTCAATGCCGTGCAATGCGGCAGCGGCGATCCCCGCCCCTCGCGCTGCTCGGCCGAAACCGATCCGCGCGGCGCGGGCATGGCGATGGTGGTGGGCAAGGACTGACGATCATGGCTTTGAAGGTTGCGAAGCGGGGGCAGGTGCCCCCCTTCATCGTGATGGATGTGATGCGCGCCGCCAATGAACGGGCGGCGGCGGGCGGCGACGTTCTGCATCTGGAAGTGGGCCAGCCCTCCACCGGCGCTCCGGCGGCGGTGGTGGCGGCGGCCAAGGCGGCGCTGGACAGCGATGTGCTGGGCTACACCCTGGCCCTGGGGCTGGAGCCCCTGCGCCGCCGCATCGCCGACAATTACCGCGCCGACTATGGCGTGGCGGTGCGGCCGGAAAACGTGGTGGTCACCACCGGCTCGTCGGGGGCTTTCCTGCTGGCCTTTCTGGCGGCTTTCGAACCCGGCGACCGCGTGGGCATCGCCTGCCCGGGCTATCCCGCCTACCGCAACATCCTGGCCGCCCTGGGGGTGGAGCCGGTGCTGATTCCGGTGGGCGAGGACAGCCGCTTTCTGCCCACCGCCCGGCGTCTGGCCGCCTTCGGGCAAAAGCTCGACGGCCTGATCGTGGCCAGCCCCTCCAACCCCACCGGCAGCATGCTGTCGGCGGCGGAAATGGCCGAACTGGTGGCCTATTGCCACCAGGAGGGCATCCGTCTGGTGTCGGACGAGATCTATCACGGCCTCAGCTACGCCGGGCCCGCCGCCACCGCCGCCGGCCACGGCGAGGTCATCACCATCAACAGCTTCTCGAAATACTATTCCATGACCGGCTGGCGCCTGGGCTGGATGGTGGTGCCCGATGATCTGCTGCGGGCGGTGGAATGCCTGGCGCAGAATCTGTTCATCTCGCCGCCGTCGCTGTCGCAGGCGGCGGCGCTGGCGGTGTTCGACTGCAAGGACGAGCTGAACGCCAACGTGGCCCGCTACGCGCAAAACCGCCAGATCCTGCTGGCCGAGCTGCCCGCCGCCGGGTTCGGCCAACTGGCCCCGGCCGACGGCGCCTTTTATCTTTACGCCAACGTGGCGCGCTGGACCGACGACAGCCTGGCCTTCTGCCGGCGCATGCTGGCCGAAACCGGCGTGGCGGCCACCCCCGGCGTGGATTTCGATCCCCTGGACGGCCGCCACTTTGTGCGCTTCTCCTTCGCCGGCGCCACCGCCGACATGGCCGAAGCGGCGCGGCGCCTGCAGGCCTGGAGCAAGTAGGGCCGGGAGCCGGCGGGAATACTATCGGCCAACCATTGAAGTGACTCGTTGGCCGGTATCCAGCGAGCCTTGAGCGAGCGGCCAAGGCGGCGGATGCCGCCGCCCGGCGAGGGACGATACAACCGGTCAATGCATTGGCCGGTTGGTACAAAAAGGGGCGGGAACGCGGGTTCCCGCCCCTGTTTTTTAAACCGCCTTGATGTCGCGCAGCATCTTTTCGGTTTCACTGCGCAACAGATCGGCCTCGCCGGCCAGTTTGCCGGTGCCTTCGCCCATGGCGGTTGAAACGCGCCCGGTTTCCGCCGCCAGCCGCGACACTTCGGCAATGCCGTCGCTGACGGCGCCGTGGCCGCGCGCCGCGCCATCCACGCTGCGGGCGATATCGTGGGTGGCGGCCGATTGTTCCTCCACCGCCGAGGCGATGGTGACGATCACCTCCTCCACCTGGCTGATGGTTTTGGCCACCTGCTGAATGGCCGCCACCGCGCCCTGGCTGGTGTTCTGGATGCCGGCCACCTGTTCGGAAATCTCGTCGGTGGCGCGGGCCGTCTGGTTGGCCAGGTTCTTCACCTCGCCGGCCACCACGGCAAAGCCTTTGCCGGCCTCGCCGGCGCGGGCCGCCTCGATGGTGGCGTTCAGGGCCAGCAGGTTGGTCTGGCTGGCGATATCGTTGATCAGGCTGACCACGGCGCCGATCTTCTGTGCCGCCTCGGCCAGCGAGCCGATGGTTTCGCCGGTGCGGGCGATGCCCTCCACCGCCTCGTTGGCGATGGCGCTGGTGCTTTGGATGCTGCGGGCGATCTCCTGGGTGGAGGCGTTGAGCTGTTCGGTGGCGCTCACCACGCCCTGCACGTCGGCGCTGGCCTGGCGGGCGGCTTCGGCCACGCTGGCGGCGTGCTGATCGGTGCGGCGCACCGCGTCGGAGAGATCGCGGGTCAGGGTGGTCACGGTGCCCGAGGCGCTGCCCAGCTCCTGCAGCTGACGCCCGACCATGGAATCGAAATCCAGAAGCAGCTTCATGCGCTTGCGCGATTTCTCCAGGCCCTTTTCCTGTT
>JAJZGK010000105.1 GCA_021798485.1 Pseudomonadota bacterium
CGCGGGCCTCGTCCACCCCCACCGGCAGCCGTCCCTCGGTCACCCGCCGCGCCGCCTCGGGCCCGGCCCGGCGCGGCAGCAGATAGGTCCAGTATTCCGAGCCGTAGAGGTTGCCCATACCCTTGTAGTGCGGATTGAGCACGATGCCGCGCCGCGCCGCCACCCGGTCGGCGGCCAGGGCCAGAAACACGCCCCCGGCCCCGGCATTGCCGCGCAGCGCGGCGATGGTGAGGTGGCTGGTGGTGGTGATGATGTCGCGGCAGAGATCATCCATGGCGTTGATGTTGCGCCAGGATTCATCGGCCGGGCTGTCGGCCGCCTCGATGCGGTTCAGATGGATGCCGTTGCTCCACAAATCCGGCCCGCCCAGCAGCGCGATCACCCGGGTGGGGCGGCGCAGGGCCTGGCGGTAGGCGGCCCGCAGCCGTTCGCACTGGCCGCTGTCCATGGCGCCGTTCAGAAAGGCGAAGGACAGATAGCCGACGCCGTCCTCCTCCCGGTACTGGATCTCGTCGGGGCCGGGCACCTCGGGCACATCCTCCAGAAGACCGGCCAGGATCAGGGTGGCGGGCAGCTTGAAGCCGCCCTTCTCCCGCAGATGGCCGATCCATACCGCGCCGTCGCGGCTGCCCAGGGCCACGGCGCCGCCGGCGCGGGCGATCACCTGGCCGGGCGGCCCGGCCAGACCGGGGGCCGGGGCGGCATCGTGCAGAAACACCGCCTTGCCGCGCAGCCTGTCGGCCACGCCGGGCATGCCGTCGGCGCTGCGGATCTTGCGCAGGATCAGGGCGCTATCGTCGCGCTGCCAGTCGATGGCGCGGTCGGCCTGGGTCATGGCCGGTTTCCAGGCCCCCGGCGGCGGCGGATGGGCGGCGGCCTCGGGGAAGCGGGCGATGGCGGCCAGCACCGCTTCCACCGCCGCCTCGGTCACCTCGCGGCGGTAGAGGCTGCTTTTCGCCGCCGGACGCATGGGAAAGCGGCGGCTTTCCCAGACCGGGCCGCCGTCCATCTCGCCGGTGGCCTGCAGCAGCGTCACCCCCCATTCGGCGCGGCCCTCCAGAATGGCCCAATCCAGGGCCGAGGGGCCGCGATCCCCTTCGATGCCGGGATGCACCACCAGGCAGACATGGTTTTTCCACACCACATCGGGGATGGCCCGCTTGAGGAAGGGGGCGATGATGACATCGGGACGGGCCAGGGCCACCGCCTCGATGGTCACGGCATCGTTGATGTCGAACTCCACCAGCACCTCGTGCCCCAGGCGGCGCAGATCCACATGCAGGCGCTGGGTCAGGCTGTTGAAGGCGTGGGTCAGCAGAAGAATACGCATCGAACCCCGGTCCTCAGCAGATGCGCGGCAGCTGTTCGCCGGCCAGCCAGTCCACCATCCGCCGCCCCCCGAAGGCGGTTTCCATCTGTACGAAATGATGATCGTCGGCCACCACCTCGCCGATGATGGCGGCGTTTGTCCCCAGCGGGTGCGCCCGCATCACCGCCAGCAGCGCCTCGGCGCTTTCCGGCGGGCAGATGGCGATGAGCTTGCCCTCGTTGGCCACATAAAGCGGATCGAGGCCCAGAAGCTCGCACGCCCCCAGTACTTCCGGGCGCAAGGGAATGGCGACCTCATGGATCATCATGCCCACGCCCGACTGGCCGGCCAGTTCGTTCAAGGTGGCGGCCAGGCCGCCGCGGGTGGGATCGCGCAGGCAATGCAGGCCGGGCACCGCCGCCACCATATCGGCCACCAGCCGGTGCAGGGCGGCGGAATCCGATTTCAGGGTGGTCTCGAAGCCCAGGCTTTCCCGCTGGCTCATCACCGCCACGCCGTGATCGCCCAGGGTGCCCGAAACCAGGATCCTGTCGCCGGGGCGGGCGCGGTCGCCCGAGATCTCCACTCCCGGCGGCACCCGGCCAATGCCGGTGGTGCTGATGAAGAGGCCGTCGCCCTTGCCCTTCTCCACCACCTTGGTATCGCCGGTGACGATGGGCACCCCGACCTCGATGCTGGCCGCCGCCATGGACTGCACGATGCGGCGCAGATCGGCCAGCGGCAGCCCCTCTTCCAGAATGAACGAGGCCGACAGGGCGATGGGCACCGCCCCGGCCATGGCCACGTCGTTCACAGTGCCGTGCACCGCCAGCGAGCCGATATCGCCGCCGGGAAAGAACATGGGCGAGATGACATAACCGTCGGTGGTCATCACCATGCGCCCGGCATCGACGGCGAAACAGGCCTGATCGTTCCTTTGCCGCAGCAGATCGTTGTCGAAGGCGGCCACGAACAGCTCCTCCACCAGCTGCGCCATGGCGCGGCCGCCGCCGCCGTGGGTGAGATCGACACGGCCGTGGGTGAAGTCGAGAGCGGAGCCCTTGCGGGTGGGAGTGGTCATGCTGTCCCCTGTTGTGCGTGCCGGAAGCGGCCATAGGTCCAATAAGCGGCGCAGGCGCCTTCCGCCGACACCATGCACGAGCCCATGGGGCTTTCCGGTGTGCAGGCCTTGCCGAACAGGCGGCAGTCGGCGGGTTTTTTCAGGCCGCGCAGGATGGCGCCGCAGTCGCAGGCCTTGACGTCTGGCACCGAGCGGTCGGGCAGATCGAAGCGTTTTTCGGCATCCCATTCGGCATAGGGGGCCTTGATGCGCAGAGCGCTGTAGGGCACCTGCCCCAGGCCGCGCCATTCGAAGCGGCGGCGCAGTTCGAACACCTCGGCCACCACCGCCTGGGCTTTGCGGTTGCCCTCGCGGGTGACGGCGCGGGAAAACTCGTTCTCCACCTCGTAGCGGCCCTCGTTCAGCTGGCGCACCAGCATCAGGATGGCCTGCAGCACGTCCAGCGGCTCGAAGCCGGCGATCACCACCGGCTTTTGATATTCCTCGGCGAAATAGTCGTAGGGGCGGCTGCCGATCACCGTGGAGACATGGGCCGGACCGATGAAGCCATCCAGCGGCACCGTGCCCAAGGCCCGCACCTCGGGGCTTTCCAGAATACTGGCGATGGCGGCGGGGGTGAGCACATGGTTGCAGAACACGCTGAAATTGGACAACTTCAGGGCCTTGGCCTGCTGCAGCACCAGGGCGGTGGGCGGGGTGGTGGTCTCGAAGCCGATAGCGAAGAACACCACCGGGCGATCGGGATTGTCGCGGGCGATCTTCAGGCTGTCGGCGGCGGAATAGACCATGCGCACATCGGCCCCTTCCGCCTTCACCTTCAACAGGCTGGTCCGCCCCGAGCCCGGCACCCGCAGCAGATCGCCATAGGTGCACAAGATCAGGCCGGGCTGGCGGGCCAGGGCGATGGCGCCGTCGATGCGGCCGATGGGCAGCACGCACACCGGGCAGCCGGGGCCGTGGATCATGCGCACATGGGCCGGAAGCAGATCCTCGATGCCGTAACGGGAAATGGCGTGGGTATGGCCGCCGCAGAATTCCATCAGGGCGTAGGAGCGGCCCGGATCGGCCTCGGCGCGGATGGCGGCGGCGATGGCGCGGGCGGTGGCGCCGTCGCGGTACTCGTCGATATATTTCATTGCGCCGCCGCGGCCTCGGCAAACAGGGCCAGGGTTTTCTCCGCCTCCTCGGGATCGAGCTTGGAGAGCGCGAAGCCCACATGCACGATCACATAATCGCCCAGGGCCACATCCTCGACCAGCGCCACCGACACCTCCTTGGCCACGCCGCCCAGCATGACCGTGGCCATGTCGTCGGGCAGCAGTTCCGTCACCTGGGCGGGCAAAGCCAGACACATGCGCGTTACTCCTGCAAGCCGTGGCGGGCGGCGGCCAGGTCGGCCTCCAGCGCGGCGACACGGTTTTCCAGCACCGCCTGGCGGCGGCGGCCGATCCAATCGTACCAAAGATCCAGCCCCTCGCCCGAGGTGGCCGACAGGCGGATCAGCTCGATGCCGGGATTGACCTGGCGGGCAAAGGCCACGCAACGCTCCACATCGAAGGCCAGATGCGGCAGCAGATCCACCTTGTTCAGGATCATCAGGCGGGCGGCGGCGAACATATCGGGATATTTCAGCGGCTTGTCCTCGCCCTCGGTCACCGAGAGGATCACCACCTTGGCCGCCTCGCCCAGATCGAAACCGGCCGGACACACCAGGTTGCCCACATTCTCGATGAACAGCACCGACTGATCGGCGGGGCGCAGATCCGCCAGGGCATGGCCGATCATATGGGCGTCGAGATGACAGCCCTTGCCGGTATTGACCTGCAGCGCCGGCGCTCCGGTGGCGCGGATGCGGTCGGCGTCGAAACTGGTCTGCTGGTCGCCCTCGATCACCGCCACCGGCCAGCGCGCCGCCAGATCGCGGGCCGAGCGGCACAGCAGCGTGGTTTTGCCCGAACCGGGGCTGGAGACAAGATTAAGGGCCAGAATGCCCCGGGCCGCGAAACGGGCGCGGTTTTCGGCGGCATAGCGGTTGTTGTGACCGAGAATATCCTGCTCGATCCTCACCATGCGCGCCTGGCTCATCCCCGGCGCCTGCGCCCCGGCGGCGCCGTGGCCGTAGTGATGACCATGCTCATGGTCATGGCCGTGATCATGATCGTGGGGGTGGTCGTGGGGGTGATCATGGTCATGCTCGTGGGCATGATCATGGGAATGGCCGTGATCATGGGCATGCTCCCCGCCGCAACCGCAGACCGTGCACATTATTCCACCTCCATTTCCGTAACCCGCATCTCCTCGCCGCCGGACACCTGCAGATGATGGCCGCCGCAGCGGGGACAGGGATCGTAGCGTTGTTCGATCTCGGCTGTTTGCGAACAATCCATGCACCAGGCCTGGCCCGGCACCGTGGTGATCTCCAGCTCCGCCGCCGCCGCCGCCGGGCTGTTGCCGCGCACCGCCTCGAAACAGAAACGCATGGCCTCGGGATCGACGGTGGACAGGCGTCCGATCTCCATCCACAAACGCCGCACCCGGACAAAGCCCTGCGCCGCCGCCTGCTCTTCGATGATGCGGATGACCCCTTCGGTCAAAGACATTTCATGCATGGGCTCTCAGCCTTTGGAAAGGGATAAGAGTCCTACCACAAATCCTCTGATCCCTGGAAAGTTATTTACCACTTTTTTTATGTCCCTCAGACGCCGGGCGCTGGCGTCCCGCCAGCTTGGCTTATCCTCACTTACCCTCCGATGCCCAAGGGCATCTCCGGCCGTTCCGGCGCGCTCAACGCGCTAGTCAGCCGCTAAAAGCGGCTTCCGGGAGGGAACTCTTTAACGTCTTTCCCATTCATCTCAGGCGCCGGGGGGCAAAAGCGGCTTCCGGGAGAGAGCTCTTTAACGCCTCTCCCCATTCATCTTTTACAGCATGGGGGCCAGCATTTGCCAAGCCAGTTTGGCGATCAGCACCACCACGATCAGGATAAAAGCCTGGCGGATGAAGGCGGTGCCGTGGCGCAGGGCCAGGCGGGCGCCGGTATGGCCGCCCAGCATGTTGCACACCGCCATGCCGATGCCCACCGGCCACAGCACCGGGCCGTGGCTGGCAAAGAAGGCGATGGCCGCCAGATTGGTGGTGGCGTTGATCACCTTGGCGCTGGCGGTGGCGCGCAAGAAATCCATGCCGAACAGCCGCACGAAGGCGAACATCAGGAACGAGCCGGTGCCAGGGCCGAAAAAGCCGTCGTAGCAGCCGATGGCCAGGCCCAGGGCCATGGCCCGCCAGCGGTCCGACGGCCTTAAGGGCCGGGTTTCCACATGGCCGAAATCCTTTTTCATAAAGGTATAGACCGCCACCAGGATCATCAGCGCCAGCACCAGCGGCTGCATCCAGGCGCGCGGCAGCAGCGAGGCCAGGGCCGCCCCCGACCACGATCCCATCAGCGCCGTCAGGGTGGCCGGCAGCACCACCCGCCAGGGAATGCGCACGGCGCGGCCATAGCGCAGCATGGCCGACGAGGTGCCGGCGATGCTGGACAGCTTGTTGGTGCCGAACAGGGTGGGAATGGACGTCTGGCTGAAATGCTCCAGCAGCACCGGCACCTGGATCAGGCCGCCGCCGCCCACCACCGCATCCACCAGCCCGGCGGCGAAGGCGGCGCCGCCCAGCAAAGCCCAGCCCCAGAGATCCGCGCTCATTCTCTTATCATCCCTGCCGCAAAAAACGAAAAATCCGCCCATCCCTGTTTAGCAGGGATGGGCGGCAAGGTTGCGAAAAACGCGATCAGGAGGCCGAGACCGGATCGACAGTTTCCGCGGGGAGTTGGAATTGGTCCTGCGCCGCCTCGGCCACGGGCGGGGTCACGAAGCCCCCTTCCCACTTGGCGATGACGGCGGTGGCGATGGCGTTGCCCAGCACGTTGGTGGCGGTGCGGCCCATGTCGAGGAAGTGATCGATGCCGAGGATCACCAGAATGCCGGCTTCCGGCAGATGGAACATGGGCAGCACGGCGGCCACCACCACCAGCGAGGCGCGCGGCACCCCGGCGATGCCCTTGCTGGAAACCATCAGCACCAGCAGCATCAGGATCTGCTGCTGCAGGGTGAGCGGCACATGATAGGCCTGGGAAATGAACAGGGCGGCGAACGAGGTATAGATCATCGAGCCGTCGAGATTGAAGGAATAGCCCAGGGGCAGGATGAAGCCCACCAGACGCTCGCTGATGCCGAACTGCTCCAGCCGCTTCATCAGGCGGGGATAGGCGGCCTCGCTCGAGGCCGTGGAAAAGCCCACCAGCATGGGGCCGCGGATATAGGTGAGCAGGCGGAACACCCGGCGGCCCAGCACCAGATACCCGGCCCCCACCAGCAGCATCCACAGCACCAGCAGGGTCAGGGCGAAGCTGCCGGCGAAGCGGCCGTAAAGGATGAGCACCCCCAGACCCTTGACGGTGATCACGCTGGCCACGGCGCCGAACACGCCCAAAGGCGCGAAGCGCATGACGTAATCGGTCACCTTCAGCATCACCGGCACCACGCCCTCGATGCTTTGGGCCAGCATTTCGGCGCCCTTGCCGCGGCTGTGATTGAGAGCCAGGCCGAAGAACACCGCAAACACCAGAATCTGCAGAATCTCGTTGCCGGCCATGGCCTCCACGATGTTCTTCGGAAAGACGTGGGTGATGAAATCATGCAGGTTGAGGGCGGTGGTCTTCAGGCCGCTGCTGGCGCCGGCGGCGGGCAGGGCCAGGTTCATGCCGGCGCCCGGCTGCAGAAGATGGCTGAACAGCAGGCCCAGACACAAAGACATGGAGGAGATGAACAGAAACCAGCCCAGGGCCTTGCCGCCCACGCGCCCCACCGCCGAGGCGTCGTCCATGCCGGCCAGCCCGGCCACCAGGGTGGAGAAGATCAGCGGCGCGATGATCATTTTGATCATGCGCAGGAAAATTTCCGTGAGAATGCTGAAATAACCGGCCACCTGCTGGGCCTTGTCGGCATCCGCCACCCACATGTTGCAAAGATCACCGACGATGATCCCCAGCACCAGGGCGGCGAAAATCAGAATGGTCTGCTTGTTTTTCATGTCCGTCTCTCTCCTGGAGGGCCGTCCCATCGCGGTGGAAAGGCTGATTACCCCCCTTAAAAGCACACGGCATGCCAGAGATGCGCCGCCGGAATATCAAATAGAGCCCTGGAAAATATAGCTTTTATTCAGAAAAAAACGGGCGCCGTCCGGAAACCCGGATAACGCCCGCCGTAAGCATCCGGATTTCCGGACAAGGATTCAGAATTGAATGTTGGTGCGCAGGCCCAGCACCAGCTCATCGCCCACCCGTTCGCCGCTGTCGGTGGCCTGGGGCACGTTGCCGCCGGGATGAAACACGTATTGGACATCGGGCTGCAGCTGCCACCACGAGGCCAGCGCATATTGATAGGTGGCTTCCAGGAAGGTTTCGGAGTGGCGCACCGGATAGAAGCCGCCGTTGTAGGCGCCGGTCTCCTCGTCCAGCTCGCTCAGGCGGTGGCTGACGCGGGTATAGCCCAGGCCCAGGCCGGCGGTATCGGCGGTGCGGCCCTGAAACGGCGCGTGCAGGGTCAGCCCGGCATTCAGGCTGAAGACAATGGGAACACGGTCCTGCTGCGGCGTGCCCATCAGGCGCAAAAAGGTATTGGCGTTGTGATCCGCCACCGCCGCATCGCGCCAGATCATCTGATCGGCCACCCCGTAAAAGGCGTAATTGCCGTGATGCCCGGCGGCCACGCCGGTGCTGCCGGGCGCGGCC
The DNA here is from genome assembly GCA_021798485.1 of Pseudomonadota bacterium. Taxonomy (GTDB): domain Bacteria; phylum Pseudomonadota; class Alphaproteobacteria; order Rhodospirillales; family Magnetospirillaceae; genus JAJZGK01. Next base: position 8,173 of record JAJZGK010000105.1, read on the forward strand.
AGGGATCCGCCGCCGCTATCCACCGACTGATCGGCAAACCGGCGGCCATCGTACCACGCCCCCAGCTTATAGGTGCCGGGCAGCCCGGCGGCGGCGGGCGGCGTGGCATATTGCAGCTCGGTCATGGCCAGCGGCGCCCCCTTCAGGGTGAAATCGGTGCCGGTACGGTCGCCGAGCTGGGGATCGCCGCCGTTGCGCGGCGACGGGCTGCCGTTGAACACCCCGGCCAGCAGGGTCACGGATTGGCCGGCATGCAGGCGCAGCCGCGCCCCCAGATCGGACAGGGGATAGGCCGGACCGCCGCCCGGCAGATCGGCCGAAGGCAGCATGGGCCAGCCGAACATGGTATTGACGAACAACAGCGCGTTCTGGCTGACCATGAACTCCTGATCCAGGCTCTGCTGCCCCAGCTTCACATCGGCCTTGCCGCCGAAGATCGCCTGCTGATACCAGGCCTCCCACAGCCGGGTGCCGCGATCGGCTTCGATGCCGCTGGCGGTTTGCAGCGAGGCCAGATTATCGGCGCTGAGATTGCGCCCGTGGATCTGCAGGCCGCTGATATTCACCGTGCCGCCCTCCCAGCCGAAGGCCCGCGCCGTATCCATCTGCAAGGTGGCGGTGGTCAGGCCGTCATACTCGAAGCCGCGCCGGTTGCCGCCCGACACATTGCCCAGCACCTCGCTGGTTTCGCTCAAGGTGAAGGTTATGCCTTTTTCGCCCAGCCAGGGGCGCAAGCCGCCCATATCCCCCAGCAGGCCGTTGCTGTTGCCCAGGCCCTCCAGAAAGCCCAGGCCGCCGCCATCCGCCGCCGCCCCGTTTCCGGCCGCATCGGCCGCATCGGCAGCCTGGACCGGGCCGCCCGCGCAGGCCATCAGCCCGGCCAGGGCCGCCAAACCGCTCCGCCTTATTGAAATCCTCATCTCTGCCCCTTTCCGCAGCATGTCGCGGTGATGCGGCTATTCTAATGTCGCCCAACCGCTCCGTCGCGTTGAAACCCTCACCTCTGCTCCATTCGCAGCATGTCTCGGTGATGCGGCTATTCTAATAATGAGAATCATTTGCATTCGCAATAAAAAACATCCCCCGTTTCCATCTGGACTTTGCGCCGCCGTTTGCGCACAGTGGCCCCCGACAGGTTCCATCCGGGCCAAGCCCGGTGGAGTAAATGGGAACACGGTAGGGACGACCCAACAGGGGCCCGATCCGTGGCTGCCCCCGCAACTGAACGCGGTGAGCCGGCATCCGAACCATGGTCACTGAAGCCCGATCGCAGGGCTTCGGGAAGACCGGATGCAGCGCCACGACCCGCGAGCCAGGAGACCAGCCTGTCTGTCGGTAACCGGCTGCGGAGGGCGGCCAGGGGGTTTCGCGCCGCCCTGTTCCAATCCCTCTTGCGGCCCAGCAATACTCCCGTGCGGTGGGCGCGGGACGGAGGGGTTATGTTCGCACGTCTTTTCACCGCCACGCCCGGCGGCCTGCGCGCCCGGGTCGGCGCCGTGGGCCTGCTGCTGCTGGCCTTCAACCTTCTGGCCTGGGCCTGGGCCCTGCTGGCCTTTCATCAGTATCCGCTGCTGATGGGCACCGCCCTGCTGGCCTACAGTTTCGGCCTGCGCCATGCCGTCGATGCCGACCATATCGCCGCCATCGACAATGTCACCCGCAAGATGATGCAGGAAGGCAAACACCCGGTCACGGTGGGGCTGTTCTTCTCGCTGGGCCATTCCACCATCGTGGTGGCGCTGTCGGCGCTGGTGGCCCTGACCACCGCCGTCATCCAGAGCCATTTCGCCGATATGAAGGCCCTGGGCGGCATCATCAGCACCAGCGTCTCGGCCTTTTTCCTGTTCGCCATCGCCGCCGCCAATCTGATGATCCTGATCAACACCTGGAAAAGCTTCCGCGGCGTGACCAGCGGCCGCAAGGCCCTGGCGGAAGAGGATCTGGACATGCTGCTGGCCGGCGGCGGCCTGATGACCCGCATCTTCCGCCGCCTGTTCCGCCTGATCGGCAAAAGCTGGCACATGTACGGGCTGGGCCTGCTGTTCGGCCTGGGCTTCGATACCGCCACCGAGGTGGGGCTGCTCGGCATCTCGGCCTCGGGCGCCAGCAGCGGCCTGTCGCCCTGGGCCATCATGGTGTTTCCGGTGCTGTTCTCGGCCGGCATGGCCCTGATCGACACCGCCGACGGCATCCTGATGCTGGGGGCCTACGGCTGGGCCTTCGTCAAGCCGATCCGCAAGCTTTACTACAACCTCACCATCACCTCGCTGTCGGTGCTGGTGGCGGTGATGGTGGGCGGCATCGAAACCCTGGGCCTGATCGGCGGCCAGTTCAAACTGGAGGGAGCATTCTGGGGCCTGATCGAGAT
>JAJZGK010000106.1 GCA_021798485.1 Pseudomonadota bacterium
CCTTAAGCCGTCTTGGCCGGGCTTGACCCGGCCATCCCTGTGGGGGGAGACGCCGTCTTATGATGCGCGGGTCAAGCCCGCGTATGACGACAAGGGGGGGAAGCCGCTCTGCGGACGACGACAAAAGGGCCTCGGCACCACAGTCCCTCCCTTAAGCCGTCTAGAAAGAAACCAGGTCAGGCGGCTTACCACCAGTTTCATACCCGGTGGGTCCGCTCCGTCGGTGGCAACTGATACCGGCCAACCGTTGACGTGATACCGGCCAACCATTGACGTGACTCGTTGGCCGGTCTCCAGCGAGCCTTGAGCGAGCGGCCAAGGCGGCGGATGCCGCCGCCCGGCGAGGGACGATACAACCGGGCAATTCATTGGCCGGTTGGTATGAGGGGCGGCGGTCACACCGCCTTCAGCCGCACTGGGCGCGGTGGCGCAGCAGATGGTCGGCCAGGGTGACGGCCATCATGGCCTCGGCCACCGGCACGGCGCGGATGGCCACGCAAGGATCGTGGCGGCCCTTGGTGGAAACCTCCACCTCGGTGCCGTGGCGGTCCACCGAGCGGCGCGGGGTCAGGATGGAGCTGGTGGGTTTCACCGCCATGCGGGCGAAGATGGGCTGGCCGGTGGAAATACCGCCCAGAATGCCGCCGGCATGGTTGGAGAGAAAGGCCGCCTGGCCGTTCTCCATACGCATTTCATCGGCGTTTTCCTCGCCGGTCAGGGCGGCGGCGGCGAACCCTTCGCCGATTTCCACGCCCTTGACGGCGTTGATGCTCATGAAGGCCTTGGCCAGGTCGGCGTCGAGCTTGTCATAGACCGGGGCGCCCAGGCCCACCGGCACGCCCTCGGCCACCACCTCCACCACGCCGCCGATGGAGGAGCCGTTTTTGCGGATGCCGTCCAGCAGCGCCTCCCAGTCCCGCGCCGCCTGGGCATCGGGGCAGAAGAAGGGGTTGTTGCCGCGCTCGGCCCAGTCGAAGCGGGCGCGGTCGATGGCCAGCCCGCCCATCTGCACCATGGCGCCGCGGATGGAAACGCCGCCGGGCAGCAGATGATCCAGCACGCGCCGGGCCACGCCGCCCGCCGCCACCCGCATGGCGGTTTCCCGCGCCGAGGCGCGGCCGCCGCCGCGATAATCGCGGATGCCGTATTTGGCCTGATAGCAGTAATCGGCATGGCCGGGGCGGAAACGCTCGGCGATCTCGGAATAATCCTTCGAGCGCTGGTCGGTGTTTTCGATCAGCAGCCCGATGGAGGTGCCGGTGGTCAGGCCTTCGAACACCCCGGACAGGATCTTCACCGCATCGGCCTCGCGCCGCTGGGTGGTGAAGCGCGAGGTGCCGGGCTTGCGCTGATCCAGCCACGGCTGGAGATCGGCTTCGCTCAACGGGATGCGCGGGGGCACGCCGTCGATGACGCAGCCGATGGCCGGGCCGTGGCTTTCGCCGAAGGTGGTGAAGCGGAACAGGCTGCCGAAGGCGTTGCCGGACATGGGCGGTTACGCCACCGAGATGTCGGGGGCATCCACCGCCTTCATGCCGACCACGTGATAGCCGCAGTCCACATGATGGGTTTCGCCGGTGACGCCGCTGGAAAGATCCGATAACAGGTAAAGACCCGAGCCGGCGATATCTTCCAGGGTAACGTTGCGCTTCAAGGGGGCGTTGTACTGGTTCCACTTCAGGATATAGCGGAAATCGCCGATGCCCGAGGCCGCCAGGGTTTTGATGGGGCCGGCCGACAGGCCGTTGACGCGGATGTTCTGGCCGCCCAGATCCATGGCCAGATAGCGCACGCTGGCTTCCAGGGCCGATTTGGCCACGCCCATCACGTTGTAATGGGGCATCACCCGCTCGGCGCCGTAATAGGTCATGGTCAGCAGGCTGCCGCCATCGGGCATCATGGCCTGGGCGCGGCGCGCCACCGAGGTGAAGGAATAGACCGAGATATGCATGGTGCGCAGGAAGTTATCCAGCGTGGTGCTGTCCACGTAGCGGCCCTTCAGCTCCTCCTTGTCGGAATAGCCGATGGCATGCACCACGAAATCCAGCTTGCCCCATGTGTCGCGCAGGGTGTCGAACACCGCGTCGATGCTGGCCTCGTCGGAGACGTCGCAGGGCAGCACCAGATCGCTGCCGATGCTGTCGGCCAGCGGGCGCACGCGCTTTTCCAGGGCTTCGCCCTGATAGGTGAAGGCCAGCTCGGCCCCGTGATCATGGGCCAGCTTGGCGATGCTCCAGGCGATCGAACGGTCGTTGGCCACGCCCATCACCAGGCCCTTCTTCCCTGCCATCAACGCCGATGAAACGGTCATAAAATTTCTCTCCACGAGACGTGTGTCGCCAAATGGTCTTTAGCGAAAGGATTTCCACCATGCAATATGGCGAAGCGGCGGGCATCCTACACGAAAGACCTTAACCGGCAAAGGCCTGTGGCCGATTGTCGCCGGCTGGCCGCAAAACCTAGGGGACGAAGCCGGTGTCGCCGGCCTCGCCCTTATGTTCGGCGGCAAAGCGTTCCAGAAGATCCCAGGCGCGGTGCAGCTCGGCGGGAGCGATGCAGTAGGGCGGCAGGAAATAGGCCACCGGCCCCATGGGGCGCATCAGCATGCCGTGCCGGCGGAACCAGGCCTTCAGTTCGGCGCCGATGGCCGAGCCGATGCCGTCCTCGCCGAGATCGACGGCGGCGATGGTGCCCATGATGCGGTGGCGCCGCCCCCGCACCGCCATCAGGCGTTCGCGGTGCAGGGCCTCGATGGCGGCGATGCGGGCCTGGCAGTCTTCGGCCAGCAGCAGGTCGAGCGAGGCCAGGGCGGCGGCGCAGCCCAGCGGGTTGGCGGTGTAGGAATGGCCGTGCAGGAAGGCCTTGCCGATCTCCTGGCCCAGGAAGGCGGCGTGGATGGGCTCGCGCACCACCGTGGCGGCCATGGGCAGAAAACCGCCGGTGATGCCCTTGGACAGGCACACCATATCCGGGGTGACGCCGATGCGGCGGCAGGCGAACAGGCTGCCGGTGCGGCCAAAACCGGTCATCACCTCGTCGAAGATCAGTAGGGCGCCGGCGGCCTTCACCCGTTCGGCCACGGCGCGCAGAAAGCCCTCGCGGCACATGCGCATGCCGCTGGCGCCCTGCACCAGCGGCTCGACGATCACCGCCGCCACATCCGCCGCCAGGGCCCGCTCCAGGGCGTCCAGGGCCTGGGCTTCCCGGGCCTCCACCGTTTCGTCGCCGATCCAGGTGGCGGGGTAGGGCAGCAGGTCCACCGGAAACAGCATGCCGGCCCAGGCGCGGAAATAGCCCGAGCTGCGCCCCACCGACATGGCGCCCACGGTATCGCCGTGATAGGCCCCCTCGAAGGCCAGCAGCCGGGTGCGGCCGGGTTGGCCGAGGTTGGAAAAATATTGCAGCGCCATCTTCAGCGCCACCTCGACGGCGGTGGAGCCGTCGTCGGAATAAAACACCCGGTCGAGGTCGCCGGGCAGTTCGGCGGCCAGGCGGGCGGCATAGCGCGCCGCCGGTGCGTGGGTGAAATCGGCGAAGATCACCTGTTCCAGGCGGGCGGCCTGTTCAGCCACGGCGCCGGCGATGGCCGGATGGGCGTGGCCGTGCAGGTTGACCCACCAGGACGACACCAGATCCACATAGCGCCGGCCGTCGGCGGCGATCACCCCCGAGCCGTCGCCCCCGACCGCCACCAGGGGCGGCGGCGCCGTCTGCTCCTGGGTGAAGGGGTGCCAGACGTGGCGGCGGTCCAGATCCAGGATCTGGTCGGGGCTGAGGGGATCCATGGCGGGGGCTCCGGTGGAAGGATCAGGGATGCCAGGCGATGGGCGCATGCGCGGCCAGGGCTTCGGGGCCGCCCAGCAGCGGCAGCTCGCCGATCACCGCCACCTTGCCGAAATGCTCGATGGCGGCGCGGTTGGCCGGGTGGGGCGGCCCGTTCAGCACCACCCCGGCCACGCCGATGCGGCGGTTGCGCAGGGCTTCCAGGGTGAGCAGGGTGTGGTTGATGGTGCCAAGGCCGCTGCGCGCCACCACCACCACCGGCAGACCCAGATGCTTCATGAGGTCGGTCATCAGATGGTGGTCGTTCAAGGGCACCAGCACGCCGCCCGCCCCTTCCACCACCAGCGGGCGTTCGGTTTCGGGCAGGGTGAAGGCGCCCAGGCGGATGCTGACGCCGTCGCGGGCCGCCGCCTCGTGCGGCGACAACGGTTCGGGCAGCAGATAGGTGCTGGGATGGGCATGCACTTCCGGCCAGGCGCGGCGGATCACCTCGGCATCGGCGCCCTGGCTGACGCCGGACTGCACCGGTTTCCAGTAATCGGCCCGCCACGACCGCACCAGCCAGGCGGAAACCATGGTCTTGCCGACATCGGTATCGGTGCCGGTGACGAAAACGCCGCTCATGCGCGGATCTCTCCATAAAGCAGATGATAAGTGGCGGAAAACTCGCCCGACAGCGAGGCCAGCAGGCGGCGGAAGGCGCCGGGCGACAGCGGCTGATGGCCGGGGGCGGGCTCGCCGGCGCCCAGGGCCTTCAGGCTGCGCACGAAATCGGCGCCGTCGGCGTAGGGGTGCAGCAGCAGCTCGTCGGCCACGGCATGGCTCAGTCCGGGCGGCCAGGGCAGCTCCTCGGGGGCGGGATAGGTGGGGGTGCCGCAATCCAGCTTGAGGGCGGCATGGGCCTGGCGCCATTCGCGGAAGGTTTTGGCCCCCAGGGTGGCGAACACCAGGCGGCCGTTCGGCGCCAGCAGGCGGGACAGCCGGGCCAGACCGTCGCCCAGATCGACGAACCACTGCACCGCCAGGCTGGAGGCGATGAGATCGAAGCCGCCCTCCAGCTCCTCGGGGCGTTCGCCGTCGAGCACGCGGTAGAGCGGGCCGTCGCCCAGGCGGGTGCGGCAGCGTTCCAGCATCGAGGCGGAAATATCGGTCAGGGTCAGCTGGGCCTCGGGATAAAGCTCCTTGAGGCGGGCCGACAGGAACCCGGTGCCGCAGCCGATTTCCAGGATGCGGGCCGGGGCCGGAGGCGGGGCGGCGGCGATACGCTGGGCCAGGCGGTCGGACACCATCCATTGCACGTCGGCCACGGCGTCGTAGGCTCCGGCCGAGGCCGAAAACGCTCCGGCAATGCGCTCCTTGCGGCGCTGTTCACTCACGTCAGGCTCTCCAGGTGCGCCGTCAGCTGCCGGGCGCACCAATCGGGATCGGTCAAGGGCAAAAGATGGCCGCCGTCGCGCCATTTCGCAAGGGCCGGGGCGAAAAGGGCCTCGCTCATGGCCGTGGGCAGGATGGGATCCTGGCGGCCGCACAGGGCCAGATCCACCGGCGGCGCGGCGCGGCAGTCCCAGTTGGCCAGAGCCGACAGCCCCCAGGCCAGACGGGCGGAGTCGAGGCCGCCGGTGGCGGCGCTCTCCATGCCGCCGGTGGCGGTGACGTCCATCCCGCAGCGGGCCATGAAGTCCTGATAGACGGCGGCGGGGGCCTGGTCCAGGCGGGCGGCCATGCGGTCCAGCAGGCGCGGCGCCACCCCTTGCGGAAAATCATCGGCGCGGGTGAAGCGGGAAAAGCCGTTGATGGAAACCAGGGAGCGCCAGGGCAGGGGGCGTTCCTTCAGCAGCCACAACAGGCCGAAGCTGTGGCCCACCGCCACCAGCGGGGCATCGCCGGGCGGCAGGGGGCGGGCCGGGGCGCCGTGAAAACCCAGATCCCAGGCCACGGAGGGGATCCCGGCCAGCCGCTGGCGCAAAGGCTGCCAGAACCCGGCATCGAAGCCCCAGCCGTGCACGAACAGCAGGGCGGGGGTCATGCCCGCTCCCCGGCCAGGCGGATCACCGCCTCGCTCAGGCGGTCGATCTCGGCGTCGCTGTGGCGGGCCGACAGGGCGAAGCGGATGCGGCTGGTGCCGGGCGGCACGGTGGGCGGGCGGATGGCCACGCCCAGCAGGCCCTCGCCCTCCAGGGCGTGGGCCACGTCGAGGGCCTGGCGTTCCCCGCCCAGGATCACCGGCACGATCTGGGTGCTGCTGGCCCCGGTATCCAGCCCGGCGGCGGCCAGGGCGGCGCGGAAGCGGCGGCCGTGCCGGGCCACCCGGGCCCGTTCGGCCTCCAGGGTGGGAATGAGATCGAGGGCGGCGTCCATGGCCCCCAGCACCGCCGGAGGCAGGGCGGTGGCGTAGATCAGGCCGGGGCAGCGGTTGATGAGATAATCGCGCAAGGTGGCGGTGGTGGCCACATAGGCGCCGAAGCCGCCCAGGGCCTTGGAGAAGGTGCCCATCACCAGGCAGCGCGGCCCGGCCAGCCCCGCGGCCAGCCCGAAGCCGGTTTCGCCCAGCACGCCGGTGGCGTGGGCCTCGTCCAGATAGAGAAAGGCGCCGTAGCGCTCGGCCAGGGCGGTCAGCCCGGCCAGATCGGCGCGGTCTCCGTCCATGGAGAACACGGTTTCGGTCAGGATGAACCGCGGCGCGCCGTCATCGGCATGCTTGCGCAGCAGCTCCTCCAGATGCTCCAGGTCGTTGTGGCGGAAGCGCAGCTGCCGCACCCCCGCCGCCAGACAGCCCTGGTGCATGCTGGCATGGTTGAGGCGGTCGCAAAACACCAGGGGCGGCTTGCCCAGAACCTGGGGATCGAACAGGGCCGGCATGATCGAGGAATTGGCCTGAAAGCCCGAGACGAACACCAGCGCCGCCTCGGCGCCCTTGCCCGCCGCCAGCTTGCGCTCCACCTCGGAAAACGGCGGCAGATTGCCGCACACCAGGCGCGAGGCCCCCGATCCGGCGCCCCAGCGCTGGGCGAAGGCCTGGGCGCGGGCGATCAGGGCGGGGTGGCGCGACAGGCCGAGATAGTCGTTGGAGGAAAAGTCCACCAGCAGGCGGCCGCCGATTTCAAGCCGGCCGTCCTCGCGCCGTTCGACGGGGCGCAGGGCGCGATGCCGCCCGGTGGAATCCAGCCCCGCAAGGCAGGCGCGCCATTTGTCTTCGAACATCGTCTTGCGGTCCTCGTACAAAATTTCCTGGCTTCTAAAGGGTTTTTATTGGCGATGCAAAGGTGGTATAGCCCCCCTCGGACGATTTATCGTCAGGTTGGTCATCAGGAAGGTCATTTAACCATGCCGTTTGCTGCCGCATCCGTCGCTCCTTCGCCCGCCCCCGCCGCGGGCCTGCGCCACGACTGGACCGAAGCCGAAGTGGAGGCCCTGTTCGCGCTGCCCTTCAACGATCTGCTCTATCAGGCCCAGACGGTGCACCGGCAGACCTTCGACGCCAACCGGGTGCAGATCAGCCGCCTGATTTCCATCAAGACCGGCCGTTGCCCGGAAGACTGCAAATATTGCCCGCAAAGCGGCCATTACAATACCGATCTTCCCAAGGAAGACCTGATGGAGATCGAAACCGTGCTGGAATCGGCCAAGGCCGCCAAGGACTCGGGGGCCAGCCGTTTTTGCATGGGCGCCGCCTGGAAGGGCCCGGGCAAGGGCTTCGACAAGGTGCTGCGCATGGTGGAGGGGGTGAAGGCCCTGGGCCTGGAAACCTGCGCCACCCTGGGCAAGCTCACCGCCGAGCAGGCCACCCAGCTGAAGGCGGCGGGTCTCGATTACTACAATCACAATATCGATACCTCGCCCGAGCATTATAAGGAAATCATCACCACCCGCACCTTCGAGGACCGGCTGGAAACCATCGACCATGCCCGCGAGGCCGGCCTGAAGGTCTGCTCGGGCGGCATCGTCGGCCTGGGCGAAAAGACCGACGACCGCGCCCGCATGCTGCAAACCCTGGCCAACATGGACCGCCATCCCGACAGCGTGCCGATCAACCTGCTGATCAAGGTGCCGGGCACGCCCCTGGAAAACGCCGAGGCGGTGGATCCCTTCGATTTCATCCGCACCATCGCCGTGGCCCGCATCCTGATGCCCCGGAGCTATGTGCGGCTGTCGGCGGGCCGTCAGTCCATGTCGGACGAGATGCAGGCCCTGTGCTTCCTGGCCGGCGCCAACTCCATGTTCTGCGGCGAGCGCCTGCTCACCTGCGACAATCCCTCGCCGGATCAGGACCGTTCGCTGCTGGGCCGCCTGGGCATGAAGCCGGAAGGCGCGCCGCAGGTGTGAGACCGGCAGGTGCTCCACGCGGCGTCTCGGGCCGCTCCGGCGCTTTTGAGGCAATGACGCAAGGCGGATCCCCCGGGATCCGCCTTTTGCCGTTTCTGGGGTCCGGGTCGCCATTTCAGCGTTCGATATATTCATCGCCATATGGGAATAAGATCAAATTTTACGCGGTTTGTAAGGCTGTAAACCTACGCGTGATCATATTTTGGGCTGATAATTAATACTTCAGGGTTATGCTAAAAAAGGCGGCAGCCTATTGTTTGAAATTTTAAACATGCGGTATGCTGGCCGCGACCGTAGACCCCACCCTGAAGGCCCGCCGCATGATCCTGCGCATGACCATCGCCACCCGTATCTTCCTGGCCAAGGGGCTGCTGCTGCTGACGCTGGCGGCCATCGGCACCATTGCCGTCGTCACCTTCGGCAGCTACCACAGCCGGGCCGAGGCCATGCGCAAGGCCGCCGACATGGCGGTTCTCGGCGAACGCATCAACCGCGAAGTGACCGGGGCGGTGGGCGACAGCGCCGGGGTGTTTTCGGCGCGCGGCACCGCCGAAATAAAGCTTTACGTGGATGGCGTGCGCCGCCAGCTGGGCGATCTGGCCCACGATGTCGCGGTGTGGCACGACAGCCTGCGGCCCGGCGAGCAGGATGCCCTTTATGCCCAGGTGGCGGCCGATGCCCAGGAATTCGCCCGGCTACGCGGCGTGATTCTGGACAAGGCGCAGTCGGATGGTCCGGCCACCGCGCGCTATATCGCCAGCTCCAAGGCCAACCGCGACAATGTGGCGGCGCTGGAGCGCACGGTGTCCGAGGTGGTGGCCCGCAATCATGCCCAGGTGCATGTGCTGGCCGGCGAGTTGTCGGGCTTCTACCGCCAGCGGGTGACCCTGATGATCGTGGTGGCCCTGGCCGGCTCGCTGCTGGCCGCCGCCGCCGCCGCCTGGGTGGTGATCAGCGGCGTGACGCGGCCGCTGGCGGTGATCACCCGCGCCGTCGACCGCGTGGCCGGCGGCGATGTGGAGACCGCCGTGCCGCATCTGGCCCGCACCGACGAGATCGGCGCCCTGGCCCGGGCCCTGGACGCCTTCCGCCGCCAGGGCCAGGACAAGCGCGCCCTGGAGATCCGCCAGGCCGAGCAGCAGCGCCAGGCCGAAAGCGAGCGCCGCGCCATGCTGACCCGGCTGGCCGATCAGTTTTCCGAGCGGGTGCGTTCGCTGATCCAGCAGTCGGGGCAGGCCGCCGAGGTGATGCGCGGCAATGCCCAGGGCCTGACCGCCACCGCCGATCAGACCGCCGGGCAAACCCAGACCGCCGCCGCCGCCGCCGGGCATGCCAGCGGCAATGTGGAAACCGTGGCCGCCGCCGCCGAGGAGCTGTCGGCTTCCATCAACGAAATCGCCCGTCAGGTGGGCGGCTCTCTCGATCTGGCCACCGGCGCGGTGCGGCAGGCGGCCCAGGCCAGCGGCATGATCCAGACCCTGGCCGCCGCCGCCGCCCAGATCGGCAGCATCGTCGATCTGATCAACGGCATCGCCAGCCAGACCAATCTTTTGGCCTTGAACGCCACCATTGAGGCGGCGCGGGCCGGCGAGGCCGGCAAGGGCTTCGCCGTGGTGGCCATGGAGGTGAAAAACCTGGCCGATCAGACCGGGCGGTCCACCAGCGAGATCCGCACCCAGATCGAGGCCATTCAGGCCGAAACCGGGCAGGCGGTCTCGGCGGTGCAGGCCATCGCCGAAACCATCGAGGGCCTGCGCCAGATCAGTTTGCAGGTTTCGGCGGCGGTGGGGCAGCAGGGGGCGGCCACCCGCGAGATCAGCCAGAGCGCGCAGGAGGCCTCGGCGGCCACCGGCCAGGTATCGGCGGCCATCGCCCTGGTCAACGGCAATGCCGGGCAAACCCGCGATGCCGCGCAAGGCATGCTGCAGGCGGCCGGCGGCATGGCCGACGCCATGAGCCGCCTCGACCGCCAGGTGGCGGAGTTCCTGCACGGCATGCACGGCGAATAACGGCGTCTCGCTTCCCTTTCCTCCCCAGAACCTTGAAAACGCCGCCCCGGAGGTCCGGAGCGGCGTCTTTTTTCAGCGGGTGGACCCTATACCAACCGGCCAATGCATTGACCGGTTGTATCGTCCCTCGCCGGGCGGCGGCATCCGCCGCCTTGGCCGCTCGCTCAATGCTCGCTGGATACCGGCCAACGAGCCACGTCAATGGTCGGCCGGTATCAGTTGCCACCGACGGAGCGGACCCACCGGGTATGAAACTGGTGGTAAGCCGCCTGACCTGGTTTCTTTCTAGACGGCTTAAGGGAGGGACTGTGGCGCCATGGCCCCTTCGTCGTCGTCCGCAGGGCGGCATCCCCCTTGTCGTCATGCGCGGGCTTGACCCGCGCATCATAAGACGGCGTCGTCCCCAC
>JAJZGK010000107.1 GCA_021798485.1 Pseudomonadota bacterium
GGTCTATCAGCGCCGTCTGGCCGAGTTCAACCGGCCTCCGGCCCAGCCCAACGCCACCCTGGCCATGGCGGGGGCGGCGCCGGCCAATCCGGTGCCGGTCACCGCGCCGCTGGACCTGAGCGCCACCACCCCCGAACCCGCGCCCGCCGGCGCTCCGGTCCGTTTGACCCGTCCCGGCCATGCGGCGCGTGGTCATGGCGTATTCGCTTCGCTGGACGCCTTCAACCCCAACCAGAGCGAAGCCTCGTTCGATGTGGCGTCGCTGCAGTTTGGCGAAGGCACCACCGCCCTGTCCGATACCAGCGTGTCGCAGCTGCGCGATGTGGCCGCCCTGTACAAGGAGCGGCATGGCCGTTTGCGCATCCGCGGCTATTCCAACAGTCCGCGCCTGGATCCCGATCCCGCCGCCAACCGCGCGGCCAATCTGGCCCTGGCCCAGGCCCGCGCCGATGCCGTGGGCAAGGAGCTGGTGCGCCTTGGCGTGCCGGCCAGCCACATTTATACCGGTACCGGTACCGGTACCGGTACCGGCAGCGGCGCCGACCATGGCGCCGAGATCGTGCTGGATTACTGATCCGCCGGCAAACGCTTGAAAAAACCGGGCGGGGCTCTCTCCGCCCGGTTTTTTATTGGCGTCAGGCCTTCGTCAGCTGGAGCGGATCATACTGTCCAGGCCCATCCAGATGATCTGCACCCCCAGGCACAGCAGGATGAAGGCCGACAGGCGCAGCACCACGTCGGTGCCGGCCTGGCCCAGCACGCCCAGAACCCGCTCGGCGAAGCGGTAACAGAGATAGATGATGCCGGCCAGGGCCAGGCAGCCCAGCAGGCCGCCCAGGGCCCAGAACACGGCGCCGCTGCCCTGCACGCTTTTGGCGCCCAGGGCGATGGCCACCGAAATGGTGCCCGGCCCCACCGTGAGCGGCATGGTCAGGGGAAAGAAGGCGCGGGTCAGCACCACGGGATCGGGCAGGCGCGACTGGTTGTGGCGGTGCGGGGCGTCGTCGCCCTGCTGCAGCATGCGCCAGCCGGCGGCCAGCACCACCAGGCCGCCGGCCACCCGCACCGCCGGAATGGTCAGGCCGAAAAAGGCCAGCACCGACGAGCCGAAGAAGAATGATCCCACCATCAGCAGAAAGCAGCCCACCGCCACCCGCCGGGCCAGAGCGGCGCGGGCCTCCGACGAGGCATCCTCGGTCAGATTGAGAAAAACCGGCGCCATGCCCAGGGGATTGACGATGGGAAACAGGCCGATGACGACCGACAGAAAGGCGGCGGAAAGCTGATCCAAAGCGGGACCCTCGTTGCGAAAGAGCACTATATAGCATGGTTCGTGCCGGCGGCGACGGCGTCAAGTATGCCTCGGCATGATTGACAGATCGCGTGAGCCGGGTATGAACTGATCGGTACAGTCTGGAGTCTCCTTTTCCGTTCACGCCTTCCCGCATCGAGGAATAACACCATGGTCCGTCGGCCTTTCGTGAAGACCGTCCTTGTCGCCGCCGCCCTGCTGACCGCCGTGCCGGCCCTGGCCCAGCAGCAAGGCAATCCGCCGCCGGTGACGGTGAGCGCGCCCCTGCGGGCAAAGGTGGTGGACTGGCTGGAGAACAGCGGCCAGTTCCAGGCCATCGATTCGGTGGAACTGCGGGCCCGGGTCAGCGGCTATCTGACGGAAATCCATTTCACCGACGGCCAGATGGTGAAGAAGGGCGATCTGCTGTTCGTCATCGATCCCCGGCCTTATGAAATCGCCGTGGCCTCGGCCCGCGCCCAGGTGGCCCAGGCCGAGGCCACGGTGGAACTGACCAAACGCCAGCTGGAACGCGGCGCCGAACTGCGCCGCAAGGATTTCCTGTCGGCCAGCGATTACGATACCCGGCTGCAGCAGCAGAAGGTGGCCCTGGCCTCGCTGGATGTGGCCCGCGCCGCCCTGCGCGATGCCCAGCTCAATCTGGACTATACCCATATCACCGCCCCGGTCGGCGGCCGCATGGGGGCCCGCCAGGTGTCGGTGGGCAATCTCATCACCGCCGGCGGCAGCGGGTCCGGCACCCTGCTGTCCACTCTGGTGTCGCTTGATCCCCTCTATCTGGGCTTCGATCTCAGCGAGGCCGATCTGCTGAAATTCAAGCGCGCCGTCGCCGCCGGTCAGGTGGGCAAGGCCGAGGGCGGCCGCCTGCCGGTGGATCTGCGCCTGATGGACGAAAGCCATTGGAGTCGCCGCGGCACCCTGGATTTCCTCGATAATCAGGTGGACCGCGCCTCGGGCACCATCCATGCCCGCGCCGTGGTGGCCAATCCCGGCCGCTTCATTCTGCCCGGCCAGTTCGCCCGCGTGCGCATGCCGGCCTCGGCGCCGCACATGGCGCTGCTGGTGCCGGAGGCGGCGCTGATCACCGACCAGTCCGACAAGATGGTGATGACGGTGGCCGCCGACGGCATGGTGGTGCCCAAGGTGGTGACCACCGGCCCGCTGATCGATGGTCTGCAGGTGATCGAAAGCGGCCTCAAACCCGACGACCGGGTGGTGATCAACGGCCTGATGCGGGCCCGGCCCGGCGCCAAGGTGACGGCCCAGCCGGGCCACATCGCCGCGCCGAAGTCGCTGGACGGGAATTGAGGCCATGCGCCTGAGCCATTTCTTCATCGATCGGCCGATCTTCGCCACGGTGGTGTCGCTGTTCATCACCCTGATCGGCGCCATCGCCTATTTCACCCTGCCGGTGGCGCAGTACCCGGAAATCGCGCCGCCCACCATCATCGTCACCGCCAGCTATCCCGGCGCCTCGGCCCAGACGGTGGCCGATACCGTGGCCACGCCGCTGGAGCAGCAGATCAACGGCGTGGAGAACATGCTCTATATGAGCAGCAACGCCACCGGTGACGGCAATCTGCGCCTGACCATCACCTTCCGCCTGGGCACCAATCTGGATACCGCCCAGGTGCTGGTGCAAAACCGGGTGTCGCAGGCCATGCCCCAGCTGCCCACGGATGTGCAGCGCCAGGGGGTGAGCGTGCAGAAGAACTCGCCCGACCTGTTGATGGTGGTGCATCTCTATTCGCCCGACGGCTCGCGCGATCAGCTTTATCTGTCCAACTACGCCACCTTGCAGATCAAGGACGTGCTGGCCCGCCTGGAAGGGGTGGGCGGCGTGACGGTGTTCGGCGCCCGCGACTATGCCATGCGCGTCTGGCTCGATCCCGACAAGGTGGCGGCGCGCAATCTGACCGCCGACGATGTGGTGGCGGCGCTGCAATCGCAGAACATCCAGGTGTCGGCGGGCGTGCTGAACCAGCCGCCGGTGGCCCATCCCGGCGCCTTCCAGATGAACGTGCAGACGCTGGGCCGCCTGATCACCCCGGAACAGTTCGGCGATATCCTCATCAAATCGGATGCCGATGGCCGGGTGACCCGTGTGCGCGATGTGGCCCGCATCGAACTGGGGGCGCAGGATTACGGCGCCAACGGTTACCTCGACCGCCAGCGCGCCGTGCCCATGGGTATTTTCCAGCTGCCCGGCTCCAACGCCCTGGAAACCGCCCAGCGGGTGGAAAACACCATGGACCAGCTGGCGAAGCGGTTTCCGTCCGGTGTGGCCTACAAGGTGGTCTACAACCCCACCCACTTCATTTCCCAGTCGGTGCACGAGGTGTTCACCACCATCTGGGAGGCGGTGCTGCTGGTGGTGCTGGTGGTGATCATCTTCCTGCAAACCTGGCGGGCCTCGCTGATCCCCATCGTCGCCATTCCGGTGTCGCTGGTGGGGACCTTCGGCATTCTGGCGGCGCTGGGCTATTCGCTGAACAATCTGTCGCTGTTCGGCCTGGTGCTGGCGGTGGGCATCGTGGTGGACGACGCCATCGTGGTGGTGGAAAACGTCGAGCGCAATATCCGCGAAGGGCTGACGCCGCGCAACGCCGCCCACGAAACCATGGACGAGGTGGGCGGCGCCCTGGTGGCCATCGCCCTGGTGCTGTCGGCGGTGTTCATTCCCGCCGCCTTCATTCCCGGCATTTCCGGCCAGTTTTTCCGCCAGTTCGCGGTGACCATCGCCGCCTCCACGGTCATTTCCCTGGTGGTGTCGCTGACCCTGAGCCCGGCCCTGTGCGCCCTGCTGTTCAAACCGCACAAGGAGCACGACGCCGATGCGGTATCGCCGCTGATGCGGCCGCTGGTGCTGTTCTTCCAGGCCTTCAACCGCGGTTTCGAGCGGCTGTCGGAGGGTTACAGCCGCATTACCCGCCGGGTCATCCGGCTGGCGGCGCTGCTGCTGGTGGTGTATGTCGGGCTGATGGCGCTGGCGGGCACGGAGTTCTACCGCGCGCCCAAGGGCTTCATTCCCGATCAGGATCAGGGCTATCTCATCACCCTGATCCAGATGCCGCCGGGCAGTTCGCTGGCCCGCACCGACGCGGTGATGCAGCGGGCGGTGAACACCATCCTCGATACCCCCGGCGTGGCCCATGCCGTGCCCATCGCCGGCCTGGATGCCGCCACCTTCACCAATTCGCCCTCGGCGGCCACGGTGTTCGTGCTGCTGAAGCCCTGGGAGGAGCGGACCCGCGCCCGCGGCCAGTCGGCGCCGCAGCTGGTGGGGGCCCTGCGCATGCGTCTGGCCGGTATCCAGGATGCCATGATCATTCCCATCATGCCGCCGCCGGTGCGCGGCATCGGCTCGGCCGGCGGCTGGAAGATGATGATCGAGGATAAGAGCGGCCGTGGTCTGCAGGCCCTGGAGGCCGCCACCACCGACATGATGATGGCCGCCAACCGCACGCCGGGGCTGTTGAATGTGTTTTCCATGTTCAACACCCGCACGCCCTCGGTTTATGCCGATATCGACCGGGTGAAGGCCAGCATGCTGGGGGTGCCGCCGTCGCAGGTGTTCGACACCCTGGGAATCTATCTGGGTGCCCACTATGTGAACGATTTCAACTATCTGGGCCGAACCTACCGGGTGATGGCCCAGGGCGACGGCGATTTCCGTTCCGATCTGCAGGCGGTGGCCAATCTGAAAACCCGCAACGATCGGGGGCAGATGGTGCCCATCGGCTCGGTGGCCACCTTCCACAGCATGACCAGCGCCTACCGGGTGCCGCGCTACAACCTTTATGCCGCCGCCGAGCTGCAGGGCGCCACCAAACCCGGCTATTCCTCGGGCTATGCCCTGGAACAGATGGCCGCCCTGGCCGCCAGCCATCTGCCCGATGGGTTTTCCTTCGAGTGGACCGAACTGGCGCTGCAGGAGATCATGGCCGGCAACAACGGCATTCTGGTGTTCGGCGCCTCGGTGGTGTTCGTGTTCCTGGTGCTGGCGGCGCAGTATGAAAGCTGGTCGCTGCCGCTGTCGGTGGTGCTGATCGTGCCCATGTGCCTGCTGGCCTCGGTCACCGGGCTCAATCTGCGCGGCATCCCCGTCAATATCCTGGCCCAGGTGGGTTTCGTGGTGCTGATCGGCCTGGCGGCCAAGAACGCCATCCTGATCGTGGAGTTCGCCCGCCAGGCGGAAAACGAGGGCTTAAGCCGCACCAACGCCGCCGTGCAGGCGGCGCGCACCCGGCTGCGGCCCATCCTGATGACCTCGCTGGCCTTCATCCTGGGGGTGCTGCCCCTGGTGTGGGCCACCGGCGCCGGCGCCGAAATGCGCCAGTCGCTGGGCACGGCGGTGTTTTCGGGCATGCTGGGGGTGACGGCTTTCGGCCTGATCTTCACGCCGCTGTTCTATGTGGTGGTGCGCCGTCTGGTGGCCTGGCTGAACCGGCACAAGCCGCATCTGCGGCATGGCGCGGCGGAATAAGCCGATTCAAGCTGACAGGCCTGGGGGCGGCGGGTCACAATGCCCGCCGCCACTCTACGGGAGCTTTATCGTGCCGATCGAACAGACCGATCCTCTGGGGCTGCTGGCCCATCTGAAGGAAGATGTGGAGTGCGTGTTCGAGCGCGACCCCGCCGCCCGCACCCGTATCGAGGTGCTGTTCACCTATCCCGGTCTGCATGCGGTGCTGATCCACCGCCTCAGTCATCGTCTGTGGCGGGCCGGCTGGCTGTTCTCGGCGCGGCTGCTGTCGTTCCTGGGGCGCATGATGACCAATGTGGACATTCATCCCGGGGCGCGGATCGGGCGGCGCTTCTTCATCGATCACGGCGCCGGGGTGGTGATCGGCGAAACCGCCGAGATCGGCGACGATGTCACCCTTTATCACGGCGTGACCCTGGGCGGCACCTCGCTGTCCAAGGGCAAGCGCCATCCCACCCTGGACGACGGCGTGCTGGTGGGGGCGGGGGCCAAGATCCTGGGGCCGGTGCATGTGGGGGCCGGGGCCAATATCGGCGCCAATTCGGTGGTGATCTCCGACGTGCCGCCCGAGATGACGGTGGTGGGCATCCCCGGCCGGGTGGTGCTGCCGCTGGAGGCGCGGCGCATCAGCAAGCACGGCATCGATCTCGATCATCACCTGATGCCCGATCCGGTGGGCAAGGCCCTGCATTGCATGGCCGAACGCATCGCCCACCTGGAAGCGCGCCTGGCCGAGCTGGAGCACAAGCCGGCCGATTTCGATTGCGCCCACTGCGGCGATCCCTGCGGTTCGGGCACCACGGACGAGGCGGGCGTTATTCCAACCGCCCAATGAATTGCCCGGTTGTATCGTCCCTCGCCGGGCGGCGGCATCCGCCGCCTTGGCCGCTCGCTCAAGGCTCGCTGGATACCGGCCAACCCGTCACTTCAATGGTTGGCCGGTATTACGCCAAAGGATATCAACTGATTATTTAGATGACCTTTACCTGAGTGGGGATGTGGCATACTCTGGAATGGTTTCAGCAAAGCTGGAAACGCGTAAAGCCTTAGCGGCGCCTGAGCGCCAAAGCGGAGAGCCCTGAAAGCCCGCCCAGCCTGTCTGGACAGGCTCCCAGGTTCAGCTTTTGGGAGACACTCCACGATGGCCGGACCAGACGTGCCCCTTTGCGGCATCCGGGAAGTGGATGCCGGACATCTCGATCTGCATCGCAGGATCGATACCTTCAGCCGCCTGTGGAAACTGGGCGCGGCGGATGATGCCTTGCAGACCTCCCTGCAAGAGGTGCGCGAGGCGGCGCGCGGCCATTTCGAGATCGAGATCGCGGTGTTGTCGGGCTATGGCATTCCGGCCCGCCATCACCGCCAGATTCATGACGGCATCCTGGCCAGGCTCGACACCCTGCTGGAGGAGATGGCGGCCAGGTCCAGCCATCAGCGCTGGTTCGCGGTGCTCGATGAGGTGGAGCAGATTTTTCTCGATCACGAAGTGATGGAGGACCGCGCCTTCTATGCGCTGCTGACGCCGCCGCCGCAAGACGGCCGCCTGGCCGGCTGAGCGCCGCTGGAAACAAAAAAGCCCCGCCGTGGATCCGGCGGGGCTTTTTGCGTGTGGGCGGGATTTCATACCGGCCAACCATTGAAGTGACTCGTTGGCCGGTCTCCAGCGAGCATTGAGCGAGCGGCCAAGGCGGCGGATGCCGCCGCCCGGCGAGGGACGATACAACCGGTCAATTCATTGGCCGGTTGGTGTCAGTGATGGCCGCCGTGGCCGTGGGCGGCGGCGCCGGCATCGGCCACGGTGCCCGAGGTGCGCACGCTCCACACCAGGGCGTAAACAACGATGCAGGCGGCGATGAAGCCCAGAGCCATATCCATGATCAATATCCTTCGCGCAAGAGGCGGTGGTCTCGGTTGCCGGCAACCTTGCCCCGGCGCGGCGGCGCTGTCAACGGCGCCCTCAGAAGCGGGGCAGGGTGAAGCCGGATGGGGGATCGTCGAACTCGGCGGGGGTGTCCACCTCCTCGAATTCGCGGGCGAAGGCGTAATTCTCTTCCATCAGGCGCAGGTGGTGCACCATGTCCTGGGCGCTGGCCAGTTTTTCCTGCACGTCTTCCGGCATGGCCTCGTAGCCGCCCAGAACCTCCACCGTGGCCAGCAGGTTGGCCACCGCCTCGGCCATGCGGAAGGAAATGCCCAAGGGAAAAACGCCGTCGCCGCGGCTGGCCAGATCGGCCTGGGTCAGCAGGCGGTCGGCCTTGTCGCCGATCAGGCGCACGCCGGTGGAGAGCAGCCGCTCGCGCAGTTCCTGAATGCCTTCCGACAGGGGATGGCGCACGCTGGCCGAGACCATGGTCAGCCACGACATCAGAAGATCCAGCAGATTGCACAGCCGTTCCGCCGCCTCCAGCAGATCGTCCTTCAGGCGTTGGCGCTGGAAAGGGTGGATGCCGTCGTCCTTCAGGCGGTTGCGCAGGTCCTCGATATCCCGCGCCACATCGCGCGCCGCCTTCAAGGTGACGACGGCCTGGAGTTCGGTGGCGCTTTGCGGGGCATGGGGATTGGGAGGCATGTATTTATCAACGGTGAACGCGGCGTCAGCGGTCATTGGTACTCCGTGGCCTTGCCAACGTCCAGCTTATACCGTGCCGGGGGCGTCAGAAACTGGGCGGCGTGCAGGCGCTGATCAGGGCGCAGGGGCCGGGGCCGGGGTTGCGGAAGCGGTGCGGGGTGCGGCTGTCGAAGCGGTAGGCCTCGCCGGGGCCCAGCAGGCGGGTCTGCTCGCCCACCGTCACCTCCAGGCAGCCCGACAGCAGCACCGCGCCTTCCTCGCCCTCGTGGCGCAGCGGCACGCGGCCGGTATCGGCGCCCGGCGCGTAGCGTTCCACCAGGATCTGCAGGGCGCGTCCGGTCAGGTCCGGCCCCAGCTGGCGGTAGGAGATGGCGCCGGCGCCGATCTCGACGAAATCATCGGGGCCGTAGAACACCTGCGGCGGCGCCGGCAGATCCAGGGCGAAGAAATCGGCCAGGCTCATGGGAATGCCGTCCAGCACCCGCTTCAAGGCGCCCACCGAGGGATTGATGCGGTTGGATTCGATCAGCGAAATGGTGGCGTTGGTCACCCCGGCCTTCAGGGCCAGGGCGCGCTGCGACAGTTTGTGGGCGCTGCGCACCGCTCTGAGGCGGGCTCCGACATCGATTTCCATGGCGCACCTGTTTGCAGTGTTAAGTATACTTAACAAGAAAGCATCTTGTTGAGAATCAGGCAACGGATCACTGTGGGGGCTCCGTTTTTTCGAGGTGTTTCCATGTCCGTGCCCGATCTTGCCGCCTTCTGGATGCCCTTTACCGCCAACCGACAGTTCAAGGCGGCGCCGCGCCTGCTGGTGTCGGCCAAGGACATGCACTATGTCAGCCATGATGGCCGCGCCATTCTCGACGGCACCTCGGGGCTGTGGTGCGTCAATGCCGGGCATGGCCGTCCGCGCATCGTCGAGGCGGTGCGGCAGGCGGTGGCGCGGCTGGATTTCGCCCCCACCTTCCAGATGGCGCACCCCGAGGCCTTTACCCTGGCCTCGCGGCTGGCGGCCCTGATGCCGGGCGATCTCAACCATGTGTTCTTCAGCAATTCCGGCTCGGAATCGGTGGATACCGCCCTGAAAATGGCTCTGGCCTATCACCGCCTGCGCGGCGAGGGCGGCCGCACCCGCCTGATCGGGCGCGAACGCGGCTATCACGGCGTGGGCTTCGGCGGCATTTCGGTGGGCGGGCTGTCCGGCAACCGCAAACTGTTCGGGCCGCTGCTGCCGGGCGTGGATCATCTGCGCCACACTCACGATCCCGACCGCAACGCCTTCAGCAAGGGCCAGCCGGCCTGGGGCGCCGAGCTGGCCGACGATCTGGAGCGCATCGCCGCCCTGCATGATCCCTCCACCATCGCCGCCGTCATCGTCGAGCCCATGGCCGGTTCCACCGGCGTGCTGGTGCCGCCCAAGGGCTATCTGGAGCGGCTGCGGGCCATTTGCGACACATACGGCTTTCTGCTGATCTTCGACGAGGTCATCACCGGCTACGGCCGCCTGGGGGCGCCCTTCGCCGTGGATCTGTTCGGGGTGATGCCCGATATCGTCACCACCGCCAAGGGCCTGACCAACGGCACCGTGCCCATGGGGGCGGTGTTCGCCTCCGACAAGGTGCATGCCGCCTTCATGCAGGGGGCGGAGCAGGGCATCGAATTTCCGCACGGCTATACCTACTCGGCGCATCCGCTGGCGGTGGCCGCCGCCCTGGCCACCCTCGACACCTACGAGGAGGAGGGGCTGCTGACCCGCGCCGCCATCCTGGCGCCGCTGTGGGAACAGGCGGTGCACGGACTTAAGGGCTTGCCGCATGTGGTGGATATCCGCAATCTGGGTCTGGTGGCGGGCATCGAGCTGGCGCCCCGCCCCGGCGCCCCCGGCGCCCGCGCCTACGAGGTGTTCACCCGCTGCTACGAGCGGGGCGTGCTGATCCGCGTGACCGGCGATATCATCGCCCTGTCGCCGCCGCTGATCTGCGGCGAGGATCATATGGCCCAACTGGTCGGTACCCTGGCCGACGTGCTGAAAACGGTGGAGTAAGCCCATGCGTACCCTGCACCATTATATCGACGGCAAGCCGGTGGCCGGGCAATCAGGCCGTTTCGGCGCGGTGTTCAACCCCGCCACCGGCGCGGTGGCG
>JAJZGK010000108.1 GCA_021798485.1 Pseudomonadota bacterium
GGCCGGTATCCAGCGAGCATTGAGCGAGCGGCCAAGGCGGCGGATGCCGCCGCCCGGCGAGGGACGATACAACCGGGCAATTCATTGGGCGGTTGGTATGACATGGTATCGGAAGGCCACGAGAGCCTGGATATTGGTCGGCACCGCGTAGTAGGCGAAGAAGCCGGAGACCACCTGCCTCAGCCATTCCCCCTGCTGGGGACGTGGCTGATGCATGCGCCGCCGTAGTTCCTCCTTGATTTCCTTGAGCTTCGCCAGCACCCGGTCGCGGCGGCTCCGCCGATGGAGCAGAAATCTGCCCTGGCGGGTCTTGTCCGGATGGAGCGACAGCGCAAATTCCTCAAATCGCGCGCGCATTGCATCGCGAAACCGAACCGCGTCGGCCTCGTGCTCGAAACCGGCCACCACATTATCAGCGTAGCGCACGATGATCATGTCGCCGGTGGCCTCGTGCCGTCGCCAGCGCTCGGCCCACAGGTCGAGGACGTAGTGCGGGTAGATGTTGGCGAGGAGTGGCGATGCCACCGAGCCTTGTCCCGTCCCCCTGTCGGCTACCGTCACCGTCCGGTCTTCGAGGATGCCCGCCCTCAGCCATTTCCGGATCAGGCGGATAATGCGCTTGTCGCCGATCCGGTGCTCGACGAAGCGGACCAGCCAGTCTTGGCTGACCGAGTCGAAAAACGACCGAATGTCGGCGTCAAGAATGTGATTCACCTTCCGCTCGGCAATCCCCACCGCCAGGGCGTCCAGCGCATCGTGTGCCCCGCGTCCGGGCCGAAACCCGTACGAGAACCCGAGAAAGTCTTCCTCGTAGATGGCGTTCAGCACCATGACGGCAGCACCCTGGACGATCTTGTCCTCCAGAGCGACGATCGCCAGCGGCCGCCGCTTGCCGTCCGCCTTCGGAATATACGTCCGGCGGGACGGAAACGGCCGGTACGCTTCACGGTGGACGCGTCCGTGCAGATCATCAAGGCGGGGCTCGATGTCTGCCTCGTAGTCCGCCCACGTCACGCCAGCCGCAACGTATCGACGGTGACGTGATGGAAGAGCGCGGTGAACCGTTCCTTCTTCCTTTGCCTTGCGGCGTGTCGTACGCGGTCCAACGCCTGGGTCACGCGACCCCGGCTCCGCGACCGGAGCGTGCTTTGCTGAACCGCGGTTCCCTCGGCCCCCGCCCTTGGCTCCACCGGCTCCGCCGCCGGTCGCCCGGCCTTGTTCGTCGGCCTCATCGCTACTATGGCGAGGTCTGACGTCTCGGGTCCGTTCATCATCGGCTTCGGCTCATCACCTTCCCGATGCGGGCCGGGCGGCACAGAGCCGACCGGTCGGACACGAGACCTCTCATACCAACCGCCCAATGAATTGACCGGTTGTATCGTCCCTCGCCGGGCGGCGGCATCCGCCGCCTTGGCCGCTCGCTCAATGCTCGCCGGATACCGGCCAACGAGTCACTTCAATGGTTGGCCGGTATCAGTTGCCACCGACGGAGCGGACCCACCGGGTATGAAACTGCTGGTAAGCCGCCTGACCTGGTTTCTTTCTAGGTTCCGACATGATCCGTTCGTGCGTGATGGGGTCTTCGACCACGGCAGAGCGGCAGCGCCTCGCATATCGGCGTTGCTCATGTTGCCTTCGACGCTGTCAACGGTCTCGGCCTCTGCATGTTGTGCCTTTCGCGGCTCAATAACCCACCCCGCTGGATTGCTGTGTACGCTTCGCCGACACCGTCGCCGATGCCGCCGCAACACTCGCCACCAGGCGGGCGCCACCCCTTTCCTGGACCGGACTTCCACCGGTTGGATCACGCCAGCTTCCCTGACGCTCTGACAGTGCACGTTACTCCTGCAATACCCAGCAATTAAATGCACTGTCACCGTAATTCGTAATTAAATGCACTGTCACCGTAATTTGTAATTAAATGCACTGTCACCGTAATTTGTCACCGTAATTCCGGTTATCAGAGCCTTACTGTTTCCCATGCCACGGCGTCAGCCGCCGGGCCAGCAGGCGCATCGCGCCGTCGAAGGCCATGGCGATCAGGCCGATGACCAGAATGCCCACCATCATGATATCGGTGCGCAGGAAGTTGGAGGCGTTCAGCACCATCTGTCCCAGCCCCCGCTCCGCCGCCACCATTTCGGCGGCCACCAGGGTGGTCCAGCCGAAGCCGAGGCCGATGCGCAGGCCGATGAGGATATCGGGCAGGGCGGCGGGCAGCACCACCCACAGCAGCGCCTGACGGCGGCTGGCCCCCATGGCATAGGCGGCGTGCAGCTGTTCCACCGCCACCGCCCGCACCCCGGCGCGGGCGGCCAGGGCCAGCGGCGGCGCCATGGCCAGGGTGAGCAGCAGCAGCTTCTGCGCCTCGCCGATGCCCAGCCACAGCACCGTCAGCGGCAGATAGGCCAAAGGCGGCAGCGGGCGATAGAATTCCAGCAGCGGATCGAGCCCGGCCCGCAGCAGCCGGTTCAGCCCCATGCCCAGCCCCAGGGGCAGCGCGATGGCCACGGCCAGCAGAAAGGCCCCCAGCACCCGGCCCAGGCTGGCCAGCACGTGCCCGGCCAGACCGCCGCCGGTGGCCTGATCGGAGCATAGCCACAGAAAGGTCCGCCACACCCGGCCGGGACCGGGCAGGAACAGCGGCGACACCCAGCCGAAGCGGGCCGCCGCCCACCACAGGGCCAGCAGCGCCGCCAGCACCGCCAGCGACAGCGGCCAGGCGCCGCCCTGGGGCGGCAGGCCATAGTGATCGTCAGCCCTGGCTGGCATGCACCGCCTCCAGCAGTTGTTCGCGGGCGGCGATGAAGGCGGGATCGGCCTTCACCGCCCGGGCATCGCCCCCTTGCAGGAAGGCCCGGTTGAAAGTCAGGGCGCTTTCATGGATCACCCGCCCCGGCCGCGGCGACAACACCATCACGGTGCTGCCGAGAAAAGCCGCCTCCTCCACCGAATGGGTAATGAAGAACAGGCTTTTGCCGCTGTCGCGCCACAGCGTCAGCAGCAGGCATTGCAGGCTTTCGCGGGTGAAGGCGTCGAGGGCGCCGAAGGGCTCGTCCAGCAGCAGGATGGCCGGATCGGCGGCCAGGGCCCGGGCCAGTTCCACCCGCTGGCGCATGCCGCCCGACAATTGATGCAGCGGCTGCCCGTGGCAGCCCTCCAGCCCCAGGCGCGCCAGCCAGGCCTCGGCCTCGGCCCGGCGCCGGGCCCGGGGCCAGCCGCGCAGCCTTAAGGGAAATTCCACATTGCCACCCGCCGTCAGCCAGGGAAACAGCGCCTGCTTTTGCAGTACCACGCCGCGCTCGGCCCCCGGCCCGGCCAGGGGGCGGCCATCCAGCAGGATGCGCCCGGAAGAGGGCGGCAGAAAGCCGGCCAGGGCGTTCAGCAGTGTGGTTTTACCGCAGCCCGAGGCCCCCAGCACCACCCGGATCTCGCCCGGCTCCAGGGTGAAGCTGATATCCTCCAGGGCCGCCACGCCGCCCGCCCCCGCGGGATAACGCATGGACAACTGATCGACGACGAGGCGGGGCATGGGGCTTTGACGGTCCGGAACGGCAAGGCCCCCAGCTTACGGGCGTCCGTCCGGCGCCGCCACAAGCTTTTGCGCGAAGGCGGGATCGACGGCGGCGGCGTAATCGGGCCGCACCTCGGTGATGCGGCCCTGCTCTTTCAGGAAGCGGGCGGTGTAAAGCAGGGCGCGGGCCGCCCCGCCCTGGGCGCCGCCGCCCAGCCAGCGCGGCGAAACCTGATCCGCCGGCGGCGGAAAATCATAAAGGGCCAGCCCGGCGGGAATATCGGCCGGGGCGCCGCCGGTGATTTTGGCGATGGCCGCCACCTCCGGGCTGTCGGCGGTCCAGCCCGCCTTGTCGCGGCGGTAGCGGGCATCGGCCGCCGCCAGCACCCGCACCAGGGCGGCGACGAAATCGCCATGGGTGGCGGCGAAGGACGAGGACACCACCATGCCGTCGAAGGTGGCCTTGCCCCACGACGACAGCAGGCCCGAGGTGATCAGCACATGGCCGCCCCGCTTCAGATGCGACAGCACCGGATCCCAGACGAAGGCGCCGTCGATATCGCCACGGTCCCAGGCGGCGGCGATTTCGGCGGGGCGCATGTTCAGCACCCGCACGGCGCCGGGGGCGAAGCCGAACTGCTGCAGGGCGAACAGAAGATGGAAATGCGAGGTGGAAACAAAGGGAGTGGCGATGCGTTTTCCGGCCAGATCGCGGGGGGCGGTGATGCCGGCGCCATTGCGCACCACCAGGGCCTCGGCGCCGCCGATATTTTCCAGAATCCACACCAGCTTCACATCCACCCCCTGGCTGAGGGCGGCGGCGATGGGGCTGGACCCGGCCTCGCCGATCTGGACATCGCCCGAGGCCAGGGCGCGGATAACATCGGCGCCGCTGTCGAAATGGCGCCAGCGGATACGCCAGCCGGTGGCTTTTTCCAGCGCCTGCCCGGCCATGGCCACCCGGAAGGGGTTCCACATATCCTGATAGGCGATGGTCACCTGTTCCGGCGCCGCGGCCCGCGCCGGGGCCCGCACCAGCAGCAGCGCCGCCAGCAGGGTGAGGCAGATCGTCAAACGGCGCATGGGCGCTCCTTTCCCTCTCATGCTCGCTGGATACCGGCCAACGAGTCACTTCAATGGTTGGCCGGTCTCAGCCGATGGCGGCGGCGTGGCGCAGCACCGCCTCGGCATCGGCGCTGTAGCGGCCGTCGTCCCGGTGCAGCACCAGACCGGGATGCAGGGTGAGCGGCGAGGCCACCCCCTTGCGGGCCCGCAGCAGCACCCGCTTGGCCGCCCGCCCCGGCTTGGGCCATAGCGGAAACACGATGATCTCGCCCACCCGGCCCTGCAGGGCGGCCAGCAGCTCGTCCAGGCGGTCGGCGCGGTGCACCACCGCCAGGGTGCCCTTGGGCCGCAGCATGCCCACCGAAAGCCGCATCCAGGCCGCCAGGCTCAGATCGCTTTCCGTATTGGCCTTGGCTTTGCCGGCATGGGGGGCGGGCGTGCCGCCGGCATGATAGGGCGGATTGGTCATGACATGATGGAAACTGCCCGGCGCCAGACGCGGCGGCGGCGCCTGCAGGCTGCCGCTCACCGTTTCCACCCGCCCGGCCAGGCCGTTCAGGGTTACGTTCTCGCGGGCCAGGGCCGCCAGCTCGGCCTGGGGCTCCAGCCCGACCACCCGGCAATCGGGGCAGCGCGCCGCCAGACACAGCGAGGCGGCGCCAACGCCGCTGCCCACGTCCAGCACCAGCTGGCCGGGCTCCGCCGGCACCATGGCGGCCAGAAACACCGGATCGATGGCGGCGCGGTAGCCGTCGGCGGGCTGCAGCAGCCGCACGCGCCCGTCCAACAGGCTGTCCTCGGTAATCTCTGTCATGATGCTCCCGTCGGGGGATCCGGACGATGCGCGACAAATCCCCCTGGTTTGGCGCCCTGAGGCGATGTTGTAGCCTTGACCCGCATGGACGCGCAACCGTATGCTCCGCACGCCGCCCGGCATGGGTGGCTTTCATCAGATGCATAAGGGGAATGACGGTGTCCGTCGTGGTGAACAGCAAGGAGGATCAGGGCCGGAAGGCGTCACTGGACGCGCTGACCGCCCTGGTGGCCCAGGATATCTCCCAATGCAACGAAATCATCCTGGACCGCATGCAAAGCCCGGTGGCGCTGATCCCGCAGCTGGCCGGCCACCTGATCGCCGCCGGCGGCAAGCGCCTGCGCCCCATGCTGACCCTGGCCGCCGCCCGGCTGGTGGGCTACCAGGGCAACCGCCAGCACAAGCTGGCCGCCTGCGTGGAGTTCATCCACACCGCCACCCTGCTGCATGACGATGTGGTGGACGAAAGCGACCTGCGGCGCGGCCAGGCCTCGGCCAACGCCTTGTGGGGCAACAAGCCTTCGGTGCTGGTGGGCGATTTCCTGTTCTCGCGCGCCTTCGAACTGATGGTGGAAGACGGCTCGCTGGCGGTTCTGGCCATCCTGTCGCGCGCCTCGGCCATCATTTCCGAGGGCGAGGTGCTGCAGCTGGTCACGGCCAACGACACCGAAACCACGGAAGAGGCCTATCTGCGGGTGATCGAATCCAAGACCGCCGCCCTCTTCGCCGCCGCCTGCCGCATCGGCGCCGTGGTGGCCGACCGCCCCGCCGCCGAGGAAGAGGCCCTGGACCGCTACGGCATGAATCTGGGGGTGGCCTTCCAGCTGATCGACGATGTGCTGGATTATTCCGCCCAGCAGGAAAAACTGGGCAAGAGCATCGGCGACGATTTCCGCGAGGGCAAGATCACCCTGCCGGTGATTCTGGCCTTCCAGCGCGGCAACGGCGAGGAACGGGCCTTCTGGCGCCGCACCCTGGAGGATCTGGATCAGGCCGAGGACGGCAGCGATCTGGCCCGCGCCCTGGAGCTGATGGAAAAGCACAATACCCTGGCCGACAGCATCGGCCGCGCCCGCCAGTACGGCGATGCCGCCATCGCCGATCTGGCCCTGTTCCCCGACAGCCCGGCCAAAACCGCGATGGAGGACATCATCGAGTTCTGCATCGAACGGGCTTGGTGAAAAAAGCAAATTTCCTGTTTGCGCTTTGCCGGACAAGGCGCTATAAGGTGCGCCTCGCAGGCGTCGGAGTGTAGCTCAGCCTGGTAGAGCACTGTCTTCGGGAGGCAGGGGCCGGAGGTTCGAATCCTCTCACTCCGACCATTTGCGAGACCTCAAAAAAAGCCGCACGGCCCGCGCCGCGCGGCTTTTTTGCGTTTTTCTCTTGCCTGTCCACGCCGAAACACCACCTATAATTGCACGTCCTTCGCCTTTTGGCGCTTTCCGGCGAAGGCGGGCGGGAGGGCGACATGACGGCGGACGGCATCATCTGGGATGACGGCATGAGCGTGGGCGATCCAGGCCTGGATCGGGATCACCGCCGCATCATCGACGCCCTTAACCACATCGTCGCCCTGGCGGCGGCGGCGCGGCGCAAGGACGCCATCGACGAGGCCGTGCATCTGTCGGTGCTGATTGTCGCCCATGTCGAGCGCGAACGCCTTTTGCTGCGCCGGGCCGGCTATCCCGATCTGGAGGGGCTGGAACGCAAGCAGCACGACAGCCTGGAGCGCATCCACGAGCTTTCCAAGCTGCTGATCACCGACCCCGAGCACGCCCTGTTCATTGCCCAGACCATGGCCCGCGCCTTCGCCGGCTATCTGACCGGAGCCGAGGCGGATTTTTCCGGCTATCTGCAGGCGATGCAAACGGCGGAAGGCTGATCAGCCGATGAGAATGGCCACCTGCTTGGTGGCCAGCCCCACGGCGATGATCGACCAGGCCAGCCCCTGTGCGGCGGCATGCTCATGGAAGGCGCGGTATTCGTCCTGGCGCCACGAGCGGTTGCCGATGAATTCGTCGAACACCAGCACGCTGCCCGGCCCGATGCGTGCGGCCAGCGCCGTCAGCACGGTACGGGCCGAGGAATAAAGATCGCTGTCGATATTGGCGAAGCGCAGCGGCGCCCCCTGCCCGGCCAGAAAGCCCGGCAGGGTGTCTTCGAACCAGCCGGCATGCAAGGCGACATTGGCCGGCACGGCGGGCAGGCGGCGATCGGTGGTCAGGGCGCCGCTGGGGCTGTTGACCCAGGCTTCCGGCAACCCTTCGAAGGAATCGAAGCCGTGCACCTCCTGCCCGGCCACCGCCGCCAGATGGGCGATGGAGGTGCCGCGCCGCACGCCGAATTCCAGCACCAGGCCGGGCCGGGCCGCCTGCTCCAGGGCCCAGCGCAACAGGCTGCCGCTGATGCCGAACAGCCGCCAGCCCTCGGCCAGATAAGGCCGCAGCGCCCGCGCCCCCTCGGCCAGATGGCGCTGCGATTGCGGACAGTCGGCGGGATCGCCCCGGCCCAGCAGATGGTGATAGGCGGCCAGCAGGGCCTGATAGCGGCGGTTGGCGCCCCGGCAGGCCGCCGCCCGCCGCAGCCGGGTTTCGGCCTCGGGCCAGCCCAGCAGATCCAGGGCCGGGGCATGGCTGCCGAACCAGGCCGCCGCCAGATCGGGCGCTTCGGCCAGCAGGGCGTCGAAGGCGGCCAGGGCCTCGGGCGCGCGGCCCAGCGCGGTCAGGGCCATGGCCGCCTCGTAGGCCATCTGCGGTCCGCTGTGGCGCCGGGCCAGGGCCAGAACATCCAGGTAGCGGGCATCGCGGCGATAGGCCGTGGCCAGGGCCTCCAGGGCCCCCGGCGAAGCCTCGTCGGCGCACAGCGCCTCCAGCACCGCCACCGCCTCGCCGCCCTGTCCGGCCTGCAGGCAGGCCCGCCCCAGCAGCAGGCGGCTTTCGGCGCAGCCGGGGCGTTCGGCCACGGCGCGGCGCAGCACATCCCGCGCCGCCTGCGGGCGGCGGCGTTGCAAAAGCCCGGCGCCCTGGCGGGCAAGATCGGAAAGATCGCTCATGACGGCGCACAATGTCACCTTGCCCGGCGGCGGACAAGGGCGGCAAAGTCTGCCCGGCAAAATCGGCCCGGCGGCAAAAACAGCCGGCCGGCGGCGCCCCCCCGCAGTAGGGTTTTCCACTCCTTGCGTCTGGCCCGCAATCTGCATTCCTCTCCGGCACGATACCCGGGAGGCCCGCCATCATGTTCGCCCTGCTGCCCTCGCCCGACCGCTGCGCCCCCTTCGACGCCCTGGTGGAACAGGCCGCCCGCCTGCTGCGCGATGACGCCCCGCCCCCGGCGGAGGCGATGCTGATCCTGGCCTTTCTGCAGCACCAATATGCGGAGCAGCCGTTGTCGGCGGCCGAGATCGACCGCCTGCTGGACGGCCCGCACCGCCAGCGCCGCGCCATGCGCTCGCTGCTGGAGGATCTGCGCCTCAAACATCCGCCGCAGTCGCGGCCCGCCGCCGAAAGGCCGGTCCTGGCGGCCGAATGAGCCCCGCCGCCCCGCACCCCGCCGCCGGGCACCCATGATCTGGCTGCTGCTGCCTCCCGCCGCCTGGATCGCCGCCGTTCTGCTCCTGGTTCTGGCGCAACGGCCACTGATCTACCGCCCCGAGCCTTCGGCCCGCACCCCGGAGCAGGCCGGCACCCCCTGGCTGCGCCCGGTGGAGGAAAACGGCCGGCTGCTGGGCTGGTGGGTGCCGCCGCGCCAGCCCGACGGCCTGCTGCTGCTGGTGTTCCACGGCAATCGCGGCACCCTGGCCCGCATGGCGGCGAAAACCGCCCGTTGGCACGATTTCGGCTTCGGCCTGTTTCTGGCCACCTACCGCGGCTACGAGCATAACGGCGGCCGCCCGCACGAGGCCGGCCTCTACGAGGACGGCCGCGCCGCCCAGGCCTGGCTGGAACGGCACGGTCTGCCCTTGCGGCAACAGGTGCTTTATGGCGAATCCCTGGGCGCCGCCGTGGCGGTGCAGCTGGCCGCCGAGCGCCCCCCGCGCGGCCTGGTGCTGGAAGCCCCCTTCACCAGCCTGCCCGACCTGGCGGCGCGGCGCTACCCCTGGGCCCCGGTCCGTCTGCTTTTGCGCCAGCGCTATGACAATATTAACAAAATAAACAAAGTAAAAAATAAAACCCTGATCCTGCATGGTGGCGCCGACAAGACAACACCGGCAAGCCATGGCGAGAGACTGGCCATGGCTTGCGAAAAGCCGCATCTGCATATTCTGCCCCAGGCCGGGCACCTCGATCTTTACGACCATGGCGCCCAAAGGCATCTGCTGGACTACTTGGCCGTGATTTAAAATCACGGCGCGGCATCAGCACCGCCCCACCGCCAAACTTGTGCCCCACCGCAAGATATGCACAATAGGCCGATGCGCCCCGTCAGGCGGCGCCCAAAATGAAAAACAGTCTCTTGTCGGAGTTCCCCCATGTCGCTCCCTTCCCTGATGGCCGCCTGCGCCATCGCCCTTCTCACCGCGGCGCCGGTTCTGGCCGCCGACTGCACGCTGTCTCCGGTGGCGCAGGAGGGCAAGATGGTGTCCAACCAGTGCAAAAGCTGCCATGTGTTCGAGGCCGATAAACCGTCGCCCAATACCGCGCCCAATCTGCACGATGTGTATGGCTCCATGGCCGGAACCCGCAAGGATTTCGCCCATTATTCCGCCGCCATGGCCGCCGCCTCGGCCAAGGGCCTGATCTGGACCGACGACACCCTGTTCGCCTATCTGGCCGATCCCAAGATCATGCTGCAGACCGTCACCGGCGATCCGTCGCTGAAGCACGGCATGTTCTTCAGCCTGCGCGACCCCGACCAGCGCAAGGCGGTGATCGCCTTCCTGAAGGCCATCAAGGACAAACCGGCCTGCAACTAGAAAGAAACCAGGTCAGGCGGCTTACCAGCAGTTTCATACCCGGTGGGTCCGCTCCGTCGGTGGCAACGGATACAGGACTCTGCGCCACGGCCCCTCCCTTAAGCCGTCTTGGCCGGGCTTGACCCGGCCATCCATGTGGGGGCGACGCCGTCTTATGATGCGCGGGTCAAGCCCGCGCAT
>JAJZGK010000109.1 GCA_021798485.1 Pseudomonadota bacterium
CGGCAGCAGGGTGACGCCGCCCCGGTCATCGCGCCGCACCAGCTCCACCCGCAGGCCCGGCAGGGCGCGGCCCATGCTGCCGGCCAGCGGCGGCCGGGCCGGATCGTGGGCCAGCACCACGGCGCCGGTTTCGGTTTGCCACCAGGTATCGCGGAAGGCCACGCCCAGGGCGCTTCGCCCCCACGCCACCGCATCGGCCGACAACGGCTCGCCGACGCAGGCCGCCAGCCGCAGGGCGCGGGGCTTGAAGGAGCGGGCCGGGGCGGCGCCGCCGCCGATCAGGCCGCGCACCACGGTGGGCGTGGTGTACCACACCGCCACCGGCTCATCTTCCAGCACCGACAGGCAGCGGGTGGGGGCCGAGGGAATCTCATCCAGCAGGATGGCGCCGCCCAGGGCCAGGGGCGCCACCAGACCGTAGGCGGTATGGGTGACCCAGCCGGGATCGCCGCCGCACCACAGCATTTCCCCGGCCCGCAGATCGAAGGCGGCATGGGCGCTGGCGGCGATGGCCTCCAGCACATCGGGGCCATGCAGCACCGCCTTGGGCAGGGCGTTGCCGCCGGTGACCGGAGCGGTGGTGCCGCTGGTGAAATGCAGCATCAGGGCCGAACCGCGCGGACGCTCCGTCGCCTGGGCCATCGGCGCGGCGGCGCGGCAAAGCGCGTTGAAATCCAGGCAGCCCTCCGGGATGCCGCCGCCCGACGCCACCGCCAGCACGCCCAGAAGGTTGGGCAGCAGCGGGCGCATGGGCGCCACCACATCGGCATAAAGCGCGGCATCCACCACCAGGAAGCGGGCCTCGGCCAGCTCCAGGCGCGCCGCCAGCGGATCGGGCCCCAGATCGGCATAAAGCGGGCAATAGACCCCGCCCGCCTTCCAGACGCCCAAGGCGGCGATCAGGGTTTCCGGACGCCGCCCGGCCATCACCGCCACCACCTCGCCCGCCTCCAGCCCGGCCTGCCGCAGCACGGCGGCGGCGCGCGAGGCCTCGTCGGCCAGGCGGTCGTAGCTGTAATCCACCCGCTCGCCATTCCAGCCCAGCCAGCGCAAGGCCAGATCCCCGCCCCGTCCCAGGGCGCACTGCATATCGGCAAGAGTGGGATGCACGGACACCGGATCGATCCTATCGCGGTTATGAGGCACAGGGGCGCTATAGTGAACTCCGCCCGCCCCGCTGGCAAGGCAGGCTTACGGCTCTTATACCACCCGGTATCACGCCGCGCCGCGCAGGGCGTTGACGAAATCGGCCAGACCGATCTGGCGGTGCCGCTTCAGCCGTTCCGCCGCCAGGATGGTGTCCACCGCCGCCACGCTGTCGTCCAGCGCGCGGTTGACCACCACATACTGGTATTCCGGGAAATGGCTCATCTCGTCGCCGGCCTTGGCCATGCGCCGCGCCACCACCTCGGCGCTGTCCTGGCCCCGGCTCAAGAGACGGCGCTCCAGCTCCTCCACCGAGGGCGGCAGGATGAAGATGCTGACCAGATCGTCGCGGGCGTTCTGGGCCAGCTGCTGGGTGCCCTGCCAGTCCACGTCGAACAGCACGTCGCGGCCCGCCGCCAGGGCGGCCTCCACCGGCGGCTTCGGCGTGCCGTAATAGTTATCGAACACCCGGGCATGCTCCAGGAACTCGCCCCGGGCCACCATCGCCTCGAAGCGGGGCTTGTCGATGAAATGGTAGTCGCGCCCGTCCACCTCGCCGGGGCGCGGAGGGCGGGTGGTGGCCGACACCGACATGACGATATCCGGGTTGCGCGCCATCAAGGCCCGCGAAATGGAGCTTTTGCCCGCCCCCGAGGGCGAGGACAGCACCAGCAGCAGCCCGCGCGGGCGCACCCCGGCGGCCCGCACCGAGGCAAAGCCCGCCTGGCGGGCCGGAACGCAATCGTCGCTCATTCTATGTTCTGCACCTGCTCGCGGAATTGTTCGATCACGGCCTTCAGGGCCAGGCCGAGGCGGGTCAGCTCCACATCGCCCGATTTGGAGCACAGGGTATTGGCCTCGCGGTTGAATTCCTGGCAGAGGAAATCCAGCTTGCGCCCCACCGCCTCGCCGGCGGCCAGCATGTCGCGCGCCGCCGAAAGATGGGCCTTGAGGCGGTCCAGCTCCTCGCGCACGTCGGCCTTGGCGGCGATCAGCGCCGCCTCCTGGGCCAGACGCTCCTCCGACAGGGCCGGCACCTGCTCCAGCAGGGCCAGCACCTGGGCCTTGAGGCGGCCCTTGATCTGCGCCGGATCCAGGGTGGCGCAGCCTTCGGCCCGCCGCACCAGGGCGTCGATCTCGTCCAGCTGGCCCCGCAGCACGGCGGCCAGCTTGCCGCCCTCGGCGGCCCGCATGGCCGTCAGGGCCTCCAGCGCCTGGGCCAGGCTGGCGCGCAAGGCGGCGCCGCGCGCCTCGATCACCGCCTGCTCCTCATCGGCCTCACCCGCCTCCAGCACGCCGCGCAGGGCCATCAGCCCGTCGAGCGAGCCGGCGGCCAGGCCGGTGCGGGCCGCCCAGCTCCGGGCCAGCTCGGCATACTGGCCCAGCAGATCCTCGTTGATGGCCAGGTTGGCCGCCTTCTGCAGCCGGGTGATATTGAGCGACAGGGTAACGCTGCCGCGCTTCAGGCGCTTTTGCACCTGTTCGCGGGCGGGCAGATCGAGAAAGTCGTACCCGCCGGGCAGGCGGGTGCGCAGTTCCAGGCCGCGCCCGTTGACGGTTTTGATCTCCCAGATCCAGGAAACGGCGGCATCCTGGCCCTGGGCCCGGGCATAGCCGGTCATGCTGTTCACGGTCACGGGGCAAACCCTCCAAAAGTCCGGTCCCCGGGTTATACAACTCCGCCCCCGCCGCCGTCACCCCCTGACACAGTCCCCGCACCCTGTGTTATACTGGGGTCCATCATGAACGGCTCCGATAACGAGCGCCGGCACAGCCGGCATGGCCTGGCGGAGGTCACAGTCTGGGTTCCGGCGGAAAAGGCCGAGGCCGTGCGGGGCTATGCCCGGCGCATCGGCCAGCGCCGCGCCGCGCCGGAACGCGAGGAAATCCTCGACATCCTGCGCCAGCACCGCGACGCCCTGGCCAACCGCTTCGGCGTGGTGTCGCTGTCGCTGTTCGGCTCGGCCCGGCGCAACGAAACCAAACCCCATTCCGATATCGATCTGCTGGTGGCCTTCGCCGAGGGCCGCCCCTCGGGCCTGTTCGAATTCGTCGACCTCAAGCACCATCTGGAGGGGCTGCTGGGCCGCCCCGTGGATCTGACCACCGCCGATACCCTGAAACCCCGCCTGCGCGAACGCATTCTGGCCGAATGCCTGACCGTCTATTAAGGCCGGGCAACAAGGTCTGGGGCACCCTTCCCAGGATCTGACGGATGGCACGGCTTATTAAAAGCAACACCGATGGACGGAGATGCCGCTGACGCGGCCACGAATGACGCGGATCATAAAAAAACCATCCGCGTTCGTCCGGGGCCGTCGGCGTTCATCCGCGTCGCCAACCCTGCCGGCCGCTCAAACACGCCGATGGCGATCGCGCCACGTTCCCCCGCTCCGGGAACTTATCCCGTTGAACCTTCTCAAGAATCCCCCCATATTCACAAAGATGAAATGAAGGGGGCGGGAGACGGTTTGGCATGTCGCACAAGGATTGGCGGGTCAGAATCGAAGACATGCTGGATGCGCTCGAAAAAATCGAACGCTTCACCCGCGATATGAATGAACGCGATTTTTGCGAGGACGACCGCAGCATCGACGCCGTGGTGCGCAACCTGGAAATTCTCGGCGAGGCCGCCCATCGCATCCCCTTCGACGTCATACAACGCCACCCCGACATTCCCTGGAGCCATCTGACCGAGGCCCGCCATATCCTGGTCCATGAATATCACTCGGTCGATCCCGGCCTGATCTGGGCCACCATCGAGCACGATCTGACCGGGCTGACCGGCCCCTTGCGCGCCGTGCTGCGCCAGGAACGGGACTGAGGCGGTGCCGGCCGGGCCCTTCCGCTCGGTGCTGATCACCGGCGCCTCCAGCGGCCTGGGCGAGGCCCTGGCCCTGGCCTATGCCGAACCGGGCGTGCATCTGGCGCTGTCGGGCCGCGACGCCGCCCGCCTGGAGGCGGTGGCGGCCCGCTGCCGCGCCCAAGGCGCCGAGGCCTGGGCCACAGTGGTGGACGTGGCCGACCCCGCGGCCATGACCGCCTGGATCACCGAGGCCGAGGCGCGGGCGCCGCTCGATCTGGTCATCGCCAATGCCGGCATCTCGGCCGGCACCGCCGGACCCGCGGCCGGCGACGATCTGGCGAAAAGCCTGGCCATCATCGACGTCAACGTCAAAGGGGTGCTGAACACCGTTCTGCCCGCCCTGCCGGCCCTGGAGGCCCGGCGGCGCGGCCATATCGCCCTGATGTCGTCGCTGGCCGGCTTTCTCGGCCTGGGCGCCGCCCCGGCCTATTGCGCCAGCAAGGCCGCCGTGCGGGTGCTGGGAGAAAGTCTGCACAACCGCCTGGCCGCCGACAATATCGGCGTTTCGGTGATCTGCCCCGGCTTCGTCAAAAGCCGCATCACCGCGCAAAACCGCTTCACCATGCCGCTGCTGATGGAAGCCGATGCCGCCGCCCGTCTGATCCGCCGCGCCATCGCAAATAATCAATTCCTTATATGCTTTCCTCTTATACTAAGGTTTTCAATTCTTATTCTATCGCTTATGAACCGGAATCTTCTTAACGCGATAACGGGGTTTATTCCTAGAAAGGAGTAGCCCTCACGGGCCAATAAATCCCGATGCGACTCTCGCGCATGCGGCCATATCAATTGCGCATATCCCAAATGGCCTAATAGAGTCGCCTTGTCCTTCCCTTGTATGTATTAGCTGAACTTCGCTTGTGACCGGATCAGTGCAATATGATCAAGTCGGCGGCGAAATCCCGCCGCGGCCATCGTCGCGGCGGGCCGAAGCTTTAGTCATCTTGGGGATGGGGTCATGCTTAACGGGTTCAAGATTACTGCGCGTCTATTGATGGGATTCGGCATCCTGCTTGTCATCATCGCCGGCCTCAGCGCCCTGACCGTCTTTTCCAGCCATCGTTTCCGCGGCAGCGCCGATGAACTGCAGCGGGCCTTCGCGGCGGAACTGCTGGATCAGAAGCTGGAAACGATGCTCTATATCACCCGCATGAACGCCTATGCCGGGCTGGCCACCGGCGAGGCGGTGCGCTGGCAGCGGGCCGATGCCGCGCTGGACGCCACCCGGGCGCTGCAAAAACGCCTGCTGCAAACCCTGAGCAGCCCCGCCGACCGCGCCCAGGCCGAGGCCATCGGCCAGGCCATCGATCTTTACCAGCAATCCATGACCCTGCTGCGCCAGGTGCAGGGCGCCAACGGCAACCTGAAAAGCGATCAGGCCCTGCGCGGCCTGGCTTTGGCCGGCAAGGCCGCCGAGGGCATCGACGGCAGCGGCAAAACCCTGCGCGAGACCCTGGAGCGCCTGAACAGCCAAAGCCAGGCGGAAACCGCCGCCACCATCGATCATGTGATCGATCTGGCGCTGCTGGTGGGCGGCTTGAGCTTCGTGCTGGGGCTGGGGCTGTCGGTCGGCATTTCCCGCTCGGTGATCCTGCCGCTGAACGGCATTATCGCCACCGTGCTCCGTTTGGGCCAGGGGGCGGTGGAGCAGCCGGTGGAGGGCACCGACCGCCGCGACGAGATCGCCCCCCTGGCCCAGGCCATCGAACAGTGGCGGCAAAGCCTGATCGCCGCCGAAACCCGCAAGCGCCAGGATGCCGCCGACATGGCCGCCCGCGACGCCCGCCAGAAACATATCCTGGAGGCCACCGGCCGTTTCGAAACCCAGATCCTGGCCCTGCTCACCCGCATCAAGCAGGCGGTGGAAGCCCTGCACCGCTCGTCCGACACCCTGTCGGCCAATGCCGAGCAGACCCGCAGCCGCAGCGAGGCCGTGGCCCAGGCCACCGAGGAGGCCAGCGCCAACGTCCATTCCGTTTCGGCGGCGGGCAATCAGCTGACCGGGGCCATCTCGGAAATCTCGGCGCAGGTGCAGCGTTCGGCCGAGATCGCCCGCGCCGCCCGCACCGAGGCGGAAGTGGCCAGTGGCAAGGTCTCGGGCCTGCAGGACTCGGCGCAGAAGATCGGCGAGGTGGTCAACCTCATCAACGACATCGCCAGCCAGACCAACCTTCTGGCCTTGAACGCCACCATCGAGGCGGCGCGGGCCGGCGAGGCCGGCAAGGGCTTCGCCGTGGTGGCCGGCGAGGTCAAGCATCTGGCCAATCAGACCGGCAAGGCCACCGAGGACATCGCCGCCCAGGTGGCCAACGTGCAGGCCCAGACCCAGGATGCGGTGAACGCCATCACCAGCATCGGCCAGACCATCGTGTCCTTGAACGAAATGGCCACCATCATCGCCGGCGCGGTGGAGGAACAGGGCGCGGCGGCGGCCGATATCGCCCGCAACGTGGCCCAGGCCTCCAGCGGCACCAGCGCGGTGGCCCACAATATCCAGGATGTGACCCAGGCCACCCAGCAGACCACCCGCATGGCCGAAGGGGTGTTTCAGGCCGCCAACGGCCTTCTGGAGGAAAGCGCCACCCTGGAACAGGCGGTGGAGGCCTTCCTGGCCGACATGCGCGCCGCCTGATGAAAAACCGGAGATGGGGCGCGGCAGCGCCCCATCCTCAGCAATCGGGTTTGGGCAGGGGCTTCAGTTTTTCCAGGATGCCGCGCAGCGAGAAATCGCCGTAGGACTGCAGCACCTCGTCCACCACGCCGTTTTCGTAATAGCGCAGCCCCACCTCGTAATCGGGGGTGCCGTCGGTGGCATCCTGTGAATAGAAGGCCATCTGCATGCGCCACGACGGCGCCGACAGCAGGGAGGCATCCACCGCGGGCTTGGCCTCCGACGGGCTGATATTGGCATTGGCCGCCACCTCGCGCCCCAGCACGGCATTGACGTCGAGCGGGCCTTCGGTGCCGGTGCCGTCGAACAGCGGCCGCAGCAGCGCATGCCCGCCCTTCAAGGCCAGGGCCAGCAGTTCCTCGGTATGATAGGTGGGGAACAGCGTGCCCCGGGGCAGGCGGATCACCCGTTCCTCGGGCTGGGTATAATGCACCAGACCGCCCTTGCCGATGCCGTCGAGACGGGCCGTGCCCTCGATCTCCTCGCTCACCACGCCGTCGCGGGTGCTGCGTTCGCGGAAACGGTAGCGCAGGCCGTCCTTGGATTCCCAGGTGACGAAATCCCAGGTGGTGGCCACCGGATCGCCCTCGTTGTAGGAAAAGGTGAGATCGGTCTTGCTTTCCACCGTCCAGCCGGTGCAGCTGTCGGCGAATTTGTAGCTCATGGTGCCGTAGGCGCCGGTCACGCCGCCCGACAGGTTGGTGGAGGCCAGGGACATGGAATAGAGCGCTTCATGCGGAGCCAGATCCACTCCGGCGGCCCAGGCAAGCGTTGGCTGACCCAAGATCAAAGCCAGTCCCACCGCACCCGCGGCCACTCCCGCTTTCATTCGCCCCTCCGAAGCTCCACCGGCACCCGCCGGACGGAGTCAAGACCCACTACAGCGCCCGGCATTATACAGGCTTTTCCCGCCCCGGATAGCCCCGCCGCGCCGCAAAGCGAAGCGGAAGCAGCGGTGAGGCGGCAAAAAATACCGCCCGCCCGGCAATCCTTTCCTTCTGTTAAGAAAGAACCCGCGCTTTTCCGCCGGTCCCGCCCCGGCACGCTGTTTGCTTCCCCGTTTTCCAGGCGTCGTTTTCCGCCCTGGCGCGGAGCAGAGACAGGAAATCCGGTGCACCGATGATCATGGACCTTCTCTTTTCCTGGCGCCGCCGCCGTCCGCCCCGCCGCGATCCCCTGCTGCCGCGCCTGGCCCTGCCCGCCATCTCCCGGCCGGCGCCCCGCCCCGAGGGCTGTCCGATGTCGCCGCGGGAAATGGCCGATTGGGCCTACGAGCTTTATCTGGGCGGCATCCTGTCGTGGGAGGACTACCGGTTCGCCCTGCCCAGCGACCTGCACCGCGACTACAACGCCACCATCGGCGCCCTGACCGGCGAAACCGCCGCCCCCAACCGCCGCCGCGACATGCTGGCCGACTGGCAGGGCCGCATCGCCTTCGCCCGCGATCACCAGCACTGGGATGCCGAAATGCACCGCCGGGCGGAGCGCATCCTTTCCCTGCTGCACCGCCGGGCCGGTTTGCACAGCCCGATCTCGGCATAAAAAACGCCGGCCTCGCGGCCGGCGTTTTTTCTTAAGGCTTGGCGGGCTCGCCGTCGCCGGCGGGTTTCTTCGGCTTGGGCAGATCCAGCTTGATATGCAGTTCCTTCAGCCGCTCCGCCTCCACCGGGGCCGGGGCCTGCATCAGCAGATCCTGGGCCTGCTGGTTCATGGGGAACAGAATCACCTCGCGGATGTTGGGCTCGTCGGCCAGCAGCATGACGATGCGGTCCACCCCCGGCGCCGAGCCGCCATGCGGCGGCGCGCCGTAGCGGAAGGCGTTCAGCATGCCGCCGAAGCGGGCCTCCACCTCCTCGTTGGGATAGCCGGCCAGTTCGAAGGCCTTCAGCATGATATCGGGGCGATGGTTGCGGATGGCCCCCGACGACAGTTCCACGCCGTTGCAGACGATATCGTACTGGAAGGCCTTGATGCCCAGGATCTTGTCCTCGTCGGCCTCGGCGTCCAGGGCCAGGAAGGCATCGTGATCGTATTGCGGCATCGAGAAGGGATTGTGCGAGAACTCGATGCGGCCGGTATCCTCGTTGCGTTCATACATGGGGAAATCGACGGTCCAGCAGAACTTGAAGACGTCTTTTTCCAGAAGGTCGAGCTCGCTGCAGACGCGGGTGCGCACGGCGCCGGCGAACTTTTCGGCCACCGCCGGCTTGTCGCAGCAGAAGAACACGGCGTCGCCGTCCTTGGCGCCGGTGGCGGCGCGGATGGCCTCGATGCGGGCCGCCTCCAGATTCTTGGCGATGGGGCCCTTGGCGCCTTCGGCGGCGAAGACGATGTAGCCCAGGCCGCCGGCGCCCTGCTCGCGGGCCCAGTCGTTCAGCTTGTCGAAGAAGCTGCGCGGACGATCCCCGGCGCCGGGCGCCGGAATGGCGCGCACAACCGCCTTCTTTTCGTCGATGGCGCGGGCGAAGATGCCGAAATTGGAGCCGCGGAAGGCTTCCGTCACATCGGAGATCAGCAGCGGATTGCGCAGATCGGGCTTATCGGAGCCGTATTTCAGCATGGCGTCCTGATAGGTGATGCGCGGGAACGGCGCCGGGGTGACCTTGCGGCCATTGCCGAAGCTTTCGAACACGCCCTGCAGCACCGGCTCGATGGCGGCGAACACATCGTCCTGCGTCACGAAGCTCATCTCGAAATCGAGCTGGTAGAACTCGCCCGGCGAACGGTCGGCACGGCCGTCCTCGTCGCGGAAGCAGGGCGCGATCTGGAAATAGCGGTCGAAGCCCGCCACCATCAGCAGCTGCTTGAACTGCTGCGGCGCCTGCGGCAGGGCGTAGAACTTGCCGGGATGCACGCGGCTGACCACCAGATAATCACGGGCCCCCTCGGGCGACGAGGCGGTGAGAATGGGGGTCTGATATTCCACGAACCCCTGATCGATCATGGCCCGGCGCAAATAGGCGATGACGTTGCTGCGCAGCAGCATGTTGGCATGCAGCTTGTCGCGGCGCAGATCCAGATAGCGGTAGCGCAGGCGCATGTCTTCCGGGAACTCCTGCTCACCCGCCACCTGCATGGGCAGAATGTCGGCGGTGGACTGCAGGGCCGCCTCGGCCACCTGCAGCTCGATCTCGCCGGTGGGCAGCTTGGGGTTGACGGTATCGCCGCTGCGCGGCACCACCTTGCCGGTGACGGTGACCACGCTTTCCGGGCGGGCCTGCTCCAGCACCTGGAACACCGGGCTCGACACATCGATCACGCACTGGGTCAGGCCGTAATGGTCGCGCAGATCGACGAACAGCAGGTTGCCGTGGTCGCGCTTGCGGTGAACCCAGCCGGAAAGGCGCACGGTGGAACCGGCATCAGCCTTGCGCAGCTGGCCGCAGGTATGCGTTCTGTAAAGGTGCATCGGAGTCAAATCCCGGAAAACGACAGGCTTCAGGAAAGCGGAAGGAGACACATGCACGGCGGTTTTTGTCAAGTCAGGAACGACAAAATCCCAGGGCGATCGGATGAAGCCGATTGCCCTGTTTGATGGGCGCCCCTCAGGC
Organism: Pseudomonadota bacterium; assembly: GCA_021798485.1. Classification (GTDB taxonomy): domain Bacteria; phylum Pseudomonadota; class Alphaproteobacteria; order Rhodospirillales; family Magnetospirillaceae; genus JAJZGK01. Next base: position 10,235 of record JAJZGK010000109.1, read on the forward strand.
GCCGGGCGCTGTCGTACCGCCAGCTTGGCTTGCGCGCGAACGTTCGCGCGGGCGCTCAACGCGCCACCGCGCTGCAGACGGTTTGGTGTAATACCGGCCAACCATTGAAGTGACTCGTTGGCCGGTATCCAGCGAGCATTGAGCGAGCGGCCAAGGCGGCGGATGCCGCCGCCCGGCGAGGGACGATACAACCGGTCAATTCATTGGCCGGTT
>JAJZGK010000110.1 GCA_021798485.1 Pseudomonadota bacterium
GAGTCACTTCAAGGGTTGGCCGGTATCAGTTGCCACCGACGGAGCGGACCCACCGGGTATGAAACTGCTGGTAAGCCGTCTGACCTGGTTTCTTTCTAGACGGCGTCTCCCCCACATGGATGGCCGGGTCAAGCCCGGCCAAGACGGCTTAAGGGAGGGACTGTGGTGCAGAGGCCCTTTTGTCGTCGTCCGCAGGGCGGCATCCCTCTTGTCGTCATGCGCGGGCTTGACCCGCGCATCATAAGACGGCGTCTCCCCCACATGGATGGCCGGGTCAAGCCCGGCCAAGACGGCTTAAGGGAGGGACTGCGGCATCCCTCTTGTCGTCATGCGCGGGCTTGACCCGCGCATCATAAGACGGCGTCTCCTCCCACATGGATGGCCGGGTCAAGCCTGGCCAAGACGGCTTAAGGGAGGGGCCGTGGCGCCGAGGCCTGTATCAGTTGCCACCGACGGAGCGGACCCACCGGGTATGAAACTGCTGGTAAGCCCCCTGACCTGGTTTCTTTCTAGAGGTGTTTTTCCGGGTAAATGCTGGTTTTTTTAGAGCCGGGTGCCTTGTCAGGGGTGGGATAATAAATTACAACCTTTGGGGTGTATTCCTCCATGAGGAGGAAGCGTGTAAAAAGGTGGCCTCGTGCACGTTCCATCGGCCTCACCGGGATGTTCGGTCCGGAAACGGGCGCTCAGTCGGAAAGACATAATGGCGGTTCAAATTCCCACGTCTTTTCCCGACAAGCCGCTTCGGTGCGACCGGCTGCAAGACAAGGTGCGGGAACGGCGGGGTGTCCGCGCGCAGGCCTCCCGCGATGACGGCTCCCTGCTTCCCGCCATGCTCCAGGACGTCTTCGGCAACAGGGAGGCGTAGACAAGCACCGTGCCCGATCGTCTGCCGTCCCTCATCGCCGCTGTGAAGACCCTGGCCTCGATGCCAAAATGGGAGGAATTGGACGATCAATTCAGTTTTATCGTGTCTCTGGACATCGACAATATCACGCAGATGGGCTTGCGGCTGCGCGGTAAATGCAACCGGGACTACGCTGCCCAGAACCTCACCTTTCAGATCGAATATCAGTTTCGGGGCGTTACCAAGCCGGTACCGGTTGCTCGTATCGACTGGCGGCCGATAAAGCCGCACCAGAACCCAAATTTCGGTCCGGCGGAATTACGGCTGTTGCGATTCCACTCATCCCATCACCACCTATTTCAGGAAAACCATGATTGGATGATTGGCAACGGCCAGCCTTTGATTGATAACATCAAGGCGAAAAATCTCCCGATAGCGGCACCGCTTGAGGCCGATCCGAGCGACGTTGCGGGCGTCATCGACTTGATGGGCAGGTTGTTCAATATCAAAGGGGTGGAAACCATCCCGGTTTACCCGTGGAAGACCCCGAGGTTGTTGTGATGAACGGATTGGACGAACACGGCAAGGCATTTCAGGAGGTGGTGGACGGGGTTGCCCGTGCGCTGGCCGATGTGCGCCATGCGCAAGACGCCTCCTTCCTCACCCTGCCCGTGATCTATCCTAGCGGGTCGCTGGTGGTTATCCGTATCGATCCCCACCACGATGGCCGTTTTCTGGTGTCCGACATGGGGATGGGCTTTGAGGAGGCCGACTTGATGGGCGCGGGCCGTTTGTTCGCCCACTCGGCTCCTGCCGTCGCTGTTAGGGCCGGTGTCCATTTCGACTGCCGGAGATTCTCGCTTGGAGTCTGCCGCGAACAGCTTGTCGGTGCCGTTTCGGTCATCGCCGCCTGTTCGCAAGAGGCCGTCCAGCTTGCCACCTTCCGATTGGATGAGAAGAAGAAGGTCGATGCCGCCGACCGGTTATGCGAACGCCTTTTCCGTCTCTTCACGCCCGCCAAGGTGGAACGGGGAGCCATTGTCGTCGGAGCGTCCAACACGCCCTGGACAGTCACAGCCCTGGTGCGGGCCGATGGGCATAAGGCCGTTTACGAACCGGTGTCGGATCATCCCAATTCGGTGGCTTTCGCGCTGACCAAGTTCTTTGATCTCAATCAGTTGGAGCACCCGCCTGCCCGTATCGCCGTGGTGCGGAGCAAGGAGCAGTTGGGGACCCGTCTGGCGTTGATTGCGACGGCGGCCAGCGTGGTCGAGGAAGCGGTGTCTGATCAGACCTTGGAGCGCCTTGCGCTGGAAGATGTCGCGTAAGGGCGGCAGGCGAGGGACGCTGTTGAGCGGATTTTACGGCATAGCCTCGGTGTTTGTGAAAAGGCTTTGATACGGCCTGCTTCGCTGTTTCCCAACCACATCTTGCGATGCGGGGCCGTTTCCCTTAAAAACGGCCCTTCATTGCCGTTTGCCGTAGCCATTAGGGATTGTGCCATGCGCGCCGAGATCGAGGCGATTGCCCAGGAAATCAGACAGTCGCTGGAGCTTCTGCGGAAGCATCTGGATTGGGACAATGCCCTGCGCCGCCTGGACGAGTTGAACGCCCGCGCCGAGGATCCCGACTTGTGGAACCGGGCCGAGGAAGCCCAGAAGGTGATGCGCGAGCGCACCCAGCTGGAGCAGTCCATCGGCACCGTCAAGCGCATCGCCGCCGAGATCGACGATCAGCTCGGCATGATCGAACTGGGCGAGGCCGAGGGTGATCAGGGCGTGGTGGCCGATGCCGAGGCCGCCTTGCAGGCCCTGAAGGGCGAAGCCGCCAAGATGGAGCTGGAAAGCCTGCTGTCCGGCGAGGCCGACGGCAACGACTGTTATCTGGAAGTGCATGCCGGAGCCGGCGGCACCGAGGCGCAGGACTGGGCGGAAATTCTGCTGCGCATGTATACCCGCTGGGCCGAGCAGCACGGCTACAAGGTGGAATGGCTGGAAGAGAGCGGCGGTGAAGAGGCCGGTCTGAAATCGGCCACCGTGCGCATCAGCGGCCACAACGCCTATGGCTGGCTGAAGACCGAAAGCGGCGTGCACCGCCTGGTGCGCATTTCGCCCTTCGATTCGGCGGCGCGGCGCCATACCAGCTTCAGCTCCATCTGGGTCTATCCGGTGATCGACGACACCATCGACATTCAGATCAACGAATCCGACTGCCGCATCGATACCTTCCGCGCCTCGGGCGCCGGCGGCCAGCACATCAACAAAACCGATTCGGCCATCCGCATCACCCATATCCCCTCGGGCATCGTGGTCAGCTGCCAGATCGACCGCTCGCAGCACCGCAACCGCGCCATGGCCTGGGACATGCTGCGCGCCCGCCTCTACGAGGCCGAACTGCAAAAGCGCGAAGCCGCCTCGCAGGCCGAGGCCGACGCCAAGACCGAAATCGGCTGGGGCCATCAGATCCGCTCTTATGTCCTGCAGCCCTATCAGATGGTGAAGGATCTGCGCACCGGGGTCGAAACCTCGGATTCGCAAGGGGTGCTGGACGGCGACCTCGATCCCTTCATGGCCGCCTCGCTGGCCGCCCGTCTGGAGGGCGGCGTCAAGGCCGAGGCCTGATGCGGGCCCGTCTCAAGGCCCTGCTCCTGCTGTCGGCCCTCCTGCCGGCCCCCGCCGCCTGGGCGCAGACGGCGCCCGCCGCCAAGGCCCCCGGTTTGTTGTCGGTGCTGTTCGGCCAGGCGCCGGGCAGTCTCAACGGCCCCACGCGCGGGCCGTCGCGCTCCATCGGCAGTCCGGCCAACGGCTGTCTGGCCGGCGGGCGGGCCTTGCCGGCGAGCGGACCGGGCTGGCAGGTGCTGCGCCCCGGCCGCGACCGCTATTGGGGCAATCAGGCCCTGGTGGACTTCCTGCGCGACAAGGCGGGGGCGGTCCAGGCCAATGGTCTGGGCACCCTGCTGGTGGCCGACATGGCGCAGCCCCGCGGCGGCCCCATGCCTTCGGATCACGGCAGCCATCAAACCGGGGTGGATGTGGATATCCTCTACCGTCTGGCGCGGGCGCCGCTCACCCCGGAGGAACGGGATCATCCCGATCTGACCGGGGTGGTGCGGCCCGACGGCAGCCTGGATCCGCAGCGCTGGGGCCAGGATCAGGAACGGCTTTTGCGCCTGTTCGCCAGCGATCCCCGCGTGGACCGCATCTTCGTCAATCCCCAAATCAAGCGGGTGTTGTGCCGCTGGGCCAGGGGCGACCGCGCCTGGCTGCGGCGGATCCGCCCCTGGTGGGGGCATATGGAACATTTCCATGTGCGCCTCCAATGTCCGGTGGGGGATATGGACTGCCGCTCCGGCCCGCTGCCGCCGCCCGGCGACGGCTGCGGCGGCGAACTGCAAAGCTGGATCGACAGCGGCGCCTGGAAGGGCCGCCCCAGCGGCGGGCACGCCTTCAAACGGCCGCCGCCTCTGGCCTGCCATGCGATTTTGGGGCGGAAATAATCTGTCGGAAAGCGTATAAGAAAAGGGCCGGTTCCGTGCTGAACCGCCGGTGTGTTGGGGCAAAAAGATGCTGACGAGACGAACTCTGTTGGCCGGCCTGGTGGGGCTGGCATCCCTGCCGCTGGCGGCGCCCGCCTGGGCCCGCGCCTCGGCCCGGCATCGCCAGCCGGTGCCTCTGGACGGGGTGATCGATATCAGCCATATGACGGAATCGGTCAATTTCGAAAAGGCCCGCCGTCACAGCCGTCTGATCGGGGTGATCCACAAGGCCAGCGAGGGCGGCGACTGGCGCGATCCGCTTTACGCCCGCCGCCGCGCCGAGGCCGAGGCCGCCGGCCTGCTGTGGGGCGCCTATCATTTCGGCACGCGGGAATATTCCGGCCATCGTCAGGCCGAACTGTTCCTGCACACCGCCCGCCCCGATCATCACACCCTGCTGGCCCTGGATTTCGAATATAACGATCAGGATCCGGCCAACAGCATGCGCCTGCATCAGGCCGAGGATTTCGTGCGCACCGTGGTGGCCGCCACCGGCCGCCATCCCATGATTTATACCAACCAGGCCTGGGCCGATGGCCAGGCCATGGGCGAGGGGCGCCACCATCAGCATCTGCACCACGGCGTGCCGTCCGACTCCATTCTGGCCCAATGTCCGCTGTGGCTGGCCGATTACCGCACCCATCCCCAGGTGCCGCGCGCCTGGCGCGGCAAGGGCTGGGCCTTTTGGCAATATGCCGGCGATACCGAGGATGGCGGCCCCCGCCATCGCCGCGTGCGCGGCATTTCCGGCATCAACCGCTGCGACCGCAACCTGTTCCACGGCGATCTGGCGGCGCTGCGCCGCTTCTGGCATAGCATGGTGGGCTGAGTTATACCGGCCAACCATTGACGTGACGGGTTGGCCGGTCTTGAGCGAGCGGCCAAGGCGGCGGATGCCGCCGCCCGGCGAGGGAAGACACAACCGGTCAATGCATTGGCCGGTTGGCGTTACACCCCCAACGGGTCGTAATAGTGCGGCGGCAGGCCGGCGGCGTTCCGCCCCGCCACGTTGAACGGGCGTTTCAGCCCCTTGGGGAAGACCTCGCGCACGATGGCCTGATAGCGGGCCGCCGGATCAAGACCCCGCTGCGCGCACAGATGGTTGAACCAGCGCGTGCCCGCCGCCACATGGAGAATTTCCTCGTCGACGATCTTGCGCAGGGCGGCCACGCTGTCGTCCTCGGCGGCCAGCCCCAGTTTGCCGACGGTGTGGGGGGCGGTGTCGAGGGCGCGGGCCTCCAGGGTCATTGGCACCACCGCCAGACGCCGTTCCAGGCTGTCGGCGGTTTTTTCCGCCGCCTGCCACAGGCCGTCATGGGCGGGAAGATCGCCGTAGGTGGCGCCCATTTCGGCCATCAGGGTTTGCAGGGCGGTGAAATGCTGGGCCTCCTGTTCGGCCACCATCACCCAATCATCGTAAAAGGCCTTGGGCAGGGCCGGATCGGCGAAGCGGGCGATGATGTCCCAGCCCAGATCGATGGCGTTGAACTCGATATGGGCCAGGGCGTGGAACATGGCGACCCGTCCGGCCTGGGCGCCGGTGCCGCGCCGGGGCATCTTGTTGGGCGGCAGAATGGCCGGCCGTTCCGGGCGGGCCGGGCGCGGCGGCGGGCGCTCGGCGCCGATGGCGGTGATGGCGCCCTCGGTCCAGGCCTGTGCCGCCGCCAGGGTGGCGGCCACCTTGGCGGCGGGATCGGCGGTGTTCAGGATGGCCACGGCCCTGGCCGTTAAATTGTCCACGGCTTTCGCCGTCAAACTGTCCATCACAGGGCCTGCACGGCGGCCAGAACCTCCTTGGCGTGGCCGGTCACCTTGACCTTGCGCCATTCGCGGCGCAGCACCCCTTGGGCGTCGATCAGGAAGGTGGAGCGCTCGATGCCGAAATAGGTGCGGCCATACATGCTTTTTTCCACCCACACCCCGAAGGCCTCGCACAGGGCGCCCTCTTCGTCGGACACCAGCGGAAAGGTAAGGCCGTATTTGGCCTTGAAACGGTCGTGCCGGGCCGGGGAATCCTTGGAAACGCCCACGATCACCGCGTCGATGCCGGTAAAGTCGGGCAGGCTTTCCTGAAAGGCGCAGGCTTCCGCCGTGCAGCCCGAGGTATCGTCCTTGGGGTAGAAATACAGCACCACGGCGCGGCCCTGCAGGGCCGACAGGGTCAGCGTGGCGCCGCCGTCGGTGGGCAGGGTGAAATCGGGAACGGCGGAACCGAGGGCGATGGTCATGAGGAAACGTCCTTCCTTGCGGCAAGAATGGGGCTGGCCGGGGTGTCGATCAGGCGCTGGTACAGAGCCGAAACCTGCGCCGCCCGTTCGGCCATGACGGCTTTCAGCTGGTTGAAATGGGGCTGGTGGGCGGCGCGGGCAAGCACCTCTTTCAGGCGGCCCGGCGCTTTTTCCTCGGTAAACTGGCCGGCGATGGTCTGGCGCAGGATCTGCTGCACCGCCACCCAGATGTCAAGGGCGGCGATCAGGGTTTCGGCGTCGTCCCCGGCCAGCAGGCCCAGGGCCTGAGCCCGTTCCAGCACGGCCTGGGTGCCGGTTTGCAGCAGGCCGGGGTGATCGGCGGCCCAGCGCAGCTGCAGGTACTGGGCGATGAAATCGATATCCACCATGCCGCCGCGCCGCTGCTTGACCTCCCACGGGTTGTCGGTGCCGTGTTCGCGGGCCATGCGCCGCCGCATGTCGGCCACATCGGCCAGCAGGGTCTCGGGATCGCGCCGCCGGGTCAGGGTTTCCCGGATCACCGCTTCGATACGCGCCGCGAGGCCGGGCGGGCCGGTGACCACGCGGGCGCGGGTCAGGGCCATATGCTCCCAGGTCCAGGCATCCTTTTCGTGATACTGGCGGAAGGCGGCCAGACTGGTGGCGATGGGGCCCGAGCTGCCGGAGGGGCGCAGCCGCATATCCACCTCGTATAGGGCGCCCTCGGCGGTTTTGGCGGTGAGGGCGTTGATCAGGCGCTGGGTGAGGCGGGCGAAATAGGTGCCGGGCGACAGCGGCCGTGGGCCGTCCGACTGCTCGGCCCCGTCCGGCACGTCGTAGACCAGGATCAGGTCGAGATCGGAGGCGGCGGTCATCTCGCGGCTGCCCATCTTGCCCATGGCGATCAGGGCGGCGCCGGCCTGCCCGAACCGGCCGTGCGCGCGGGAAAATTCGGCCTCCACCCAGGGCTGCACGGTGGCCAGAACCGCCTCGGCCAGATCGCTGAAATGGCGGGCGGCCTGGCCGGGCGACAGAAGGCCGCGCAGGCATTGCACGCCGATGCGGAACTTCTGTTCGTTGGTCCAGCGGCGGGCCAGGTCCAGCATGTCCTGGTAATCGTCGCCGGCCCGTTCCAGATGACGGCCGAGATCGGCGGCCAGGGCGGCGGCGGCGGGCGGCGGATCGAAGAAGGCGGCGCTTAAAACCCCGTCCAGCAGGGTGGGGGCGCGGGCCAGGGTTTCGGCCAGGCGCGGGGCGTCGCCCATCAGTTCGGCCACCAGATCGAGCAGGCCGGGATTGGCCTGAAACAGCGAGAACAGGGCGATGCCGGCCGGCAGCGAGGCCAGGAAGGCATCGAAGCGCATGAAGGCGGCGTCGGGCTCGGCGGTGGCGGCCAGGGCGGCCAGCAGGCGCGGGGTCAGCTCGGTCAGCAGCTCGCGGGCGCGGGTGCTGCGGGTGGCGCGCATGCGGCCATGGTGCCAGCCCCGCAAGGCCGAGGCCACCGATTCGGGGTTGGTAAAGCCCATGCCGGCCAGCGTTTTCAGGGTGTCGGGGTCGTTCTCGCCGCCGGTGAACACCAGATTGCCGCCCGCCGTATCCAGCGGCGGCGCGTCCTCGAACAGGGCGGCGTAATGGCTTTCCACGGTTTTCAGCCGCCGTGTCAGGGCCTGTGCGAAGCCGTCGGTCCCCTCGAAGCCGCAGAACAGGGCCAGGGCGCGCAAGGCGGCGGCATCGGCGGGCAGGGTTTGCGTCTGCTTGTCGTCGGTCATCTGCAGGCGGTGCTCCAGCCCGCGCAGGAAATGATAGGCCTCGGTCAGTTCGGCGGCGGTGGTGTCGGCCACATGGCCGGCGGCGGCCAGGGCGGTCAGGGCGCCGCAGGTGCCGGACAGGCGCAGATCCATCTCGCGGCCACCCCAGATCAGCTGCTGGGTTTGCGCGAAGAACTCGATCTCGCGGATGCCGCCCCGGCCCAGCTTGATATTGTGCCCGGCCACGGCGATGCGGCTGCCGCCCTTGTGGGCGTTGATCTGGCGCTTGATGGAATGAATATCCTGGATGGCGGCGAAATCCAGATGCTTGCGCCAGATGAAGGGGCGCAGGGTTTTCAGAAAAGCGGCGCCGGCGGCCAGATCGCCGGCCACCGGGCGCGCCTTGATCATGGCGGCGCGTTCCCAGTTCTGGCCCATGCCCTCGTAGTAAAGTTCCGCCGCCTGCAGCGAAATGGCCGCCGGCGTCGATCCGGGATCGGGGCGCAGGCGCAGATCGGTGCGGAAGACATAGCCGTCGCCGGTGCGCTCCTCCATGATGCGCACCAGATCGCGGGCCAGGCGGATGAACATCTCGCCCAGCGATTTGCGGCCCCGGTAGGCCAGCGCGTCGGGATCGTAGAAGACGATAATGTCGATATCGCTGGAATAGTTCAGTTCCAGGCCGCCCAGCTTGCCCATGCCGAGGATCACCAGGCCGCTGTCCCGCTCGGGCTGATCCGGGTGGGGCAGGATGATCTCGCCGGCCTGATGGGCGGCGGCCAGCAGATGGGCGGCGGCGGCCGAAAGGGCGTTGTCGGCCAGGGTGGACAGGGCGGCGGTCACCCGCTCCAGCGGCCACAGCCCGGCGATATCGGCCAGGCCGATCAGCAGGGCGGCGCGGCGTTTGGCCACTCTCAAGCCGCGCATCAGGGCGGCGATATCGGTGTGGGCGGCGGCCTCGGCGCGCAGATCGCGCAGCAGGGCGGCGAAACCGGCGTCGGGGCCGTGGCGCAGCAGGGCGGCGGTAAAGGCGGGATCGCGGACGGCGCAATGGCTGAGATAGGGGCTGTTGCCGAAAATCGACGACAGCACGGCAGAAATGTTGCCATCGGCGAGGCACTCGCCTATCTCTTGCGCCAGGATCGCATCATCGCAGGCGGCGACGGCATCCATGAACCGTTCGTGATGGCGCTCGGCCATGGCCGGATCGGCCACCAGGGGAGGGGCGTGGATCTGATCGGCGATCGATGCCGCGAGGGGCCAGGCAAAACGCATGGCGGGTCCGCTTTCCGGGAGTATCATGGCTGCCAGACTGGATAAAGCCGCCTGCCGGGTCAAGCCCGACGCGAGAGGGACATAAATTCGGAAGCCGCGTTAGCGGCTGACTAGGCCGTTGAGGCCGCCGCAGCGACGACGGAGCGCGAGCGGAGGAGGGAAGCGGAGGAAAGCCAAGCTGGGCGGAGCCCAGCGCCCGGCGCCTGAGGGACATAAATTTGGAAGCCGCGTTAGCGGCTGACTAGGCCGTTGAGGCCGCCGCAGCGACGACGGAGCGCGAGCGGAGGAGGGAAGCGGAGGAAAGCCAAGGCGGGCGGAGACCGCCGCCCGGCGCCTGAGGGACATATCTGGAAGCCGCGTTAGCGGCTGACTAGCGCATTGAGCGCGCCGGAGCGTTGCCGGAGCGGTTACGCGGAGGCATAAGTGAGGATAGCCAAGGCGGGCGGAGACCGCCGCCCGGCGCCTGAGGGACATATCTGGAAGCCGCGTTAGCGGCTGACTAGCGCATTGAGCGCGCCGGAGCGTTGCCGGAGCGGTTACGCGG
>JAJZGK010000006.1 GCA_021798485.1 Pseudomonadota bacterium
GCACCGGCGTGCCCTCGCTGCTGTTCGAGCGCCTGACCGGCCTGGAGGAGTGCGACCGGCTGATGAGCGCGCTGTCGCGGCTGTCGGGACGGCCGGTGCCGGCCCGGCTGCGCCGCGCCCGCAGCCAGCTCGAGGACGCCATGCTGGACGGGCATTTCTATTTCGGCGGCAGCCGCTTCGCGGTGGCGGGCGAGGCCGATTTCGTCTGGGCCATGGGCGGGCTGGTCGCGTCCATGGGCGGCGAGCTGGTGGCGGCGGTGACGGCGGAAGCGCGGCCGCATCTGGCCGGTCTGCCCTGCGAGCGGGTGCTGGTGGGCGACTACCAGGATCTGGAGGATGCGGCGCGGGCGGCGGGCGGCGTCGATCTGGTGATCGGCGGCACCAATGCCCGCATGAGCTGCGAGCGTCTGGGGGCCGGGCATGTGCATGCCGGCTTCCCGGTCTACGACCGCCTGGGCGGCGCCCATCGGGTGTCGGTGGGCTATCGCGGCACCCGCGATCTTATTTTTCGTATCGCCAACCGGATGATCGAGCGGGCCGGCCACGGCGCCGCGGAGCAGGACCATGCTGCGGCGGCTGCGGCTGGTTGACCCCCGGCCGCCGGCCGCGCTGAAAGGAGAACCCATGCGCCTTGCCTTCGCCACACACGACCATACCCATGTGGACGCCCATTTCGCCAGCGCCCGCACCTTCCTGTTCTACGAGGTGGGACCGGACAGCCACAGCTTCGTCGAGGCGGTGCAATTCGGCGCGGTCAGCCAGGAGGACGGCCAGCATGCCGACGACGGCGAGGACCGCCTGGGCGCCAAGATCGACGCCCTGACCGGCACCGCCCTGTTGTTCGTGCGCGCCATCGGCGGCCCGGCGGCGGCGCGGGTGGTGCGGGCCCGGGTGCATCCCATCAAGCTGGCCGAGGACGAGCCCATCGCCGCGGTTATCGAACGGGTGCGCGTCATGCTGCGCGGCAATCCGCCGCCCTGGCTGCGCCGGGTGATGAAGGATGCCACCGGCGGCGAAGGCCGCTTCATCGACGACGAGGAGTAAGACCATGGAAGCCTCCGCCATCGCCCATCCCATCGTGCAGGGGCTGCTGCGCCTGATCCGCGCGCACGACCGTTCCGGTGCCTGGGACGACGAGCCCGATGCCGGTCTGCTGGCCCCCTTCATCGTCACCAGGGCGCAAAAGCGCGCGCTGCCGATGATGGGCGATCCCGATCCCGACATCCTGTGGCGGGTGGAAATGTTCTATGCCGCCGTGGCCTGGGAGCTGGAGCGGCGTTCGGGCCGCGCCGTCTCGCCCATTCTCAACATTCATCACGAAGGCTGGGGCCGGGTGCTGCTGGTGGCCGGACGCCTGGTGGCGGTGAACGCCCATGTGCGCGAACTGCACCGCTTCGGCTTCGAGGATCTGCCCGCCCTGATCGCCAAGGCGGAAAAACTGGTGGAGGAGGGGGCGGGCACCATCGGCCGCTACCCCGACGTCGCCGCCGCCTGACCCCCTTTGCAAAGGAGAGTGCCATGTCGTTCCTGACCTTCAAAACCCGCGACGGCTCCGATTGGGTGCCGAAATATCTGATGGACCTGAAGACCGAGCTGTGCATCGGCTGCGGCCGCTGCTTCAAGGTCTGCACCCAGGGCGTCCTGAAGCTGATGGGCATCAACGACGACGGCGAGATGTGCGATCCCTTCGACGACGATCAGGAGATCGAGCGCAAGGTGATGACCATCGAGGCGGCCGGGGCCTGTATCGGCTGCGGTTCGTGCGAAACCGTGTGCGGCACCAACGCGCAGACCCACGCCCCGGTTCCGGCCTGAGCGATGGGCGCGGCCATGGGGAACGATCGCCCAAGATTCCAGCGCTGGCTGTTGGGAGCGCGCACCGCCGAAACGGCGGGAGCGCTGTTCGACCGCCATGTGCTGGCCGCCGTGCTGACGGTGGCCTACGGCGATCCCTGGGCCGCCCTCGATATGGGAATGGGGCTGTCGCGCGGGCAGCTGGCGGCGCTGGTGGTGCGGCATTTCCCCCATGCCGCCTCGGAGCTTCTGGCCCGTGTTTCAGACGGCGACGGCGCCGCGCCGCTCAATGACGGCGAGGAGGCCTTGCGCGCCCTGCTGCTGGCGCGGCGCGGCGGCGAGGCGCTGGAACAGGTGTGGCTGGCCCATATCCTGGCCCGCCGCGCGCAAGAAGGGCGCCGGCTGTGGCAGGACATGGGGCTGGAGGGGCGCAGCGAGCTGACGGCGGTGATGACCCGCCATTTCCGGCCGCTGCGGCTTTTGAACACGAGCGATCTGCCCTGGAAAACCTTTTTCAATCGCGCGCTGTGCCAGGGCCTGGAGGAAGACGGGCGGCGGCGCTGCCGCGCCAGCAGCGGCCTGTCTCTGCGCCGGTAACAGTCTCCCCTTGCCGCAAGGGGATTTTTTTCGGCCTGCGTTATGTAGTTAATATATATAACAAAAGAGCAGGCAGGCCGCATTCGGGGAGGAGGGGCGTTTTTTAGTTTGTCTTTTGTGGTGTCTGTTTTGGAGAAGAAGAATGATGAAGAAGACAATGCTGTTGTGTTTTGCCGTCGGCCTGGGGCTGGCCCAGCCGGTTTGGGCCGACGAGGCGATGACGGCGGGGCCGGCGCAGCCGGAGCAGGGGCTGTCGGCGGGCAGCGGCGATTTCCTCACCGACTGGTATGCCCGGGTGCATCAGGCGCAAAGCAGCCAGCCCGGCTGGATGACGCCGCTGGTCACGGTGACGCCCCGCCTGGAGCAGGAGGTGCGGGCCGACATGTCGTGGCAGCAGCTGGGCAACGGCGCCCATATGGCCAGCTACGGCGGCGGCAAGGGGCTGGAGCTGATCCCCACCACCACCAATGAAATCGTCATCAACGCCCCCTCCTATCTGGACCGCACCTATGCCCGCAGCCATGCCACCGAGGGCACCGGCTATGCCGATGATCCGGTGCTGCTGATCAAGCAGCGGCTGCTGTCCTCGCCGGAAAGCCAGGGCAACTACATCCTCAGCGCCTTCCTGGGGGTCACGGCGCCCACCGCCGCCACCCGGTTCACCGCCCATTACGATGCCTGGAGCGTCACCCCCACCCTGGCCGCCGGCAAGGGCTGGGGTGATTTCGATATCCAGGCCACCATGGGCCTGCAGATGCCGGTGTCCTACGCCTCGGAAAACGGCAACGCCCTCAACAGCAACGTGACGTTCCAGTACCATTTCGAGCGCTATTTCTGGCCGGAGCTGGAAGTGAACAACACCTACTGGACCAATGGCCCGCGCGGCGGCCGCTTCCAGACCTTCCTCACCCCCGGCATCATCTTCGGCCGCTTCGGTCTGGGCGATGGCGCCAAGGTGATCCTGGGTGTCGGCTACCAGTTCGCCATCACCCCGCCCGAGGACAACCTGGAGCCCCTGACCCCCACCTACGACCGCGCCCTGCTGGCCACGGCTCGCGTCGCGTTTTAGGCAGGGTCTGTCGCAAAGCCGACAGAAGGGGGGTGTCGGTGTTTGCGGGAAAAGGCGCGGAGCGGGGCGGCTCCGCGCCTTTTCGGCTTTGGCATCCCGTTTGCTTGATCCGGATTGGCGGCGGTTCCCGGCGGAACCCCGGCAGACGGAACGGGAGGCCCGGACATGCATCTGCATCCCCTCGATTTCAAGCATTGGCTGACCGGCGACAGCGGGTCGCTGTCTTATGGCGAGGCTTTCGACCGCCATCTTCTGGCCTCGGCCCTGACCCTGGCCTATTTCGACGCCGACACCGCCCTCGATCTGGGGCTGGGACTGTCGCGCCGGCAGCTGGCGGCCCTGGCGATGCGCCATTTCCCCCAGGCCGCCCCGGTGCTGGCGGCGCGTCTGTCCGATGGCGACGGCGCCCGGCCCTTAAGCCTGGAGGAGCCCGACCTGCGCGCCCTGCTGCTGGATCACCGCGCCGTCGATGCCCCCGAGGAGGCCTGGCTGGCCCATATCATCGCCCGCCGCGCCTTGCGCCCCAATCATCTGTGGCAGGATCTGGGCCTGCCGCTGCGCGACGATCTTTCGCGGCTGATGGAGCGGCATTTCCCGGCCCTGGCCGCCCGCAACAGCGGCGAGATGAAGTGGAAGAAATTCTTCTACCGCGAACTCTGCGGCCTGGAGGGCGTGCTGATCTGCAAAAGCCCGGTCTGCGAAAGCTGCGGCGATTTTTCCTCGTGTTTCGGCGGCGAGGACGGGCCCAGCCTGCTGGCCCGCGCCGCCTTGTTCCCCACTCCGGAGACCCGATCATGCTGAACATTACCGAACGTGCCGTCACCATGGTGAAAAGCATCTGCGACGGCGAGGCGCTGGGCCTGCGCATCACCGCCAGCGGCCAGGGCTGCGGCGGCGTCAATTACGAGCTGGGCCTGGAAGAGGCCCCCACCGCCGCCGACGAGGTGCTGGAATTCGGCGGCCTCAAGGTGTTCCTCGATCCCACCTCGCTGATCCAGCTTTCGGGCGTGACCATGGATTACAGCGATGGCGCCGACGGCGCCGAGGGCGGCTTCAGTTTCGATAATCCCAAGGTGGTGCCCCATGCCTGCTCCTGCTCGAAAAAGTGCGGCTGACGGCCGCATCACCGTCAACGACACCACCCTGCGCGATGGCGAGCAAACGGCGGGCGTGGCCTTCCGGCTGGACGAGAAACTGGCCATCGCCCGCGCCCTCGACGCCGCCGGCGTGCCGGAGATGGAGGTGGGGGTGCCGGCCATGGGGGCCGAGGAATGCGAGGCCATCCGCGCCGTGGCCGGGCTGGGGCTTTCGGCCCGGCTGATCCTGTGGTGCCGCATGCACGACGACGATCTGGCGGCGGCCCGTCAAACCGGGGTGGAAACGGTCAATCTGTCGCTGCCGGTGTCGGATCTGCAGCTGGCCGCCAAGCTGGGGCGCGACCGCGCCTGGGCGCTGCGGCATCTGGCGGCCATGGTGGCCAAGGCCGCTGACCAGGGCTTCACGGTGCTGGTGGGCGGCGAGGATTCCTCGCGCGCCGATACCGATTTCCTGCTGCGGGTGGTGGAGGCGTGCCAGCGGGCCGGGGCGCGGCGCTTCCGCTTCGCCGATACCCTGGGGGTGATGGATCCCTTCGCCACCCATGCTTTGTTCCTGCGCCTGCGCGCCGCCTGCGACCTGGAGCTGGAAATCCACGCCCACGACGATCTGGGCCTGGCCACCGCCAATTCCCTGGCGGCGGTGAAGGGCGGGGCCAGCCATGTCAGCACCACCGTCAACGGTCTGGGCGAGCGGGCCGGCAACGCTCCGCTGGAAGAGGTGGTGATGGCCCTCGATCACCTCTATGGCCGCGAGACCGGCATCCGCAAAACGGCGCTGGGACCGGTGTCGCGGCTGGTGGCCCAGGCCTCGGGCCGGCCGGTGCCGGTCAATAAGAGCATCGTCGGCGACGGCATTTTCACCCACGAATCCGGCATCCATGTCAGCGGCCTCCTGCGCGATCCCGCCACCTATCAGGCCTTCGATCCCGGCGAACTGGGGCGGCGGCACCATCTGGTGCTGGGCAAGCATTCGGGCCTGAGCGCCGTGCTGCACGCCTGTCGCGAATGGGGCCTGGAGGTGGGCCCGGCCGAGGCGCGGCGCCTGCTGCCGGCCATCCGCCGCCATGCCGACCGGGCGAAATGCGCCCCCACGGTGGAAGATCTGCGCCGTTTTCTGAGGGAATAGCGGGGCGAGGCTGCCGGTTGGACGCGCGCTCCTCTTTTCGTGCGGGCAATACGGCGACGCGCTGGCGCATTGAGACGCATCATCCCGCTCTAATTAAAACGGACACCAAATAGCCCGCCGTTTTCTGAGGCATCAGTCAGACGGACAGGCAAAACAAATTCTTCGAGTTCGAACCCCTCGCGGAAGCCTTCCTTTGGCACGACGTCTGAGTTCATGGTCACGATATACTGGAAGCCAGCCGAAGCGGCGCGGTCAGCGCCCAGTTGGAGCGCCTTGGCGACCTGCCGCTCATCCACACCGTCGAACAAGTGGCTGTCGTGGATCAGGAACCCTGGCCCACGCCCGCGCCGAACATTCAATTCCGCGAGCATCATGTCGAAGCAGAAAATTTGCATATTATTGATGCCTTTGCTCCGCGAGGAGTCGATCTTCACGGCGAACTCAGGCCCGCTTCTGCCGGGATTGATCGTCAGGCTTCCGGCGCGCTCGTACAACGCCTCGGACAGTTCCTCGAACAGGACAACGGCTTCTCGGATCACCGCATCCCGCTCGTGGTAATCGGTCTGGAGCGCCTTGATTAGGCGAGCCCGCTCGATATCCAATTCGGCCTTGGTGTTTTCAAGCTGCTCGGCCAATTCCAGCCGACGCCGCAGCGTCTCTGCCTCTGCTTCGACCCGGCCAACCTCTTCCTGCAGCTTGAGGTAATGGTCGAGCGCGCCACCGCCGCGCAGAATCCCCATCACCTGGCTACGGCGCGTATCCAGGCGCACCTTCTCGCTGTTCCGCGACTGGATGCGGCCTTGAGCCGATTCGATCTCCGCGCTCAGGTGAGCCCGCCGGTTCTCGACCACTGCCTGATGGAAGCGAGCCACCTCGTCGAAGCGCCGCGCCACGACGTCAGGCAGCAGAACCCCCGCCTCCCGATACAGCGTCTCCAAATCGCCCACGGCAGGCGGCTGCTCCTGGGTAAGCGCAGCCTCAAGCTGGTCGATGAGAAGACGGTCCTGGGTGTTGGCATTCAGCACCCTGCCAATGTCCTTGGTGAGGTGGGTAGCCTCCCTCTCAAGGTCGTCATACTCAGGCACGACCTGGAAACTCGCCGCCTGCTCCTTAAGGCGCGCCATCTTGTTCTCGGAGACGATCAAGCGGGTCCGAATATCAGCCGCCGTGCCGAAGAACCCGCCCAGGTCTCCGGCCTTGGCCGCCTTGCGGAGTTCGGCCATTACCTTCTCGCGCTGGCGCAGTTCCTGAAACCGACCTGGGATCGACGCATCGAGGCCCAGCAAATAGCTGACATTAACCTGCTGATCCCACGGCAATTGCTGCTCGTAATGGCGCTCGGGGGCCGCAAAGCCACCGCCCCCTTGCCTGCGGACGAAGTACGAGAACAACGAACGGAAAGTGGGTGCAAACCGCACCTTTTCCTCGCCCCCATCCTCGACAGGCAGGCCGAACATGGCGGTGCCGAGGACGGAAGACCAATCCTTCCTGCCGAAGATCAGTTCGCCGGTGGCCTTGTCCAGTTTGGGCTGAACGGGGAAAACTGATGGGTCGCCAACCAGCCGAACTTCGTTCGGCTTCTTGCCGGACCGCGCCACCTGAAACGTACTGCCGCCAATGTCCACAACGGCGTCGAAAGTGAAGGGCTCCAGCGCTTCCGACCGGAAGATGCTTTTCCGGTCGGCGTCGGCACCGAATAGGAAATGGATGATCTCGATCAGGCTGGTCTTGCCCGCGCCGTTGCGCGATTGCCGGTCCGTCGCCCCTGCGCTCTTGTCGGCAAGTAGGATGTTGAGGCCGGGCTCGAAGTCGAGCGCCTTGAATGTGGGGAGATCACTCCAAATCCGGCGGATCATGGCTTCGCCTTCCTGAGCAAGCCGTCTTCTAGACCGACTGCCCCCATGATGAACAGGAGATCCAGAGTCAGCACGAACCAGTCATAAGTTACCGGAGCCACACCGGAGAGATTGCCGCGCCGCTCACGGAAGCGGTCCCACAACCGGGAAACGGTCATCGGGTGGCGCAGCAGGCCGAGAAGTTCTGCCCCCACCGACAACAGCGCCCGGTCGGCGCGAATATGCTTGGTCGGTAAAATCATGAGACCAACACCGGCTCCTCGAAAATATCACAGCGTTCAAAAAAATAGGACAGTACGGACAACACCGCCGCCTGCCGCTTCGCTCCGCCAATGTCTCCGCCCGCGAAGGAGAAGAGACTGTCGAAAACCCCGTCAGGACTCAACCCCTGGCTTTTCAGCATCTGATATTTGTTGCGGAACGCTTCCGCGACCGCTTCCCCCAGCCCAGGATCGGGATAGCCCGCCAGGAAAGCATCGACGGCAGGCTCGCCGATCCGCCCGGCAGTCAGCAAGGTGGCCACCGCCGCAGAGAGTTCGTTCGCTTCCAGCTTTTCGGCGGACGGGGCACGCAAGGGCGGGTTTGACCCAGGGTCGATCCGCTGTACCGCCTTGATCACCAGATCGATATCCTCATTGTCCACTTGGACCATCAAGCCGTAGCCGGGAACGGCACCGAACAAGATTTCCAGCTTGTCCACCGGCAGGGCCATGACAACGGTCCGCAACTCCTCCAATGCCCAATGCCCGGTGGACACGGCATCACCTTCCTTGGAGAAGGCGTTCAAAAGCTGGAGTGCGGGCGCGGGCAACCCGTGGTGATCGTTGTGGACGAACACCCACGACGTCATCTGCGCCCCCCAATGCTCGACCGCGCCATGGAAATCCTCCTCCATCTTGGTGGTCAACTCGGCGATCCTCATACTCTTAGGGCCATAGCACTGGAACACCGTTCCCGTACTGGCCTGATAACCATCGCATTTCAGGTCGCCGAGACGTCCATGGGGACGAACCGCAACGAAGTCGCCCGGATAGGCGATCTCCATGATCCGCCGAAACAATTCCTGGAAAACATCACCTGTTGATCGGAGGTATCGTATCTCAAATTCTCTGCTGTAAAGCGCCCACTGAAGCTGGTCCATACCCCGATCCGCATCCAAATCTTGCTGTGTTGACAGCGCGGATTGCCATGGCAACCAGCACCCCGGATTCTACGCAGGTTAAACAGCGCGGTAAAGTTGTGATTTACCTGCCCGACACAGCTTTTTAATCCGATATAGCCAATGTGTCGCAGCTTTAGTTTCCTCGGTTCAGACCGAGTGGGTAACCTCCTGAGACGCCACAACTAGAGTGCCCTCGCGTCCCGCAGCGACGCCCGGCGCCTGAGGGGCATCTTAACCAGGGTGGCTATCTTGGCATGCCACCCTGGAAGATTGAAAATAAATTGTAAAAATCGATTGAACATACAAAATTAATCAATTTCCCCTTTTTCAGCGCTGTGGGTAAGGTCGTCTCCGGTTCAAGCCCGAACGCAACGGAGATACCCAATGTCGCTGATCAATACCGAAGTGAAGCCCTTCTCGGCCCAGGCCTTCAAGGATGGCAAGTTCATCACCGTCACCGATGCCGATCTCAAGGGCAAGTGGTCGGTGGTGTTCTTCTACCCGGCCGACTTCACCTTCGTCTGCCCCACCGAGCTCGAGGATCTGGCCGACAATTACGGCGAGTTCCAGGGCCTGGGCGTGGAAATCTACAGCGTGTCCACCGACACCCACTTCGCCCACAAGGCCTGGCACGACACCTCGGACGCGGTGAAGAAGATCCGCTACACCATGGTGGGCGATCCCACCGGCACCCTCAGCCGCAATTTCGAGGTGATGATCGAAGAGGCCGGTCTGGCCGACCGCGGCACCTTCGTCATCGATCCCAACGGCAAGATCCAGATCGTCGAGATCAATGCCGGCGGCATCGGCCGCGATGCCAAGGAGCTGCTGCGCAAGGTGAAGGCCGCCCAGTATGTGGCCTCGCATCCCGGCGAAGTGTGCCCGGCCAAGTGGAAGGAAGGGGAAAAGACCCTGGCTCCCTCCCTGGATCTGGTCGGCAAGATCTGACAGGCCATCCGAAAGCCTGATCACGCGTTGCGTCTTCCCGGAAGGCTTCGGCCTTCCGGGGGCGCCCCTCCCCACCCGCGAAAGAAGGATCCCATCATGTTGGACGCCGCCGTGCAGGAGCAGTTGAAAACCTATCTCACCTATCTGAAGCAGCCGGTGGAACTGGCGGCCAGCCTGGATGACGGTCCGAAGTCGCAGGAGATGTGGGAGATGCTGACCGGCATCGCCGCCCTTTCCGGCCTGGTGACGGCGGTGCGCGCCGATGATGATGCCCGCCGGCCCTCCTTCGCCATCCGCCGCCAAGGCTCGGATATCGCCGTGCGCTTTGCCGGCCTGCCCCTGGGGCATGAATTCAATTCGCTGGTTCTGGCCCTGCTGCAGGTGGGCGGCCATCCGGCCAAGGCCGAGGCGGCGGTGCTGGAGCAGATCGCCGCCCTGGAGGGCGACTATCGTTTCGAAACCTATTTCTCGCTCTCCTGCCAGAATTGCCCCGATGTGGTGCAGGCGCTGAACCTGATGAGCGTGGTCAATCCCCGCATCCGCCATGTCGCCATCGACGGCGCCCTGTTCCAGGACGAGGTGGAGGCCCGCCAGATCATGGCCGTGCCGGCGGTGTTCCTGAACGGCCAGCCCTTCGCCCAGGGCCGCATGAGCCTGGAGCAGATCGTGGCCAGGCTGGACGAGGGCGCGGCGGCCCGCGATGCCGAGCGGCTGCAGGCCAAGGCCCCCTTCGACGTGCTGGTGGTGGGCGGCGGCCCGGCCGGCGCGGCGGCGGCTATCTATGCCGCCCGCAAGGGCATCCGCACCGGCGTGGTGGCCGAACGCTTCGGCGGTCAGGTGCTGGATACCCTGGCCATCGAAAACCTGATCGCCGTGTCCCACACCGAAGGCCCGCAGCTGGGGGCGGCGCTGGAACAGAACGTGCGCGGCTACGGCGTGGACGTGATGCCGGTGCAGAGCGCCGCCAAACTGGTGCCGGCGGCGGGGCCGGGCGGTCTGGCCGAGGTGCATCTGGCCTCGGGCGCGGTGCTGCGGGCCCGGACCGTGGTGCTGTCGACGGGGGCGCGCTGGCGCACCATGAACGTGCCCGGCGAGGATCAGTACCGCAACAAGGGCGTGGCCTTCTGCCCGCACTGCGATGGCCCGCTGTTCAAGGGCAAGCGGGTGGCGGTGATCGGCGGCGGCAATTCCGGCGTCGAGGCGGCGATCGATCTGGCCGGCATCGTCGCCCATGTCACCCTGCTGGAGTTCGATGTCCAGCTGCGCGCCGATGCCGTGCTGCAGGCCAAGCTGCGCTCGCTGCCCAACGTCAGCGTCATCACCTCGGCCCAGACCACCGAGGTTCTGGGCGACGGCGCCCGGGTCACCGGGCTGGCCTACAAGGACCGCCAGGGCGGCGCGGCGCACCGGCTGGAGCTGGAGGGCATTTTCGTGCAGATCGGCCTGGTGCCCAACACCGAATGGCTGAAGGGCGCGCTGGCGCTCTCGCCCCGCGGCGAGATCGAGGTGGATGTCCGTGGACAAACCTCGGCGGCGGGGGTGTTCGCCGCCGGCGATGCCACCACCAGCCCCTATAAGCAGATCGTCATCGCCCTGGGCGACGGCGCCAAGGCCGCCCTCTCGGCCTTCGATCACCTGATCCGCGCAGGCGTGACCGCCGAGGCGGCGGAATAAGACCGGGCTGCATAAGATCCGGGGGGCGGCGCCGAAAGGGGCCGCCCCCTGGTTTTTGTCCCCAAGGATTCGGTTGCATCCTGTTAGGCCGGCTATACACTGCTCGTCATCCATCCCGTCTCTGACAAGAAGGACCAAGGCGGACATGCCGACCCAGGGAGACAGCGACACCGTTGCCAGCGGCGAAGTTGCCGATCAGCTGCGCCAGGAGTTCCGCGACGAAAGCGCCGAGGTGCTGCAGGGGCTGGATCTGATCCTGGATGCCGGGCGCAACGGCCACGGCCGCGCCGAGGACATCGTGCCCGCCTTCCGCCGCGCCGCCATCACCCTGCGCGGCCAGGCCGCCAGCAACGGCTATGCGGCGCTGTCGGCCATCGCCCACCGTCTCGATGATTACCTGCGGTCGGTGTCGCTGCCGTTCCTGCCCCGGGTGTGGGACGATCTGCAGCGGTTCCTCGATACCGCCCAGGATCTGCTGGCCGCCGATCCCGAGGCCAGCCGCGATGTGTCGCGGCTGGCGCGCGGTCTGCCCCATGCGGTGGGCTTCGATCTGAAGGATATTCAGATCCGCAATGTGGAAGTGATGCTGGTGATGGTGCCCGGCGCCCAGACCCATTTTGTCGAGCGCGAGCTGCAGCAATGCGGCTATCGGGTGTCCGTGGTGTCGGATACCATCATGGCGCTGGCCATGGCGCTGCAGATCAAGCCCGATCTCATCATCGTTTCGGCGGTGATGCCGGGTGGGCTGGATGGCATCGATCTGGCCATCGGCCTGGGGGCCATGCCCTCCACCCGCAATATTCCCATGGCGGTGATCACCAGTCTCGATCCCGGGGACGAACGGCTCAATCTGTTGCCCAAGGCCGTGCCCATCGTCCATAAAAGTCCCAGCTTCGGCGATGATCTGTTCGCCGCGCTGGATCGTCTGTTCCTGATTTGAAACCTTCCGGAACAACCGGAACCAGGGGAAAAAACCACCATGTCCGATTCGCAGCGTATCGCCGAACTGACCTCCGAGCTTTCCGACGTCATGGCCCGCAAGCTGGAAGAGATCAAGAAGGTCACCGGCACCACCCGCATTCTGGCCCTGAACGCCCTGATCGAGGCGGCCCGCGCCGGTGAGGCGGGCAAGGGCTTCGCCGTGGTGGCCGGCGAGGTCAAACATGTCTCCGAAACCATCGACGGCATCACCAAGTCGCTGGAAGAGGACATGAACCACGCCATCGCCGAGCTGTCCTCGGTGGCCAAGGCCATGAACGACGGCCAGTAGGGGGGGGGCGGGCCCGCGTCCCGGTTAGAGCGCGCTGCGATTGGATTGAATCGCGCTCTTATACCAACCGGCCAATGAATTGCCCGGTTGTATCGTCCCTCGCCGGGCGGCGGCATCCGCCGCCTTGGCCGCTCGCTCAATGCTCGCTGGATACCGGCCAACGAGTCACTTCAATGGTTGGCCGGTATTAAGCCCGAGCGGCGCTTGAGCCATGAAAAAGCGGAGCTTTTTCACTCTTGCAAACTAGAGTGGTTCAAGCGAAGCGCGAAACGCTCTAGGGGATGCGGGCGATGATCATGTCGGCCAGCTTGGTGTAGTTCTCATCGAAGTGGTGGCCGCCCGGCAGCTGGATCACCTCGGCCGCGCCCTTGGGCAGGGTGGGGCAGAGCGAGTCCTTGATTTCATCAACGCCGTAAACGCACAGGCTGCGCACCCCCTGGTATTTGGCCACTTCCGGCAGCACCGGGCGGGCGCTGGCATGGCGGTAATCGTGCAGCCAGTCGCCCCAGTGGATTTCCCAGTTGGCGTAGGTGCCGGGGCTGAGCAGCACCGCCAGCCCCACCTGGGCGCGCAAGGCGGCGGGCATGCGGGCCAGCAGGAACGGCTCCACGTTGCCGCCGAAGGAAAAGCCGATCAGCACCACCCGCTTTTTGTGCCAGGCGGCCAGGTAATGCTGCAGGGCGGCGTTCAGATCGGGCGCGGTCTGGTCCGGGGTGTGGGTGCCGTCGAAATATTTCAGGCAGTCGAAGCCCAGCACGCTGTAGCCCCGTTCCGACAGGCGCTCGCCCAGCGAACGGTCGAGATCGGCCCAGCCGCCGTCGCCCGACAGAATCACCACCAGATTGGCATCGGCGTTGTTGGCCTGATATTCCACCAGGGTGCCGTGCGGCAGGGCGGGCAGGGGCGGCGTGGGCTCGGCCCGGGCCGGCAGGGCCAGCGCCGACAGCAGCAGGGCCAGGCCGCAGCCCCGGCGCAGGAAACGTGGAACCGCGACCCTCATTTCATCACCAATCCCTTCATGCCCCCCGAGATCAGGGTGGCGACATCGGCGGCCACGCGCGGCAGGGCCATGCCCCCGGGCGAGGCCATGAAGCGGGGCGCCCACACCGGCAGAAACTTTTCCTTGTACTTGCGCAGGCCCTGGAAATTGTAAAGCTCCTCGCCGTGGCGGTAGAGCAGGGCGCCCAGGCGGTTCCACAAGGGGGCCAGGGCGTTGTCGCGCATGCCGGAAAGCGGCGCCACGCCCAGGCTGAACCAGCGGTAGCCCTGGGCCTTGGCCCACAGCATGCTTTCGGTGAACAGGTAATCCATGGCGCCGTAGCCGCTGTTCTCGCCGTGGCGCATCAGGTCCACCGCCACCTCCTCGTGGTCGCCGGCCAGCCATAAAGAGGCGAAGGCCACGATGCGGCCTTCGCGCCGCACCACCGCCACCGGAAAATTGGCCACGTAATCGGCCGTGAAATTGCCCAGGGAGAAGCGTTTTTCCTTGCTGTTCTTGTCGTTCAGCCAGGCATCGGAAATGGCGGCCAGGTCCGGCAGAACGGCAGCGGTCTGTTCCGGGGGCAGCACCTCGAAGCTGGCGCCCTCCTTCTCGGCGCGCTTCTTCACATAGCGCAGTTCGCTGCGGGCCGAGCCCTGCAGCGAGAAATCGGCCAGGGGCACCCGGGCCTCCTCGCCCAGTTTCACGAAGCTGAGGCCCAGATCGAGATAATAGGGCAGGGCCTCGGCCCCCACCTGATAGAACACCGGCCAGCCGGCCACGCGGTCGACCATTTCGCGGAAACGCCAGATGAGATCCGGCCATAAGGCCTGCGGCCCCACCGGATCGCCCATCACCACCCAGCTGCGCCCCGAGACGGCGTACATCAGGAAGGCCTGGCCGGACGGATCGAAGAGAAAGCTTTTGTCGCCCATCAGGGCCAGCTGCGCCTCGGCCGAGGGATGGGCCAGGGCCAGGGCCTTGGCCTTGGCCATCTGCGCCTCGTCGGGGCAGGCGGTCTGGGTGCTGGCTGGCGAGGTCAGGCGGAAGATCATCCAGGCGCTGGCCAGGGCCATCACCGCCACGGCGATGCGCAGGCCGCGCGGGGCGTGGGAGGCGAAGGCGAACTCCCACCACATTTCGTGGGTGAAGGGGGCGTGGCGGAAGGCGAAATCGCCCAGCCACAGGGCGCTGCCGACGATGACGAGAATACCGGCCCCCCAGCCCACGGTGAAGCGTTGCTCGATCAGCGAGGCCTTGCGGTAGAAGGCCTGGCGGGCCGGGGCCAGCCCCAGCAGCAGCAGGGCCAGCAGCCCGGCCTCTTCCCATTCGATGCCCTTGACCATCAGGAAGACGATGCCGGCGGCATAAAGGATGCAGGTCAGCCAGTAGGCGCCGTCGAGGCGGCGGTAGAGGCCGCGCGCCAGCACCAGCAGCCAGATGCCGACGATGCTGGCGAAAAGATGCGAGGCCTTGATCAGCAGTCTGGGAAAGAGGGCGTGGATGAAGGCCAGGCGTTCGGGCAGTTCGGGGGTGGCGGCCGACCACAGCATGATGGTGCCGCCCAGAAGGCCCATGGTGGCGTAAAGGGCCGGGGCCACCGCTTCCAGGCTGTCGCCGATCAGATGGGCGGTGGCCACCACGGCGCGGCTTTTGCGCCACACCTCGAACAGCGCCAGGGCCAGGGTGGCGACGATCAGCGGCAGCACGTTGTAGATCAGCCGGTACACCACCAGGGCGCCCAGAACCTTGGCCGGGGCCACCTGCGGCAGCATCAGCACCATCAGACCCTCGAACACGCCCAGGCCGCCCGGCACGTGGCTGATCACCCCGGCCAGCAGGGCCACGGCGTAAAGGCCGAGAAAGGCGGTGAAGCCCGGCATGGGATGGGCCAGGCCGGAATGATCGAGCAGCAGATAAAGGGCGATGGCGGCGAAGGCCAGATCGACCACGGCCAGGGCGATCTGGCTCAGGGTCATCTGCCAGCTGGGCAGGGGGATCTGCCAGTGCCGCAGGGTCAGCACCTTGCGGCCGCGCAGGCTGGCCAGGGTGTAGCCGCCCATGCCGATGAGAATGGTCCAGCCCAGGCCGCTGATCAGCAGCGGCGGCAGTTTTACCGCCACGGCGACGGCGGCGGGCTCGAACAGCATGGCTCCGGCCACGGTCACGGTGGCGCCCAGGCCGAAGGTCAGGGCGCAGAAGGCCACGATGCGGGCGACGTCGCCGCCGGAAATGCCCACGGTGGAATAAAGCCGGTAGCGGATGGAGGTGCCGGTCAGGGCGGCGAAGCCGGTGCTGTGGCTGATGGCCTGGCTGATGAACGAGGCCAGGGCGACGCGATGATAGGGAAGCTTGCTGCCCACATACTGCATGGCCAGGCTGTCGAAGCCGGTCAGCACCCCATAGGAGGCGAGGCTGGCGGCACAGGCCAGCAAAACCACCGGCAGCGGCACATGATGCATGAAGAGCGAGATGTCGTTCAGTTCGTAATCCCGCAGGGCATGACGCAGAACCCATAGGGCCAGACCAAATACGGCGACGCTGGACAGCGCCACGGCTATACGCAAAAGTTTAGACATCGCCCCATTTTTTCAGTAAGGGCCCGGTTGACAGATGCGGGCGGTGCGCCAACATCACCGGGCCAGACCCGAACCTAACAGATGTGAGGGAAATGTCCCTCCGGTCAAGTGGCCAGTGCTGGATAAAGCGCGGACGCAACAAGGATAATGCCGCCATGTATTCCAAAACCACCCGCGCCATCACGGTCAGCGTGCAGCCGGTTTACCTGGACGAGCAATCGGATCCGGCGCGGCATCAGTTTGTTTGGGCCTATCGGGTGCGCATCGTCAATACCGGATTCGAGACCGTGCGGCTTTTGCGCCGCCACTGGCGCATCACCGATGCGTACGGCCGCCGCCAGACCGTGGACGGCGAGGGCGTGGTGGGCGAGCAGCCGGTGCTGGAACCGGGCGGCGCCTTCGATTACACCAGCGGCACGCCGCTGCCGACGCCGTCGGGTTTCATGGAGGGGCATTACCTCATGGAAACCCGTGGCGGCGAACGCTTCGAGGTGGAGATTCCCGCCTTTTCGCTGGACGGCCCCGAGCCGCCCCGCGCCCTCAATTAAGCCGTCCGCGCTTGAAAGCGGGGCCGGACTGCGCCACATCAGAAAGCGTTGCGCCATTAGCGAAGGAGAAACCGCCGTGACCGAGCAAAAGCCGATTAGCGTGCCCGCCGCCGCCGGGGCCGGCCGTCCCAGCCGCGCCGAGGCGGAAGAGGCGGTGCGCGTGCTGCTGCGCTGGGCGGGCGATGATCCCGCCCGCGAAGGGCTGGTGGATACCCCGTCGCGGGTGGCGCGGGCCTACGAGGAATTTTTCTCGGGCTATCACGAGGACCCGGAGGAAATCCTGCGCCGCACCTTCGCCGAAACCGACGGTTACGACGAAATGGTGCTGCTGCGCGATATCCGCCTGGAAAGCCATTGCGAGCATCACGTGGTGCCGATCATCGGCAAGGCCCATGTGGCCTACATGCCCGATAAGCGGGTGGTGGGCATCTCGAAGCTGGCCCGCGTGGTGGAGATCTATTCCCGCCGCCTGCAGATCCAGGAAAAACTGACGGCGCAGATCGCCAACGCCATCCAGGATGTTTTGCATCCGCGCGGTGTGGCGGTGGTGATCGAGGCGGCGCACCAGTGCATGACCACGCGCGGCATCCGCAAACCCGGCGTGACCATGGTCACCAGCCGTATGCTGGGCACCTTCCGCAGCGATCCTTCCACCCGCCGCGAATTCATGGCCCTGATCGGCAATCCCTCGAGCAGCCTCAGCAATATCTAAAAGCGCCGGCGCCTCGTGGTTGGAGGAACGCCCCCAGATCCTGACCGGCGGCACGGTTTTAAGAGCAACACGGATGGACAGGGATGCCGCTGACGCGGCCACGGACGACGCCGAGGAGGAAAACTCCATCCGCGTTCGTCTGCGGCTGTCGGCGGCCATCCCTTGTCGCCAACCCGGCCCGCCGCCCGGCGCCTCGCGGGATGGATATCCGGAAGCCGCTTTAGCGGCTGACTGGCGCATTGAGCGCCCCGCAGCGACGACGGAGCGCGAGCGGAGGAGGGAAGCGGAGGATAGCCAAGGCGGGCGGAGACCGCCGCCCGGCGCCTCGCGGGACATATCCATAACGTTACCGCTGGACAGTCCCGGTTCGGGCGGCGATAGTCGCCTCAGGAAAAGGGGGACTATCCTTGCTCGATCTCCGTCCGGTTCTGTTCGTCAACGGCATTTTGCTGCTGATCCTGGCCGCGGCCATGGTCTTTCCTGTGGGGGCCGATATTTTTGCCGGCCAGCACGAGCGCATGGCCTTTGCCGCCGGGGCCTTTATCGCCGTCTATCTGGGGCTGACCCTGGTTTTGAGCGGGCGCGGGCCGCGCGGCCTGGCCCTGCCCACGCGCGAGGCCTTTGTGCTGGCGGTGTCGAGCTGGCTGCTGGTGGCGCTGGTGGCGGCGGTGCCCTTCATGCTGGGCAGCCTGCGTCTGTCGCCGGTGGATGCCTTTTTCGAAAGCATGTCGGGTCTGACCACCACCGGGGCCACGGTGCTGCGCGGCCTGGATCACGCGCCCCATGCGGTGCTGATGTGGCGGGCCATGCTGAACTGGCTGGGCGGGGTGGGCATCATCATGACGGCGGTCACCATTCTGCCGTCGCTGCGCATCGGCGGCATGCAGCTGTTCCGCATGGAAAGCTCGGATAAAAGCGAACAGGTGGTGCCGCGGTTCAAGCAGGTGGCCTGGGGCGTGCTCACGGTCTATTCCCTGTTCACCGTGCTTTTGTGCTGCGGCCTGATGCTGGCGGGCATGACGCCGCTGCAGGCGGTGTGCCATGCCATGTCGTCCATTTCCACCGGCGGTTTTTCCACCTCCGACCGCTCGCTGGGCGCCTTCAGCGACGGCGCCCGCTGGATCGCCGTGCTGGGCATGGTGGTGGGCGGCGGCACCTTCAGCCTTTATGTGCGGCCCTGGAGCCGGCATGGCGGCTGGGCGCTTTTCAAGGACAGCCAGCTGCGCTGGTACCTTTCCACCATGCTGTTCTTTTCGCTGCTGCTGACCTTCTGGAACTGGGCGGTGAAGAACATGCCGGCCTACGAATCCTTTCGCGCCTCCACCTTCAACGTGGTGGCCATGCTGACCACCACCGGCTTCTTTTCCAACGACTACGACCGCTGGGGCCATTTCGCCGAGGTGGTGTTCTTCATGCTGGCCTTCGTGGGCGGCTGCACCGGCTCGACGGCGGGGGGCATCAAGGTGTTCCGCTACGAGGTTCTGTTCGCCATGGTGCGCCAGCAAACCCGGCGGCTTTTGCATCCGCACGGGGTGTTCGTCATCCGCTTCAACGGCCGGATGGTGGATGATATGGCCCTGCGTTCGGTGCTGACCTTCGTCATGTTTTATTTCTTCGCCTTCGCCGGTCTGGCCCTGGCCCTGACCATGACCGGACTCGACGCTCTGACCAGCCTGTCGGCTTCGGCCTCGGCCCTGGGCAATGTGGGGCCGGGGCTGGGCGAACTGGTGGGGCCGGGGCACGGCTATGCGGCGGTGCCGCTGGCGGCCAAGGCGTTGCTGACCGCCGGCATGCTGCTGGGCCGGCTGGAGGTGGCCACCGTTCTGGTGCTGCTGACACGCGGCTTCTGGCGGGAGTAGGACCATGACCGATCTGCGCCCCGTGCTGTTCGTGACCGGCCTGGTGCTGGCGGTGCTGGCCCTGGCCATGGGCCTGCCGGCGCTGGTGGACGCCGTTGACGGCAATCCCGACTGGCTGGTGTTCACCGCCTCGGCCGGCGTCACCCTGTTTTTGGGGCTGGCCCTGGCGGCGGCCAATCTGGCCGGCCGGCGGCGCGACTTTTCCATCCGCCAGACCTTTCTGCTGCCGGTGGCCGGATTGCTGGCCGCCAGCCTGGCCGGTTCGTTCCCCTTCGCCTTTTCGCATCTGCATCTTTCGGCCACCGATGCCTGGTTCGAGGCGGTGAGCGGGGTGACCACCACCGGCTCCACCGTGCTGCACGGCCTGCCGCACATGCCGCCCGGCATTCTGATGTGGCGGGCCCTGCTGCAATGGCTGGGCGGCGCCGGTTTCCTGCTGGTGTCCTTTACCGTGCTGCCGGATCTCGGGGTGGGGGGCATGCAGATGTTCCGGCTGGAAAGCAGCGGCGCCGTGGGCAGCGACCGGGTGATGTCGCGCGGGGCGCGCACCGTGCTGCTGGTGCTGCTGACCTATGGGCTGCTCAGCGTGCTGTTCACGCTGCTGCTGTGGCTGGCCGGCATGACCCCCTTCGATGCCCTGCTGCATGCCATGGGCACGGTCTCCACCGGCGGCTTTTCCTCCAGCGACGGCTCCATCGGCAGCTGGCACCGGCCCGGCGTGGATTGGGTGATCCTGCTGGGCATGCTGATGAGCGGCGCCCCCTTCATTCTTTATCCGCAGATCGCCCAGCGGCGCTGGGCGCAGGTGCGGGGCAACAGCCAGCTGCGCTGGTATCTGTCGCTGATCGTGCTGTCGGCCCTGGCCATCGCCGCCTGGCTGCTGTTCACCCACAATGCCAAGCCGCTGCCGGCGCTGCGGCACGGTCTGTTCGCCGCCACCTCGGTGCTGACCAGCACCGGCTACGCCACCCTCGACTGGGGCGGCTGGGGCGGCTTGCCCCTGGTTATTCTGTTTTTCCTGATGTTCGTCGGCGGCTGCGCCGGATCGCCGGCGGGCGGGCTGAAGATTTTCCGTCTGCAGATCCTGTTCGCCAGCGCCAGGATGCAGCTGGCCCGCCTGGTGCGGCCGCACGCCGTGCTGCTGCCCGCCTACGAGCGCTGCCAGATCAGCGGCGCCGTGCGCGAATCGGTGCTGGGGCACCTGTTCCTCTATTGCCTGTCCTTCGCCATCCTGGCCATGCTGCTGGGCATGGTGGGCATGGATTTTCTCACGGCGCTCACCGCCGCCGCCGCCGCCCTCGGCAATCTGGGCGCCGGGCTGACCGAGCGGGTCGGCCCCATGACCGGCTACGCCCATCTGCCCGACAATGCCAAATGGCTGCTGTCGGCGGCCATGCTCTACGGCCGCCTGGAGCTTTACCTGCTGCTGGTGGTGGTCTCCCCGGATTTCTGGAAAAACTGACCGGGGTTATACCGGCCAACCATTGAAGTGACTCGTTGGCCGGTCTCCAGCGAGCATTGAGCGAGCGGCCAAGGCGGCGGATGCCGCCGCCCGGCGAGGGACGATACAACCGGTCAATTCATTGGGCGGTTGGTATTATTGAATTGCGGTTCGTATGATACCGGAGGGTCAAGGGCTTGACCCTCCGTATGGTCCCTCGCCGGGCGCGGCCTCCGGCCGCTTGGCCGCCGCCTCAATGGCGGCTGGAACCAACCATCGCAGCTTAAAATCTAGGCGGGCTCGTCCTGGTCGGCCGGGCCGCGCGCCGGAGGCTGGGCCTGGTGCAGGGCCATGCGTTCGGAGCTGCGGAACAGCGGACGGCCGTGCACATGTTCGGCCCGCGCCTCGGTGGGGCCGCCGGCCCGTACCGGGCGCGGCGCGAAACGGCCCAGGCTGGTCACGCGGTCGTACATGACGATGGCCCCGGCGATGCCCAGATTGACGCAAAAGCGGGTGGGGATCTTGATCACGTGGTCGCAGCGGGCCAGCAGGGCCGGGGTCAGCGAACCCCGTTCCCGTCCCAGCACATAGGCGGCCTGGGCCGGATGGTGGAAGCTGGGCAGATCCACGGCATCCTCCACCAGTTCCACCCCCACCAGCCGGCAGCCGGACGGCAGGGCCAGGGCGGCCAGATCGGGAAAGGCGTAGAACGGCACCTGATCCACGGCATCCGAGGTGTCGGCGGTTTTGCCGCCGCTTTTGGTGTAATCGGCGGCGATGGTGAAGACGAAACTGGCCCCGAAGGCATGGGCCGAGCGGAACAGGCTGCCCACATTGGCCTGTTTGCTCACCCCTTCCACCCCTATGCCGAAATAGCCGCGCATGCGATAACACTGCCTCATCAAGGATAAAAACGCTTCCGCCCGCATCATGGCGGTCCGGGCGGCGGGATCAAGGAGGAAAGTGCATGCGCGCGGTCATCTGTTCCGAACTGGGAGACGAAACCGGGCTCAAGCTGTGCGCGGTGCCCGAACCGGCGTTGACGGCGGGCGGGGTGCGCATCGCCGTGAAGGCGGCGGGGGTGAATTTCGCCGATGGCCTGCTGATCGCCGGAAAATACCAGCAGAAGCAGGAGCCGCCCTTCATCCCCGGCTTCGAGGTGGCGGGCGAGGTGCTGGAGGTGGCCGATGGCGTGCGCCACTGCCGGCCCGGCGACCGGGTGATGGCCAATGTGGATTGCGGCGGCTTCGCCGAGCAGGTGGTGGCGCAAGACAGCGATGTTTACGTCATCCCCGACAGCATGGGCTGGGCTGATGCCGCCGGTTTTCCGGTGGTGTGGGGCACCTCGCATCACGGGCTGGTGGAAAAGGCCCGCCTCAAGGCCGGGGAAACCCTGCTGGTGCACGGCGCCGCCGGCGGCGTGGGGCTGACGGCGGTGGCGGTGGGCCGGGCCCTGGGGGCCAGGGTCATCGCCACGGCGGGCGGCGCCGACAAGCTGGCGGTGGCGGCGGCCATGGGCGCCGACCACGGCATCGATTACAAAAGCGAGGATGTGCGCGAGCGGGTGCGGGCCCTGACCGGCGGGCGCGGCGCCGATGTGGTCTATGATCCGGTGGGCGGCGATGTGTTCACCGCCTCGCTGCGCAGCACCGCCCCCGATGGCCGCCTGATGGTCATCGGCTTCGCCAGCGGCACGGTGCCGCAAATTCCCGCCAATCTGCTGCTGGTGAAAAATCTGACCGTCATCGGCTATTGGTGGGGGGCCTACCGCGCGCTCGATCCCGAGGGGCTGCGCCGCAGCTACCGCAGCCTGCTCGACTGGTACGACAAGGGGGTGATCACCCCCCATGTGTCGCAGCAGCTGCCCCTGGCCGAGGCGGGCCGGGCCATCGGCCTGCTGAAGGGCCGCGCCGCCACCGGCAAGGTGGTTCTGCTGATGTAATACCGGCCAACCCTTGAAGTGACGGGTTGGCCGGTATCCAGCGAGCCTTGAGCGAGCGGCCAAGGCGGCGGATGCCGCCGCCCGGCGAGGGACGATACAACCGGTCAATGCATTGGCCGGTTGGTATAAATTCGCATTCTGCAGTCGCAGTTTGCAAGAAAGGCGGCCCGTTTTCCCCCGCCGCCGCGGAATTTCCAGGGAGGTTCCGCGGCTTTTGCGGGGAACGGCCTCTGGCATGGCGGTTGCTTTTTCCTGGCCGGGACAAGAGCCGGGAGGACAACACCGTGGACGATGCCATGCGCAAAATGATCGCCGAAGCCTACGACGAAACCGTGGCCGAGGCCCTGGCCCAGGGCCAGCCGCAGACGGTGGCCCACCGCGAGGGGGTCACCGCCGCCGCCATGTTCCTGTCGTCCATGACCGGACTCGAGGATGCCGCCGCCCGCACGTCGGTGGAAAGCCTGCGATTGGAGGCCGCCTGATGCTGAACGCCCCGTCTTCCGCCCTCGATCCCGAGGATATCGTCATCCGCTGGAGCGGCGATCTCAGTGTCGGCATTCCGTCGCTGGATGAGGATCACAAGATCCTGGTGGATCTCCTGAACAGCACCCTGGTGGCCTGCTATGCCGGTTTCGGCGACGAGCATGTGGCGCTGATTCTGGATGAGCTGTTCCGCTACACCGAGATTCATTTCGACCGCGAGATCGCCTTGCTGTCGGTGTCGGGCTATCCCGGCTGGGAGCGGCACAAGCACGAGCACGATCAGCTGTTCGCCCGCCTGCAGTCCATCGCCCGGCAAGCCCGCAGCGAGGCGCCGCAAGGCCTGAGCCGCGAGGTTCTGGTCTTTTTGCGCGGCTGGCTGTTCGATCACATCCTGCGCCACGACCGCCAGTACGCCGAGCATCTGCGCCAGGCCTGACGGGGGGGCAGGCTGGCGGCGCCCTCAGGCGGCGCCGGCCAACACCCGGCGGATCTCCTCTTGCAGGCCCAGCGGGTCCACCGGTTTGCTGAGATAGCCGTTCATTCCGGCGGCGCGGCACAGGTCCTGATCGCTTTGGAAGGCGTTGGCGGTCATGGCGATGATGGGAATGGCGCGGCGCGGGCCTTGCAGGGCGCGGATGGCGCGGGTGGCGTCCAGCCCGTCCATGTCGGGCATCTGCATATCCATCAAAATCAGATCATAGTGGCCGGGCGGGGCCGCCTCGATGCGCTGCAGGGCCTCGCGCCCGGTGCGGGCCAGCTCGAAACGGTGGCCGTCGCGGGCCAGCAGGGCCTGCACCACCATGGCGTTCACCGGATTGTCCTCGGCCAGCAGGATGGAAAGGGGGGGCAGGGGCGTGGCGGTCATGGCGGCGGGATCCTGAAGAGGCGGCGGGCTGGCGTCGGGCAGGGGCAGGCTCACGCTGAAGATGCTGCCCCGGGCGGGCTGGCTGTCCACGGTGATGCTGCCGCCCATGGCCACGGCCAGGCGGCGGCTGATGGCCAGGCCCAGCCCGGTGCCGCCGAAGCGGCGGCTGATACTGGCATCGGCCTGATGAAAGGGCTGAAACAGCCGGACCTGGGCCTCGGGCGCGATGCCGATGCCGGTATCGGCGATGGTGCAGAGAATCTGGTGGCGGCCATCGCTCAGGCGGCGGCTGGTCACGCTCACATCGACGCGGCCGTGATCGGTGAACTTGATGGCGTTGCCGATCAGATTGAGCAGGATCTGGCGCAAACGGGCGGCATCGCCGGAAAGCCATTCGGGCAGCCGGCCGGTATTCAGGGCCAGGGCGATGCCTTTGGCCTCGGCGTGGCCGCGCATCAGTTCCACCACGTCGGCGAGCAGCTTGGGCAGGGCGAAGGGGGCGTTTTCCAGATCCAGGCGGTCCTGCTCCAGTTTGGAAAAGTCCAGAATGTCGTTCAGGATGGTGAGCAGGCTTTCGCCCGAGCCGGTGATGATGCGCACCCAGTCGCGCTGCTCGGGGGTGAGGCGGGTATCCATCAGCAGGGCGGCCACGCTGATGATGCCGGTCATGGGGGTGCGGATCTCGTGGCTCATCATGGCCAGGAAGTCGCTCTTGGCGCGGTCGGCGGCCTCCGCCGCCTCCTTGGCGCGGCGCAGGGTGGCCTCGTGCTCCTTCAGCGCGGAAATATCCATGACGGCGGCGAAGATGCAGGGCCGTCCGTCCTGATCGTCGCGCACCAGGGTGACGCTGGCCCAGAAATCGCGGCCCTGCACCGTGCGCAGGCGCAGTTCCAGAAGGCAGGGCCCCTCGGCCTTCGCCACCATGGCCCGTACCCTGGCGCGGTCGGCGGGGTCGGCGTAGAAATCGCCGATGGAGGGCAGCGGGCCTTCGTTGGCGGCCAGGCCCAGCAGGGTGGCGAAGGCCTCGTTCCAGAACAGCAGGCGGCCATCGGTGATATCGACGATCAGCAGCGGCAGCGGCACGCTGGCCAGAAAGGTGCGCGAGCGGCGCTCGCTGGCGGCGATGCGGTCCAGGGCGCGGCGGCGCTGGTCGATTTCCACCTGCAGGGCGGCGGTGCGCTCGGCCACGCGGTCTTCCAGCAGGGCGCGGGCCTGATGCTCGGCCTCCAGCGAGCGGGCCAGGGCCAGGCGGGATTGGGCCTGTTCCCGCCGCAGGCGGTAGGCCAGGGCGATACCCAGGCCCACCACATGCACCAGCGCCGTCATATGCGAATGCCAGTCCTCGTGATCCAGGGCGGGCAGAAACCCCAGAAAACGGCTGATGGCGATGGAAAATCCCACCACGTTGGCCGAGAAGGCCAGCAGGAACAGGCTGGCCGACGGCACCTTGCGCCACCACAGATAGGCGGCGGCCCCTTCGGCCAGCAGCAGCCCGGCCAGAACCAGGCTGTTGAGCCAGGGGGCGGCCAGTCCCCAATGCCCGGTGGCGGCCAGCAGGCCGCACAGGGCGGCGATGGCGGTCAGCAGGTGGAACACCTTGGCCAGCCGCGGCAGGTGGCGGGGCAGATCCAGCAGAACGATGAAGGCCTGGGCGCCGATCAGCGCGCAGATCGCCCCGGTCACGCCCACCAGCCGGCTGGTCAGCAGCGGGGTATCGGGCCACAGCAGCAGGGCGGCCAGGCCGCTGATGGTGAACAGCACGCCCAGAGCCGAGGAAACATAGAGGCTGTAGAGCAGAAACAGCCGCTGGCGCAGCCATACCCCCAGCACCGCCGACATCAGCGCCATCAGCCCCAGGGAACCGAAAATCAGGCCCAGCTTCAGCAGGTCGGCATTGTCGCTGGCGATCAGGCCGCGCGTGGTCATCATCCGCAGGCCAAGGATCATGGAGGTGCCGGTGCGGATGCGCAGATAAACGGTGCTCGGATCGGCGCTTGCGGGCAGGCGCAGCACGAAGGCGCGGCTGTCCCAATCGCGGCTGGACAGGGGGCGCAGATTGCCGGTGGCGTGGGCCGTGAAGTGCCCGGGATGCGCGGGATCGGGACGGTAGAGGGTAATATCGTTGACGAAGGGCGGCAGCATGCTGAGCCACCAGTCGGCGGCGGTGCCGGGGGCGGCGCTGATTGAAAAGCGCAGCCACACGGTATCGTGGGTAAAGCCCAGGGCCAGTTGCGAGGCCAGGGGCCGGAAACGTCCGGCCCAGGCCGGGCTGGCCACCTGCTCCACGCTTAAGGCGCCGCCGGGGTCGCGCAGCAGATCGAGATGGCCCGACAGCGAGCGGACGCTATCGCCCGGTTCCAGCCGCAGCGGCGGACTGGCGGCGGCCCGGGCCGGGAGCGGGGTCGTCAGAATAAGCAGCAGCAGGCCCAGCAACCGTAAGGCGGCCTGGGCGGAAAGGGAAGGAACATGCAAAGCGGACCATCGCCGCATCGTTGACCTTGTCCTGCTGGTTGTCGCCCCCGGCAAGGTTTCACATTGCTCCCGTTCCTGACCAGGGGAAAAAAGAGCCTTTGATCATTTTCCCACCAGACCGGCAGGCGCCTCCGGTCCCGGCAGGGGGGCCGGAACCGTCTGTGGCGGTGAAGACTGTTTTCAGTCGTCGTCGTCGTCTCCGGCTGTTTGGCCCGACAGCAGCGCCAGCATTTCCACCGGGCGCATGTGGGCGTTGCGCGCCACCTCGCGGACCGGCTGGCCGGCCTCGGCGCTGATGCCCTTGGCCTGCAGGCGGGCCAGGGCCTCGGGGCCGGTCAGGCCGAAGGCGGCGGCGGCCTTGTCGAGAGGGGCCTGAGCCAGGGCCTCGATCACCTGATGCGGATTGCCGCGGCCATGGCCCAGCGTGCCGGTCAGGCCGATGGTCGCAAGCGACAGCCCCACGGCCAGGGTGATGGCGATCAGCGAAACGGGACGCTTCAGATAGCCCAGCAGGCCGCGCCAGTAGCGCGAGGCGTGCCACACCGCCAGGGCGGCGAACAGCAGGCCCAGCCATTCATGGGCGGTGCGGAACAGATTGGGGGTGATATGGAAGAACAGGGCGACGCCGCTGACGGCCATGACCAGGAACAGAATGGCGGCCAGAGGGGTGACGATGTCTCGCACGGTAAAATTCATGATGGTTCGGTCCTCGTGATGCTGGGATGCAGCATAAGGCCAAACCTGTCACAAAGTTTGTCGGCGGCGGGGGAAACCGTATCAAAATGTAACGGCGCGCAAAAAAGCCGGCCACGAAGCGGGACCGGCGGTTTGGCGGCAAAAAGGGAATTGGTGGAGCCGAGGAGGATCGAACTCCCGACCTACGCATTGCGAACGCGTCGCTCTCCCAGCTGAGCTACGGCCCCACACGAGGGCCGGATAATGAGAGCAAGACGGGGCCACTGTCAAGGGCGTGATCGCGGCAAAACCGTTATTCCAGGGGGGGGGGACATGAAGAGCAGGGTGATTGCCTATGGAAGCCGCATCGCGGCTGACTAGCGCACCCTCGCGCGCCGGAACGGCCGAAGATGCCCCCTGGGGCATCGGAGGGCAAGTGAGGACCAGCCAAGGCGGGCGGAGCCCGCCGCCCGGCGTTTGAGCGGACACGTAAAAAAACCAGGGGGAGCGCAAATGCGTTCCCCCTGTAGATAAGAGGCTGGATTGTTGCCGCCGACTATGACAAATCTTTTCCCGATCCTATTCATCCCGGCGGCGAGACCGGGTCCGTCCGCGCCGGTGCGTTACCGCAAAGATCAGCAGCCGTCCGGCTGCCTGCAGAGAACCGACTGGAGGAGAGCAATGACTGTTCGCGTCGCCATCAACGGCTTCGGCCGCATCGGGCGCATGGTGTTCCGCGCCGCCACCAAGGAATTTTCCGATCTCGAGATCGTGGCCATCAACGATCTTCT
Organism: Pseudomonadota bacterium; assembly: GCA_021798485.1. Lineage (GTDB taxonomy): Bacteria > Pseudomonadota > Alphaproteobacteria > Rhodospirillales > Magnetospirillaceae > JAJZGK01. The sequence continues at coordinate 27,940 of JAJZGK010000006.1, forward strand.
CGATGCCGATTATCTGGCCTACATGCTGAAGTACGATTCGGTGCATGGCCGCTTCAACGGCGAGATCGCGGTGTCCGGCGGCAATCTGGTGGTCAACGGCAAGACCATCCGCCTCACCGCCGTCAAGGATCCGGCCGAGCTGAAGTGGGGCGAGGTGGGCGTTGACGTGGTGATCGAATCCACCGGCCTGTTCCTCACCAAGGAAGCCTGCGAGAAGCATCTGGCCGCCGGCGCCAAGAAGGTGGTGCAGTCGGCCCCCTCGAAGGACGACACCCCGATGTTCGTCTTCGGCGTCAACCACGAGACGTATGCCGGTGAAAGCATCGTCTCGGCGGCCTCCTGCACCACCAACTGCCTGGCCCCCGTCGCCAAGGTGCTGAACGACACCTGGGGCGTGAAGCGCGGCCTGATGAGCACCGTGCATGCCGCCACCGCCACCCAGAAGACCGTGGACGGCCCCTCGCACAAGGACTGGCGCGGTGGCCGCGGCATTCTGGAAAACATCATCCCCTCCTCCACCGGTGCCGCCAAGGCCGTGGGCAAGGTCATCCCCGAGCTGAACAAGAAGCTGACCGGCATGTCCTTCCGCGTGCCCACCTCCGATGTCTCGGTGGTGGATCTCACCGTGGAGCTGGTCAAGGAAGCCTCTTACGAGGAGATCTGCAAGGCCATGAAGGCGGCCTCGGAAGGCCCGCTGAAGGGCATTCTGGGCTACACCGAGGAGAAGGTGGTTTCCACCGATTTCCGCGGCTGCCCGCTGCCCTCCATCTTCGACGCCGGTGCCGGCATCGCCCTCGACACCACCTTCGTCAAGGTGGTGACCTGGTACGACAACGAATACGGCTATACCTGCAACATGCTGCGCTTCGTGCGCCATGTGGCCGGTGTGAAGTAGGCGCCGGTCTCTTCACGACCAAGCGGTTTTATCTCCCTCCCGCCACCGGCGGGAGGGAGATCCCGTTTCCGCAGCCTGATCAGCAAGGATTGACAGCCATGTTCCGCACCCTCGATCACCTGGACGCCCGCGGCAAGCGCGTGGTGCTGCGCGCCGATCTCAACGTGCCGGCCAAGGACGGCAAGGTCACCGACACCACCCGCATCGACCGTTCCGCCGCCACCATCCGCGAACTGGCGGAGAAGGGGGCCAAGGTCATCATCCTCACCCATTTCGGCCGTCCCAAGGGGCGCGAGGACAAGTACAGCCAGAAGCTGCTGGTGGAGCCGCTGGCCAAGGCCGTGGGCCGCCCGGTGGCCTGGGCCGACGATGTCATCGGCCCCGATGCCGTCGAGGCGGTGCAGGCCCTGCGCGACGGCGACGTGCTGCTGATGGAGAACGTGCGTTTCCATCCCGAGGAAGAGAAGAACGATCCGGTGTTCGCCCGCGCCCTGGCCGATCTGGGCGAGGCCTACGTCAACGACGCCTTTTCCACCGCGCACCGCGCCCATGCCTCCACCGAGGCCATCGCCCGCCTGATCCCGGCCTATGCCGGCCGCCTGATGCAGGCCGAACTGGAAGCCCTGGGCAAGGCCCTGGAGCATCCGCAAAAGCCGGTGGCCGCCGTGGTGGGCGGGGCCAAGGTCTCCACCAAGCTCGATCTGCTGGGCAATCTGGTGGCCAAGGTGGATTATCTGATCATCGGCGGCGGCATGGCCAACACCTTCCTCTACGCCCAGGGCGGCCATGTCGGCAAATCGCTGTGCGAGAAGGATCTGGCCGATACCGCGCGGGCCATCATCGCCAAGGCCGAAGCGGCCAACTGCAAAATCGTGCTGCCCTCCGACGTGGTGGTGGCCGGGGAGTTCGCCGAAAACGCCTCCCATCAGGTGGTGGCCCTGAACGCCGTTCCGGACGACAAGATGATCCTCGACGCCGGCCCGGCCAGCGCCAAGGAGATCGCCGCTCTGCTCGCCACCTGCAAAACCCTGGTGTGGAACGGCCCGCTGGGCGCCTTTGAAATCGCCCCCTTCGATGCCGCCACCAACGCCGTGGCCCAGGCCGCGGCCAGGCTGACCAAGGCCGGCTCGCTGCTGACCGTGGCCGGCGGCGGCGATACCGTGGCGGCCCTGGCCAAGGCCGGGGTGGAAGAGGAGTTCTCCTACATCTCCACCGCCGGCGGCGCTTTCCTGGAATGGCTGGAAGGCAAGACCCTGCCGGGCGTGGCCGCCCTCGAGGTCAAAACCGGCTGCGGCTGCAGCTGCGGGCACTGACCGCCCCGGGAAGGCGTTGAAGCGGTTCCGGCCAGGCTGGATCGCATCACGCCTTGGCGGCGCTTTGGGCGCCAAAGGTCAAGAGGGATCAGAGCGTGCCCAGACCATCCGGGTACGCTCTTTTTTTGCTTCATCGCGGAAGCCTGCGGGGGGGGGGGGGGGGGGGTCTTTTTTCCCCAAGCGTGCGGGGGGGGGGGGGGGGGGGGGGGGATTCCTTTTATACCAACCGGCCCATGAATTGCGCCCCTCGCCGGGCGGCGGCATCCTTAAGCTCAATGCTCGCTGGAAACCGGCCAACCCGTCTCTTCACCGGTTGGCCGGTATGACTCAAGGCCGCAGGATCAGGTCATCCAGATAATGGATGTGATGCAGCACGGTGTTCAGGGAAAGGTGATCGTAATCCTTGTTGACCGGGATGCCCTCGGCGGTCCGGGTGATGCAGTGATCCCCGGGGCAGAGTGTTGCCAGGGGATCGATGACGGTGATGCCGGTTTTGGCGGCAACGGCCAGCACATGGCGGCGGGCGGTGCCGTCGCGATCGAGCATGGTGGCGCGGTCGAGCGACGTGCTGACGGGATGGATGCCTTCCAGGAGCGAGCGTTTCAGCATGAAGCGGGGCGAGGTTTCCTCGCCGAAGCTGTTGTCGAGGATCAGGATCACATGGCGCCCGCTGGCCTGGATCTGCCGGATTGATGCCTCCAGACGCTGGTCCAGGTGCTCCATCTCCGTGGGGGTGAGCGGGGCGTTGGCCTTGCCGATCACCCCCATCAGGCCGGTGCCGCAGCAGCGGATCTTCTGGTTTACTTTGCCGTCCAGATAATGCAGCGCCCAGAACGACGAGAGAACCACCGTTTGAATGCCGGGATCGGCAGCTTCATCCGCGCTGAGATCCAGGGGGAAGTCGGGACGGGTGTGATCGATGATGATCTGGGGCGGTGTGCCGTTTCGGGCCCGCTGCCGCCACAGCTCTCCCAGAAGGTTGCCGTATTGCAGGGCATGACTGTCGCCGAGGAATAAAATTTTACGCCGGGGATTGTCGCCGAGGAACAAGCGTTGGCTTACCGGATCCTGGCGGGCTCCGGCGGGCAGGGGATAGCCCCGGAATTCCCACGAATTAATAATGTTCATGGTGGCGGTGTCATAAGGCTTGGCGAAATGCCGTGCCTCCGCCCCCACAAGGGCTACGATCAGACCGCATCCCAGCAGAACGGGAACGATCCGGGGCTTGGGGGGCGAGGCGTTGCGGATCGGCTTTTCAACCAGGGTATAGGTCAGCCAGGAAAGAACCAGACTGGCGGCAATGGCGGCCAGGGCTTTGACCGGATCGGGGCGATGGCCGTTGGCGATGGTCATGAAAGACAGGATGGGCCAGTGCCAAAGATAAAGCGGGTAGCTGATCCGACCGATGAAAATGGCGGCGGGATTGCTGAGAACCATCCGATTGATCAGTCCATGCCGCCCCGCTCCGATCAGGGCGATGGCGCCAAGCACCGGCAGCAAGGCCCGCCAGCCGGGATAGGCCATGCCGCTGTTGAAGGCGAAAACCCCGGTAAGGATCAGGGCAAAGCCGGCCAGCGACAGCAGGGAATGCAGGCGGCGGGGCTGCGGCGATTCGGCCCAGCGCGGCACATTCAATCCCGCCCAGGCCAGCACGGCGCCGCCGAGCAATTCCCAGAACCGGGTGTAGGGCAGGAAAAAACTCCGGGCGATATGGGTGCGCCCCACCACAAGATCGGCCGAGAACGAGGCCATGGCAAAAAATACGATCAACCCCAAAAGCCATTTCTTTTTACGGCTCAGAACAAGAATTAAAGGGAAAACCAGATAATATTGCTCTTCTATGGAGAGTGACCATAAGTGGAGCATGGGTTTCAATTCGGCGGCGGTATCGAAATAGCCAACCTGATGCAGAAGATGGAAGTTTTGATAAAATCCCAGGCCCGCCGCCACTTGCGCCCCCAACGAGCGCCATTCGTGGCCGATCAGCATGTTGCGGCCGATCAGCAGGCTGACGGTCAGCATCAGCAGCAGGGCGGGAAACAGGCGGCGGATGCGGCCCTGATAGAACTCCAGAAACGAAAATTGCCCACGTTCGATGCTTTTAAAAAGAATTGTCGAAATCAAATAGCCAGAAATAACGAAAAATATATCAACGCCGATAAAGCCGCCGGGAATAAGCTGAGGGAATGCATGGAAAAAAACAACGGGAAGAATGGCGATGGCGCGAAGGCCGTCAATATCTGGGCGGTAATTAGGGTGGAAATTATGCTTTGATTGTATGTTTTCCTGAGAATTTGCCTTCAATTTAACAAAATTAGTCATGATGCCTTGCCGCCCTCGCTGCTCCCATGCCAACAGGGGGTTTCTAACATCTGTGATCCGGTTAGGCCAGGGTGGAGGCGGTGCGGTGTTTTTAAAAAAAAATCCTCCTGCCGTTTACCGCCGGGTAATTATTGCCTAGTAGGGTGAAGGGCATCAAACCACCGGACCATCATCGGGGATCGACCATGGCCAGCACCTCTCTCTCCAGTCTGTCGCGCGGTACGAGCAGCAGCCTTTCGCAGGTGCGGGGCGCCGGCGCGGAGATGACCCCGATCAAGGCCTCGGCCACCTCGTCCTCGGCCCGCGCGGCGGCCCCCTCGGGGAAAAGCGGCAGCCAGGTGGCGGCCAGCGGCAAGGCGATGATCAACGTGGACGGCCAGGCGCTTAATCCCAACGCCCGGCGCGGCACCTATCTCAATATCGAGGTCTGACCCCTTATTCGAAGTCGTCCAGGCCCAGCAGCGAGCGGGCGAAGGCGCGGGCCTCGAAGGGGCGCAGATCATCGGCGGCTTCGCCGATGCCGATGGCATGCACCGGCAGGCCGAACTTTTCCGCCAGGGCCACCAGCACGCCGCCGCGCGCCGTGCCGTCCAGCTTGGTCAGCACCAGGCCGGTCACCTCGGTCATGCTTTTGAAGATTTCCACCTGGCTGTGGGCGTTCTGGCCCACGGTGGCATCCAGCACCAGCAGAATATCATGGGGGGCGCTGGGATCCTGCTTGCGGATCACCCGCACCACCTTCTGCAGTTCGGCCATAAGGTCGGTCTTGTTCTGCAGCCGTCCGGCGGTATCGATCAGCAACAGATCGTCCTGGCGGCTTTGCGCCTCCTGCAGGGCCTCGAAGGCCAGGCTGGCGGCATCGGCGCCCTGGCCGCGGGCGATCACCGGGCAGCCGGTGCGCTCGCCCCACACCTTCAGCTGTTCGACGGCGGCGGCGCGGAAGGTGTCGCCGGCGGCCAGGCTGACCGACAGGCCCTGATCGCGGAAGGTTTTGGCCAGCTTGCCGATGGTGGTGGTCTTGCCCGAGCCGTTCACCCCCACCATCAGCACCACATGGGGTTTGCGGGCGGGGTCGGGGCGGAGCGGCACCGCCACCGGGGCCAGGATGGCGGTGATATCCTCGGCCAGGGCCTCGCGCACCTCGTCCGAGGTGACTTCCTGATCGAAGCGGGTTTTGGCCAGGGCCTGGGTCACGCGCCGGGCGGTGGCGGTGCCGAGGTCGGCGGTGATCAGCAGATCCTCCAGGTCCTGCAGGGCCTCCTCGTCCAGCTTGCGCTTGGTGAAAAGGTCGCTCAGGCCCTGGGTCAGCCGCGAGGAGGAGCGGCTTAGGCCGGCGCGCAGGCGGGCGGCCCAGCTGGGTTTGGCCGGCGGCGGCGGCGCTTCGGCGGCGGCCGGAGCCGCGGCCTTGCCGCCCATCAGGCGGCCCAGCCAGCCGGTTTTGGTCTCGCCGTTGTCGCTCATTCCTGGCACTCCCCCTGCAATTGGCCGTCGTTCACCGCGATGATGCGCGCCGCAACGATGGCGCCCTCGGCGGCGGGCTGGGAGAGTCGCACCGGAAGGTAATGTTGGCAATGGCCGAAACCGGGTTTTTCCACCAGCACCAGGGCGGTGTGGCCCAGCCGGGCCTGCTGGAAGGCGGCCATGGCCGCCTCGCCTTCGGCGCGCAGGCGGGCGGCGCGCTCCTTGATGGCGGCCTTCGCCACCTGCGGCATGCGGGCGGCCGGGGTGCCGGGGCGCGGCGAATAGGGGAAAACATGCAGATGGCTGAGCCCGGCCTCGGTCACCAGCCGCAGGCTGTTCCCGAACATCTCTTCGCTTTCGGTGGGGAAGCCGGCGATGATGTCGGCGCCCAGGGCCAGATCGGGGCGCAGGGCGCGCAGGCGGGCGGCCAGATCCAGCACGTCGGCGCGCAGATGGCGGCGCTTCATGCGCTTCAGGATCATATCGTCGCCGGCCTGCACCGAAAGGTGGATATGCGGCATCAGGCGCGGTTCCTCGGCGATCAGCCGCAGCAGATCGTCATCCAGACCCATGGGGTCGAGGGAGGACAGGCGCAGGCGCGGCAGCTCCGGCACCTGGGCCAGCAGGCGGCGCACCATCTGCCCCAGGCCGGGCCGGCCGGGCAGATCGCCGCCGTAGGAGGCGATATCCACCCCGGTCAGCACCACCTCGCCGTAGCCGGCCTGGGCCAGGGTGCGCACCTGTTCGACGATGCGGCCCATGGGGGTGCTGCGGTTGGGGCCGCGCCCGAAGGGGATGATGCAGAAGGTGCAGCGGTGATCGCAGCCCTGCTGGATTTCGACGAAGGCGCGGGCCCGGCCCTCGAAGCCCGAGATCAGATGCCCGGCCGTATCGCGCAGGGCCATGATATCGGTGACATGGATGCGGTCCTCGGCGGGGGTGAGGTAGCTTTCCGCCTTCATCTTTTCGGCATTGCCCATCACCTGGTCCACTTCCGGCATGGCGCCGAATTTGGCGGGATCGATCTGGGCGGCGCAGCCGGTGACCACGATGCGGGCTTCGGGGTGCTCGCGCCGCAGCTTGCGGATGGCCTGGCGGGCCTGGCGTTCGGCCTCGCCGGTCACGGCGCAGGTGTTGACGATGATGGTGTCGTCCCAGCCCGCCGCCTTGGCGTGGCTGCGGATCACCTCGGATTCGTAGCTGTTCAGGCGGCAGCCGAAGGTGACGACGTCGGGCTCCTTGCTCATGGCAGCAGCAGCGGGTCGAGGGTGCCGGCGAAGGCCAGGCTGGCCGGGCCGGTCATCAGCACGTGGTTGTCGTCGCGCCAGTGGATGTGCAGGCTGCCGCCATCCAGAATCACCTCGGCGGCGCGGCCGGTGAGGCCGCGCCGGGCGGCGGCCACCAGGGTGGCGCAGGCGCCGGTGCCGCAGGCCTGGGTGATGCCGGTGCCCCGTTCCCAGACCCGCATGCGGATACGGTCCGGCGCCAGGATCTGGGCGAACTCCACGTTGGTCTTCTGCGGGAACAGCGGGTGATGCTCCACCTGGGGGCCGAGACCGGCCACATCGGCGGTTTCGGCATCGGTGACGAAAAACACGGCGTGGGGGTTGCCCATGCCGACGCCGCAGGGAGCCTCCAGGCCGCCGATGGCCAGGGGCAGGCGCAGGCTGTCGGTGCCCTGGGCCAGGGGAATGTCGCGCGCCTCCAGCCGGGCCGGACCCATATCGACGCTGTAGAGGCCGCCTGCCGCCGCCTCGGCCGTCAACAGGCCGGACACGGTTTCGATCACGGCGCGGCTGCCGCCGCTTTCGGTCATCAGCAGGCGGGCCACGCAACGGGTGGCGTTGCCGCAGGCCCCGGCCTCCGAGCCGTCGTTGTTGTAAAGGGCCATGAAGACATCGGCACCGGCCTGGCGCGGCGGCAGGAGCACCACCAGCTGATCGAAGCCGACGCCGCGATGGCGGTCGCCGATGCGGCGCACGCTGTCGGGGCTTAGGGCAAGCGGCCGGCTGCGGGCGTCGAGCACGACGAAATCGTTGCCCAGCCCGTGCATTTTCAGGAAAGAGCGGCCTTGCGGCATCAGGGTCTGCATAGGCGGGTTATATGGGGAGCCTGCGGCGAAAGTCCAGCGGGAAGCGGGGCGGCCCCGCTTCCCGTCCGGGGGTTACTTATGGAAGCGCAGGGTGGTGGCGGCCACGCGGGCGCCCAGCACCTCGGCGGTTTTGAGATCGGCGGCGGGCGGGGCCAGTTCGGCCGGCTGATCGGCGTTGCTCTGGGCCATGGCGCCCAGGAAGCTGCCCAGACGGTTCAGATCCTCGACGCTGCCCTGGGAATTGTTGTTGCCGGGCAGGATGTCGAGGCCGGTCCAGATCATGCCGTGCTGGGCGGCGAACACCGCCAGCTGGATCAGCGTGTTCAGCTTATCGCCCGACTGGCTGGCCGAATTGGTGAAGCCGGCGGCGATCTTGTCCTTCCAGGCGCGCGCGTACCAGGCCTTGGAGCTGGCGTCCATGAAGGTTTTGAAGGGGCCGGACACGCCGCCCATATAGGTGGGCGAGCCGAAAATGATGCCCTGGGCCTGCTCCAGGGTTTGCCAATGCTGTTCGATCTGATCGACCGGCACCAGCACGGCCTTGGCGCCGGCCACGCTGTCCACGCCCCGGGCCACGGCGGCGGCCTGGCGGGCGGTGTGGCCATAGCCGGAATGATAGACGACGGCGATCTCAACCATGATGCTCTCCTTGTGGGTGTTGTAACGGTAAGTGTGACAATTACATTTCAGGGCAAAGCCCTTATGTACATTTCAGGGCAAACTCTTATGGCGCCAGGCGGGCCCGGATGCTGGCGGCGATATCGGCCAGGGTGGTCCGTTGCAGCTCCCGGTCCCGCGCCGCCTCGGCCCGGTCGAGGATGTCGGTGAGGATGGGGCGGATATTGGCCCCCACCGGGCAGGCGGGATTGGGCTCCTGCTGCGGCAGCGGCGGTCCTTCGTCCTCGTCCACCGCGCGGGAAATATCCAGCAGGGTGATGGCGGCGGCCTCCTTGGCCAGGGCCGAGCCGCCGCTGGTGCCGCGCTGGCTTTTCACCAGCCCGGCCTTGCCCAGGGCCGACAGCAGCCGCCGCACCACCACCGGATTGGTGTTGACGCTTTTGGCGATCCAGTCGCTGGTGGCGGGCGGATCATCCCGCCGCAGCGTCAGCACCGCGCAAACATGAACGGCAACGGCGAAACGGCAATTTCTGGCCATGAGGCTCCCCGGGCAGCAATGTAATCATAGTGGTTACATATACCGTCCCTGTCAAGCGATCACCTTGGTTTTTATATGTCCGCTCAAGCGCCGGGCGCTGGCGTTCCGCCAGCTTGGCTAATCCTCGCTTATGCCTGCGCTGCCGCTCCGGCAACGCTGCGGCGCGCGAGGGCGCGCCAGTTACCGGCTGTGCCGGTTCCCCTATGCGATCTCCAAGGCTAATCGCTGGGCTTCGGTGACGTTGACGAGGTGGGTGGCGTGCATTTCGCGTAAGGAGGCCTTGAGGTCGGGGTCGGCGATATGCTCCAGCCGTTCGGCCAGCCGCCGGGCCACCCAGGCCTGGCCGCGCACCAGCAGGTCGAGGCGGGCCGGCCAGTCGGGCAGGGCGGTGATGGCGGCGAAGAAATCGCCGGTGGCGCTGCTGGGGGTGCCGCCCAGGCGGGTGATTTCACGCGACAGCAGCACGCAATAGCGGGCCTCGTCGCGGGCCAGGGCGGGCAGGGCGCGGGCCAGGGCCGGCGGCGCCTCCTCAAGCTCGAACAGGCGCAGGGCTTTGGCCCCGGCCCGTTCGCATTCCAGCATCAGGTTGAGAAAATCGAGAAGGTCGTCGGTGTCGGTGGTCATGAGGGGCATCGCTATTATATAGGGTGTGGCTGTCGGCTCCAGTATGCCCCGGCGCGGCGCGGCGGCTTTGATCCTGGATAAGCCGATTGCCCTGTTTGATGGGCGTCCCTCAAGCGCCGGGCGCTGGCGTACCGCCAGCCTGGCTTACGCGCGAACGCTCGCGCGGGCGCTCAATGCGCCATCGCGCCGAAGACGGTGTGGTGTAAAACAACACCCACGCGTTCATCCGATTGCCCTGGCCGGAACGCAACAAATCATTGACTCGCGGCGGCGCGGCGGCGTACAACCCCATCCTCTCAGTCATCTGGGAACGTTCCGCCTCCGAGGAGGCCGGCTGGTCCGCGAGGGTTCGCGCACCGGCCTGCACTGTCGTTTGGATCACGAGGTCTTATGTTCGAGAGTTTGAGCAGCAAGTTAGGCGATGTCTTCGAGCGGCTGAAAAAGCGCGGCGCGTTGACCGAAGCCGACGTCTCTGAGGCGCTGCGCGAGGTGCGCGTGGCCCTGCTGGAGGCTGATGTTGCCCTCTCGGTGGTCAAGGACTTCATCGCCAAGGTCAAGGAACGCGCCGTCGGCCAGGATGTGGTGCGCAGCATCACCCCCGGCCAGATGGTGGTGAAGATCGTTCACGATACCCTGGTGGAAACCCTGGGCGCGGCCGAGGACATCAATCTGGTGGGCGTGCCGCCGGTGCCGGTGCTGATGGTCGGTCTGCAGGGCTCGGGCAAGACCACGACCTCGGGCAAGATCGCGCTGCGGCTGCGCGGCAAGGAGCGCAAG
>JAJZGK010000111.1 GCA_021798485.1 Pseudomonadota bacterium
GCCGCTCGCTCAATGCTCGCTGGATACCGGCCAACGAGTCACTTCAATGGTTGGCCGGTATAATACCAACCGGCCAATGCATTGACCGGTTGTATCGTCCCTCGCCGGGCGGCGGCATCCGCCGCCTTGGCCGCTCGCTCAAGGCTCGCTGGATACCGGCCAACCCGTCACCTCAATGGTTGGCCGGTATAACAAAACAAGGAGAGTCCACATGCCGCTTTACAGCTATCACTGCACCGCCTGCGGCCAGGAGTTTGAACTGCTGGTGCGCGGCGACGACAGCCCGGCCTGCCCCCACTGCCACTCCGCCGCCCTGGAGCGGCTGCCGGGCGCGGCGGCCCTGCCCGGCAAAACCCGCGCCGCCATCGCCAGCGCCCGCCGCCAGGCGGCGCGGGAAGGCCATTTCAGCCACTACAGCAAGGCGGAAAAAGCGAAGCTTTAACTACACCGCCAGGATCACGTGCGAGGCCTTGAACAGGGCCAGGGCCTGATCGCCCACCGCCAGTTCCAGGCCGGCGGCGCCATCGCGGGTGATCACCGCCGTCAGGCTTTTGCCGCCGCCGATATCGAGGACAACCTCGCTGTTGACCGATCCCGCCTCGATCCGGGTCACGGTGCCGGGGATGCGGTTGCGGGCCGAAAAGCGCAGCCCGCCATCGCCCGACGCCAGCACCACGAACGAGGATTTCACCAGGGCCATCACCTCGCCGCCCACCGTCAGCCCCAGATCGCGCAGGCTGTCCTGGGTGATCACCGACACCAGCCGGGTTTCGCCGGCCAGGCGCATCACCACCTCGGCGCTGACCTCGCCGGCGCGGATTTCGGTCACGGTGCAGCGGAACACATTGCGGGCGCTGGTCTTCATGCCCAGGCTCCACAGCAGCGACAGCGGATCGGCGCCGCCGCCCTCGCCGGCCAACAGGGCCGCCACCCGGTCGAGACGCTGCTCCAGCAGGCGGAACCCGGCGATCAGGGCCCGCCCCTCCTCGGTAACGCGGGCGCCGCCGCCGTGCGAACCGCCGGTCTGGCCGATCACCGCCGGCGCCGGCAGCAGATTGTTGACGGCGTTCAAGGCATCCCAGGCCGCCTTGTAGCTCAAGCCCACCGCCTTGGCCGCCTTGGTGATGCTGCCCTGCAGCGCCACCGCCTCCAGAAGATCGATGCGGTCGCGCCCCACCAGGGGCCGCCCGGCCCGCCGCAGCGCCAGCAGCGCCTCCACCTTATGTTCCGCCATGGCCCTCTCCTTCCGGCTGCCGGTGTGCCGCAACTATAGCGGCGGAGCCCCCGCATGAAAAAGCCCCGCCCGGTTCGGGCGGGGCTTTTTCATGCCTGGGAAGCGGATCACTTGCCCAGCATCACTTCCGTCGACTTGATGATGGCCGACACCTCGTCGCCCACCCGCAGCGACAATTCATCGATGGCCTCGACCGACACCACCGAGGTGATGGTCTGGCCACCCACATCCACCTTGACCTTGGCGACGATCTGCCCCTTGGAGATCTCCACCACCTTGCCCTTCAGAGCATTGCGGGCACTCAGCTTCATATCCGTTCTCCCTAAGAAAAACGCCGCTGCCCCTCGGGCAGAGCTTCATGTTCCAAGTATCGGAGTCTGAAAATCGGGCGTCAATCCCCAATCAACATAAAATCAGTCTTTCGTTATATAGGGTTCGTACATATTGAATAAGGCGGCGAATACCATATTTTTTTCGCAAAACGCCCACAACAATTTTAAAAACACCGCAGCATACCAGGGAAAAACCCGCAAATCCCTGTAAATGCCCTTCTTATAATCACAAAAAATATATGCACATTTTTGTGGCATGGCAAGGGGCGGCCACGATAAGCTGGCCTTGCGTTCTATCGTCATGCACCATAACGGGCAGCCACCCGCGCACCGGAGATGAAGAGACCATGCTGAAGCGTTTTCTGGCCCTGGCCGTCGGCCTTGGCCTGGCCCTGGCCACCCTGCCGGCCCGCGCCGACGAGGTGTACGTGTTCGCCGCCGCCTCGCTGACCAACGCCCTGAACGAGATCGCCGCCGATTACAGCGCCAGGACCGGCCAGGTGGTGAAGCTGTCGTTCGCCGCCTCCTCGACCCTGGCCAAGCAGATCGAGATGGGGGCGCCGGCGCAGATCTTCGCCTCGGCCGATCTCAAATGGATGGACTATCTGGCCGGCAAGAAACTGATCGACAGCGCCAGCCGCCGCGATCTTCTCGGCAACCGCCTGGTTCTGATCGCTCCCGCCGCCTCGCCGCTCGCCCCCATGGCCCTGACCGCCAAAACCGATATCGCCGCCCTGGCCGGATCGGGGCGCATCGCCACCGGCAACCCCGACAGCGTGCCCGCCGGCATTTACTTCAAGCAGAGCATGACGCGGGCCGGGCAATGGGCCAAGGTAGCGCCCAGGATCGCCAGCGCCGCCTCGGTGCGCGCCGCCCTGGCCCTGGTGGAACGGGGCGAGGCGCCGCTGGGCGCCGTTTACGCCACCGACGCCGCCATTTCCCGCAAGGTGAAGGTGGTGGGCGCCCTGCCCGACAGCCTGCACGATCCCATCCGCTATCCCTTCGCCCTGGTGGCGGGCAAGGAAACCCCGGCGGCCCGCGCCTTTCTGGCGGCGCTGTCCACCCCCGCCGCCCGGGGGGTGTTCGCCAAATACGGTTTCACGGTGAACTGACAGCGGAGCCGCCGCCCATGCCCGTGCTGACCCCATTGGAACGCGAGGCCCTGCATCTGTCGCTGCTGGTTTCGGGCTGGGCGGTGGCCGGATCGCTGCCGCCCGGCCTGCTGGCGGCCTGGGTGCTGGCCCGGCTGCGCTTTCCCGGCAAAACCCTGCTGGACGGGCTGGTGCATCTGCCGCTGGTGCTGCCGCCGGTGGTGGTGGGCTATGCCCTGCTGGTGCTGCTGGGGCTGAACGGCCCCATCGGATCGCGCCTGCATGCCTGGTTCGGCATCACCCTGGCCTTCACCTGGAAGGGGGCGGCGGTGGCCTCGGCGGTGGTGGCCTTTCCGCTGATGGTGCGGGCCATGCGCCTGTCGCTGGAAAGCGTGGACCACGGCCTGGAACAGGCGGCCCGCACCCTGGGCTGCGGCCCTTTGCGCACCTTTTTCACCATCACCCTGCCGCTGGTGCTGCCCGGCGTGCTGACCGGGGCCATCCTGGGCTTTGCCCGCTCGCTGTCGGAGTTCGGCGCCACCATCACCTTCGTCTCCGACATTCCCGGCGAAACCCGCACCCTGCCCATCGCCCTTTACGCCCTGATCCAAACCCCCGGCGGCGACGATGCCGCCGCCCGCCTGTGCGTGATTTCCATCGTGGTGGCCCTGGCCGCCCTGCTGGCCTCGGACCTGCTGGCGCGGCGGCTGAAGCGGCGTCTGGAGGGCTGACGGCCATGCTGGAGATCGCCGTCCGCCGCCGCCAGGGCGCCTTTCAGCTGGATGTGACCCTGGCCGCCGGCGCCGGCGTTACCGCCCTGTTCGGCCCCTCGGGCTCGGGCAAAACCTCGGTGGCCAACATGGTGGCCGGGCTGTCCCGCCCCGAGCAGGGCCGCATCGCCCTGGACGGACGGCCGCTGTTCGACGCCGCCGCCGGCCTTGATCTGCCGCCCGAGCGGCGGCGCATCGGCTATGTGTTTCAGGAGGGGCGGCTGTTTCCGCATCTGTCGGTACGGGCCAATCTCGGCTTCGGGCTGCACCGCGTGCCGGCGGCGGAGCGGGCCGTGCCCTTCGACGACGTGGTGGCGGTGCTGGGCATCGAGGCGCTGCTGGAGCGCCGCCCCGCCCGCCTTTCGGGGGGCGAGAAACAGCGGGTGGCCATCGGCCGCGCCCTGCTCACCAGCCCGCGCCTTTTGCTGATGGACGAACCGCTGGCCGCCCTCGACGCCGCCCGCAAGGCCGAGATTCTGCCCTTCATCGCCACCCTGTCGCGGCATTTCGCCACGCCGATCCTTTATGTCAGCCACAGCATGGACGAGGTGCTGCAACTGGCCGACAGCCTGGCCCTGATGCAAAACGGCCGGGTGGCGGCGCATGGAGCGGTGGAGGATCTGCTGGCCCGCCCCGAACTGGCCCGCCTGACCGGGCGCGGCCATGCCGGCGCGGTGCTGCGGGCCAGCGTGGTGGCGCACGACGATGCCGCCGGCATCACCCGCCTTTCCTTCAGCGGCGGCCCTTTGCTGGTGGCGCGCTCGCCGCTGGCGCCGGGGCAGCGCGTGCGGGTGCGCATTGCCGCCCGCGATGTGGCCCTGGCGTTGGATCCGCCCGGCCGCGTCAGCATTCAGAACTGTTTGCCCGCCCGCGTGGTGCGGGTGGGCCCGGCCGAGGACGGGCTGGTGGATGTGCTGCTGGATTGCGGCGGCGCCCGGCTGTGGTCGCAGATCACGCCCCAGGCCCGCGATCATCTGGATCTGCGCCCCGGCCAGCCGCTGCACGCCCTGATCAAGGCCGCCACCATCGCGGCGGGCGATATCGCCGCCACGGAAGGAGCCATGCCATGCGCATCGCCATCGCCTCGCAGGACCTGACGCGTATCGACGCCCACCTGGGCTGGACCAAGAATCTGATGCTCTACGAGGTGACCGCCGAGGGCTACCGCCACTTGAGCACCCGCACCTTCCAGGACGGCCTGCACCCCGACGGCGACCACGACAAGCTGAACCAGCGCCTGGAAGCGCTGCAGGGCTGCGCCATGGTGTTTCTGGCCGCCGTGGGGCCCGAGGGCGAACTGGGGCTGGCCCGCCAGCGCATCACCGCCGTGCGCGATTTCGCCGGCGAACCCATCGCCCTGGCCCTCGACGCCCTGCGCGACCGCCTGCGCGCCAACGACAGCCGCTGGCTGCGCCAGGAGGAACGGCGCAGCCGCTAACCCCCCTCTACTTCGTGCCGAACAGGCGGTCGCCGGCATCGCCCAGGCCGGGCACGATATAGGCGTTCTCGTTCAGGCACTGATCCACCGCCGCCACATAGACCGGCACGGTGGGATGATGGCGGAAGAACACCTCCAGCCCTTCCGGCGCCGCCACCAGGGCCATCAGCTGAATGGCATCGGCGGCAACCCCGTGCTTTTGCAGCACATCCACGGCATGCACGGCGCTGTGGCCGGTGGCCAGCATGGGATCGGTCAGGATGAACAGCCGCCCCTCGGTTTCCGGCAGCTTCACCAGATATTCCACCGGGCGGTGGGTTTCGTGATCGCGGTAGAGCCCCACATGCCCGACGCGGGCCGAGGGCAGCAGATCGAGCAGGCCGTCGGCCATGCCGATGCCGGCGCGCAGGATCGGCACCACCGCCAGCTTCTTGCCGGCGATCACCGGGGCCCGGCAGGTGGTGATGGGGGTTTCCACCTCTTCCAGCGACAGCGGCAGATGGCGGGTGATCTCGTAGCCCATCAGCAGGGAAATCTCGCGCAGCAGCTGGCGGAAGGTTTTGGTCGAGGTGGTTTTGTCGCGCATATGCGTCAGCTTGTGCAGGATCAGCGGGTGGCCCAGCACATGCAGATGGGGGAAGCGGGTGGAAAGATCCATATCGGCCATCGCGGGAGTTCCGTTATCGGGAGAAAGGGAAAGATCAGGCCCGCTTCGGGCGCAGGATCTGATAGAGCAGGATGCCGCCGAAGGTGGCGGTGCCGATGCCGCCCAGGGCCAGCGGCCCCAGGGTGAGGGCCAGATTGCCCGCCCCGGCGGTTACGGTCAACCCCACCGTCAGCAGGGTGCGCGGCTGGGCGAAATCCACCTTGTTCTCCACCCAGATATGGCCGGCGGTGGCGGCGATCAGGCCGAACACCACCAGTTCCAGCCCGCCGATCACCGGCACCGGAATGGTCAGGATCAGCATGCCGAACTTGGGCGAAAAGCCCAGCAGGATGGCGAACAGCGCCGCCACCACGAACAGCAGGGTGGAGAAGATGCGGGTGGCGGCCATCACCCCCATATTTTCGGCATAGGTGGTCACCCCGGTGCCGCCGCCGAAGCCGGAGACGATGGTGGCCAAAGCGTCGCCGATGAAGGCGCGGCCGATATAGGGATCGAGGCTGCGGCCGCTCATGCCGCCGATGGCCTTGATATGGCCCAGATTTTCCGCCACCAGGATGATGGCCACCGGAGCGATGACCCCCACCGCCGAGGCCTTGAACACCGGCGAGACGAAATGCGGCAGACCGATCCAGGCGGCGGCGGCCACGCCGGAGAAATCGATGGCCTTGGCCAGACCCAGGCCGTTGGCGCATAGGAGATACAGCAGATAGCCGCCCAGCCCGCCCAGCAGAATGGGCAGACGGCGGGCCGAGGCCGGCGCCCGCACCGCCACCAGCGCCACCATCAGCACCGTGGCCAGACCGATGGCGGTATCGAAGCCCGAGGCCCCGACATTCTTCACCGCCAGCGGCGCCAGATTGAGGCCGATGGCCGCCACCACGGCGCCGGTCACCGCCGGCGGCATCAGCTTTTCCACCCAGCGGTAGCCGGCGAACGACACCACCACGCCGAGGACGGCATAGACCAGACCGGCGCCGATGATGCCGCCCAAAGCCAGGGGGATGTTGAGATTGGGGCCGCTGCCGCCATAGCCGGTGGCGGCCACCACCACGGCGATGAAGGCGAAACTGGAGCCGAGATAGCTGGGCACGCGCCCGCCGGTGACCAGGAAGAAAATCAGGGTGCCGATGCCGGAAAAGAAGATCGACACATTGGGATCGAAGCCCATGATGAGGGGGGCCAGCGCCGTGGAGCCGAACATGGCCACCACATGCTGAATACCCAGCAGCACCGTCATCCCCCAGGGCAACCGCTCGTCGGGCGCCACCATGCCCCCGCTTTTCAAGGTCCAGCGCGGAAAATACCCCTGCTTCATGGCCAACACTCCAAACCGCAACCCCGCGGCGCCCCAATCGCCGCCGGTGGCGGTAGAGTGCTGATTGCCTGAACGCTGTCAAGCCGGCGGTTAAGATTTTTGTCATTTCCGCGCGGGCCGCCAGCGCCCCCATCCCCGCGCTGCCGGCACGCGTTCCGTTTTCGCCCGGCAAGCGGTAAACTTGCGATACACCTGCCGCCAGGTGGCCGTTCATCAAGGAGAAACCCGGTTGCCCGCCCCTCTTCGCATCGTTCTCGCCGGACTGCTCCTGATCATCGACGGCAGCTCATCGGCCACAGCCGCTCAGATGGCCCCGGCTCCCCTGGGCACCATTCCGCACCTGGATGTGCCGCGCTACATGGGCGTTTGGTACGAGGTGGCAAAATACCCGAACCGGTTCCAGGCCGGATGTGCGGGCGAGACGAGCGCCACCTACAGCCTGCAGGCAAACGGCACGGTCAAGGTGGTGAACCGCTGCAAACGGACCGGCGGCAAGATGGACGAGGCGGTGGGGGTGGCGCGGCAGATCGGCGGCCCCACATCGCCCAAACTCAAGGTTCGCTTCGCCCCGTGGTGGCTGAGCTGGGTCCCTGCGGTCTGGGGCGACTATTGGGTGATCGACCTCGACCCCGGCTACCGCCTCGTCGCCATCAGCGAGCCCAGGCGTAAATATCTGTGGGTGCTGTCCCGCACGCCAACGGTCGCCCCCGCCGCCTACCAGGCGCTGCTGAGCCGCCTCCAGACGCAGGGCTTCGACCTCGCCAAACTTGAAATCACCAAGCAATGAGTGCCGCCGCCGATGACGGCGTTTCCATCTCCAGCCTGACCGGCGCGGCCGAACTGGAAACGCGGACCACCGCGCATTGCCGCACTGAAGCTAAAAGGTAATTCAGCCTCAGAAAATGCCTCACTCCGCCGCCGGCAACCGTCCAATCTGCTCCAGCACGCCGATCAGTTCAACGCGGGCGCATTTCTCCTCGTAGGTATCTTGCAGCCGCATCCAATAGCCTGGGCCGGTGCCGAAGGCCTGCCCCAGGCGGAGGGCCATTTGGGCGGATATCCCTCGGTCGCCGTTCAGGATGCCCGTCACCGCATTGGGGGGCACATGGATATGCTCCGCGAACTTGCGGGCGCTCATGGACAGCGCCTCCAGTTCATCACGCAGGATTTCGCCTGGATGGATCGGGGGGAGGTTATCGATGGCGGGATAGCTCATGGCGGCCTCAGTGGTAATCGGTGATCTCGACGTCAACGGCGTCGCCAGGGATCATTAAGGGGTCTCGATCCTCGATAGGCTCGTTGAAGGCCCAGCGAAAACAAACGCGCCACTGGTCATTGATGCGGATGCTGTACTGCCCTTTGCGATCCCCGCCCAGCGCCTCGAAGCGGTTGGACGGGGGATTGCGCAGTTCCACCAGCCGGACAGAAGCGTTCAGCTTGGTCAGTGCCTTCACCGCTTGCCGCTCGAAGGCCTGAAATTCCTTGATGCGCTTTCCGGCGGCGAAATCGGCGCTTCGCTTATCCGCATATGACTTGATCGGCATGGTTTGTATTATGCGTTACGGAATGAATAACAGTCAAGGGGCGAGTGCTGCCGATGTAGCCTTCGCCGGAGTCACGCCCCCTTCGGCTTGTAGCAGGTGACGAAATACGTCAGGGCTGAAAACGCCAGGAAATGCAGGATGAAAATCCATCCGGCATGGCTGTCGGGATCGTCACGATGATAGACCGCCAACAGCAGGCGCCACAGGACTTCCAGGAATTACGGTGCCGGAATTACGGTGCCAGTGCATTTAATTAGTTTTGAATTACGGTGACACTGCACTTAATTCCTCGGGAATTACGGTGACACTGGGAATTACGAATTACGGTGCCAGTGCATTTAATTAGTTTTGAATCACACGAATAAAGTGCACTGTCACCGTAATTTAATTTTTATAAAGTGCACTGTCACCGTAATTTCTGTCACCGTAATTTCGTCGCCCGCCAACCGCTCACCACTCCGAACGGCAGGCCCGGCAGGAAACCGACGGCCACGGGCCGCCCACACACTGCCGACATCAGTACCGACAGCACGTTGAGCAGCAACAGCCCCTCGGGTGACAGCAGGATTTCGGCGACGAGGTCATCAACCGTCCCGACAGTTCCCCGCCGCCCCTTGCGAGGCAGGAAGCGCCGTTCCTCACGGTCAAGCAGGCGATCAGCGAGGGCGGGATTGGCACTTGCTTCACGGAGCATCGCTTCGACGGCGCGCTGTTCCCGCAGGCGGATGACCGCCGCCAGGATGGCGATTCTGTCTTCGTAAGATAGAGCGGTCAGGGGCGGTCCATCACCGCCATCAATGAGGACGGCGATTGACCAGATGGTTTCGGGCGAAAGAGGGGAGCAAAGCTGAGACATGGGGCACC
This sequence comes from Pseudomonadota bacterium, assembly GCA_021798485.1. Lineage (GTDB taxonomy): Bacteria > Pseudomonadota > Alphaproteobacteria > Rhodospirillales > Magnetospirillaceae > JAJZGK01. Next base: position 9,256 of record JAJZGK010000111.1, read on the forward strand.
TCCTGCCCCATGCTCAGCATAAGCAATAGCAAACGACGAGGGGCTTTAAGTCTTTGCCAGTCGCTTGAGGGCCGAGATGTAACGCCGGATTTGGTCACGCTCGCCGACCTCCAGCTGGGAAAATTCGTGAAGCGTAACGCCAGTGTTGACCTCATTCATCCCGAGGCGACGCAGGAAGGTTCGGGTTACGGGTCCGCTCAGCTTGCGGGTACTTTGGGAAATCCTCACGCTGCGAGGGCCATAGGAGATTACGATGGAACCGTTGCTCTCCTTGGCGCGAGCGCCCTGCCTCTCACAAGACTCCACGAAATCCTTCGTCCACACTTCGGCAGCTTCATAAGCTCGGCTTTCAACCCGCTTGTCCAGCCAACGGGCAATCGCGGCCACGATGGCATCCGGGTCCAAGCGCTCATCACTACCAGGCATCTGGTTTTGAGCGACACTGCACACGAAGTAATAGATGTCATCGTCTTCGACCGTCACCGCGAAACGGAATCCGTTTCGGTGCAGCGTCGTGAGGAGGGTCACTATGGCCGTTCGCTTGTTCCCATTATGAAATGCATGGTTCTGCACAAGCGAGTGGAACAGCGCTCCCGCTTTCTCAAGGTCATGCTCGTATTTTTCATGGTCGCCGATGCCAGTGAACGGCCTAGTGCATGCGGAATGCAGCAAGTTCACATCCCTAGGCCCCGGCGGGCTGATCGTGTCTTCGTCGTCCTTAAATAGGTCAACAAGCGCACGGTGAATATCGAGTACGTCGGTCGTGTCCCACCGAGTGGTGTAACAGCAACAGCCCGGTCATGACGCTGAAGGCCGCGTAGCGGCCGGAGGGGTCATGACCGGGCACGCCCGTAAAATCGGGTGGTCACCGTCGATTTT